>JAFTKX010000037.1 GCA_017453045.1 Clostridia bacterium | reverse complement strand
TTTATACTAATCATTATTATATCACACTATATTTTGAATATCAAGCGTTTTTAATAAAGTAAACTGAAAATCAAATATTTATATAACAACATTATTATAGGCAAAATAGCATAATTTAAAAAGGGGTAGACTATTGTTTGTAATAATTTTAACGGCTTTGGGTGGGGTTTCTCTTTTTATATTCGGGCTAAAACTCATTAGTCAAATTAGCGTAATTGTAGAAAACGAAAGGTCAAAACGCATAATTCAACGCGTTGCAGGACGCAAGACGGGAGCGTTTTTAACGGGAATATTTTTTGCGGGACTTTCGCAAAGTAGCGCAATAGTTAGCGTTCTGTCGGTTGAGTTTGTCGAAAAAGGCATAATCTCGCTTGGCTCGTCGTTTTCAATTATTATGGGAGCAAACGTCGGTACTACCGTAACGGCACAACTTGTATCTCTATCGGGGTTTAGCGGAGAAATAATATGCGCTATTACTTCGATAATCGGCTTATTGACGGGTTTTTGTAAAAATTCCAAGTTAAAAATCTTCGGAAATTCTATGTTTGGACTTGCCGTTTTGTTTTCGGGCCTTTCAATATTGTCTAAAAGCATTACCGCTATGAGCGGATATTTAGCAGTTCAAAAAATCTTTGCAATAACTAATCCTTTCGTTTTGTTTTTGAACGGACTTGTTTTAACTTCGCTCGTTCAAAGTTCGTCTGCGGTAACGGGCGTAATGGTTACGTTTGCAAGCGTAGGGCTTATTTCTTTTGAAAGTTCGGTTTTTTTAACGCTCGGCTCAAACGTGGGAAGTTGCGTTATCGTCGTATTGCTTTCATTAAATAAATCTGCTAAAGCGCGCCGTTCGGCTTATTTTAATTTGTTATTTAATTTTTTAGGTTCGCTAATATTTTTCCCCGTCTTTTGTTTTTTCGGCGATAAACTTTCGCTTTTGTTTTTAAACGGAACTACGGTAGGTAGGGCGATAGCAAATTTCCACACGGTTTTCAATTTGCTGTGTTCATTTATCTTTTTACCTTTCGTAGGGGCGTTTGAAAAAGTTTTGTCGGTAGAAACCTCCGCCGTAATGCGTAAAAAGTTTTTATAATAAAACTTTTATTACAAAACGCAATACTTTTATTGACATTTAGTTAAAATTTGTGTAAACTGTTATATGGCGTAGGATGAAATTTCGCGCGCCAAATAAATTTCGTTAATAAAAAATTTCTTATAAGGAGTAACACAATGAACAAAAAGTCAATTAAAGACGTTGACGTAAAAGGCAAAAGATGTCTCGTAAGATGTGATTTCAACGTTCCTATGAAAGACGGAGTTATCACGGATGAAAACCGTATCAACGGCGCGCTTCCAACCATTAAGTATCTTATGGAACACGGCGCAAAGGTAATTCTTTGCTCGCACATGGGTAAGCCCCACAACGTTTTCACCGAAGGTTTCGGCTTAAACAAAAAGGAAAAGAAAGCAGTTGAAGCGCTTCCTGAAAACGAAAGAGAAGTAGCAAAGTCTGAATACATCGCAAAGGCTTTAAAGGGCGACGTTAAAAAGTTCACGCTTGCGCCCGTTGCTAAAAGACTTAACGAACTTCTTGATGGAAAAGTTGCTTTTGCTACCGATATCGTAGGCGAAGACGCTTGCGCTAAAGTTTCCGCTTTAAAGGATGGCGAATGCGTACTCCTTGAAAACCTTCGTTTTGATGCTGGTGAAGAAAAGAAACACGAAGATTTCTGCAAAAAACTTGCAGCGTTTGCAGATATTTACGTAAACGACGCTTTCGGAACTGCTCACCGTTCGCACGCGTCTACCGCTGCGATCGTAGAATACGGTCTTGTAAAAACTGCTGTTTGCGGATTCCTTATTGAAAAGGAACTTTCAGTTATGGCTGCGTCTTTAGAAAATCCACAAAGACCTTTCGTAGCAATTCTTGGCGGAGCAAAGGTTGCCGATAAACTCAACGTTATTTCTAACCTTTTAGACAAGTGCGACACTCTTATTATCGGCGGTGGTATGGCTTACACTTTCTTAAAGGCTCAAGGCTATGAAGTTGGAGCGTCTATGGTAGACGAAAGCAAGATTGACTACTGCTTACAAATGATGGCAAAGGCTAAAGAAGCAGGCAAAAAACTTCTTCTTCCTGTTGACGGCGTACAAATTAAAGATTTTCCAAATCCTATCGACGCGCCTATCGACGTAGTTGTAAGAAACGTTGGCGAATTTGAACCTGATATGGAATCTTGCGATATCGGTCCTAAGACTAGAGAACTTTATGCTGAGGCGTTAAAGGGCGCTAAAACTGTTATTTGGAACGGACCTATGGGCGTATTTGAAAACCCAACTTTAGCGGCAGGAACGAACGCTATTGCAAACGCTATGGCGGCTTGCGAAGGCGCAACGACTATTATCGGTGGTGGAGACTCTGCCGCTGCAGTTGCTCAACTTGGTTACGCAGATAAAATGACTCATATTTCTACCGGTGGCGGAGCGTCGCTTGAACTTTTTGAAGGAAAGAAACTTCCCGGTATCGAATGTCTTAACGATTTAGACTAAAATTGATATTAAAGTGCGGTTAAAACCGCACTTTTTTATTTAAAACGATTGCAATATAATTAAAATAATGTTAAAATAATACAGGAAAAAATTTATATAGAAACAATATAATTGTTTCAAGGAGATTAAAATGAGAAAACCTATTATCGCAGGCAACTGGAAAATGAATAAAACCATGGCTGAAACCAAGGCTATGATTTGCGAACTTGCTCCACTTGTAAAGGACGCTGATTGCGACGTCGTTCTTTGCGTTCCTTTCACTAATATCCAAACTGCAAAAAAAGCAGCAAAGGGTACTAACATTAAAATCGGCGCAGAAAACGTTCATTGGGCGGAATCTGGCGCGTTTACAGGCGAAATTTCCGCTACTATGCTTAAAGAACTCAAAGTTGATTACGTTATTATCGGACACAGCGAAAGAAGACAATATTTCGGCGAAACCGACGAAACCGTAAACAAGAGAACTAAAGCCGCTTTAGACGCTAAAATTAAACCTATCGTTTGCGTAGGCGAAACCGAAGCGGAAAGAGAAGCAGGTCTTACTGAAAAAGTTTTAGAAAAACAAATCGTTGAAGGTCTTAAGGGATTTAAGGCTAAAGATTTTGATAAAATCGTTATCGCTTACGAACCAGTTTGGGCTATCGGTACGGGTAAAACAGCAACCGCAACCGACGCTAATAACACAATCGGTTACATTAGACACCTTTTGGCTAAAAAGTTCCATAGAAGCATCGCTGAAAAAACGAGAATTCAATACGGCGGTTCTATGAACGTTAAAAACTGCAAGGAACTTATGGCTGAAGAAGAAATCGACGGCGGTCTTATCGGCGGAGCGTCTTTAAAGGCTCAAGACTTCTCAATTATCGTAAACTATAATAAATAATACGCAAAATAATTAAGAGGGGCGATTTTATCGCCCCTAAAATTCGTATAAAAGGAGTATAAAATGAAAACAAGACCGGTATGTCTTTTTATTATGGACGGTTACGCTTTTGGTAAAAAAGATAACGGAAACGCAATACACCTTGCAAATATGGGCGTTATCGACGCGCTTATGGCAAAATATCCTTCTACCACGATAGGCGCAAGCGGACTTTCAGTTGGTCTTCCCGACGGACAAATGGGAAACAGCGAAGTTGGTCATCTTAATATGGGCGCGGGTAGAATAGTTTATCAAGACTTAACGAGAATTACCAAAGCGATACAAGACGGCGACTTTTTTGAAAACGAAGGTTTAAAAGAAGTAATGGACAGCGCCAAAGTAAATGGCAAAAAACTTCACCTTTACGGTCTTTTGTCGTCGGGTGGCGTACACAGTCATAACACACACCTTTACGCTTTGCTCGATATGGCAAAGAAAAGGGGTTTAAGCGAAGTTTTCGTTCATTGCTTTATGGACGGACGCGACGTTCCACCGTCAAGCGGAATTGATTTCGTTAAAGAACTCGAAGAAGAAATTGCAAAAATCGGATGCGGAAAAATTGCAACCGTCGGCGGAAGATATTACGTTATGGATAGAGATAACCGTTGGGAAAGGGTTGAAAAGGCTTACGACTGTTTAACAGTCGGCAACGGCGTAACGGCTAACTCGGCAGTAGAAGCGGTTGAACAAAGTTACGCAAAAGGCGAAACCGACGAGTTTATTCTTCCTACCAACGTATTAGAAAACGGCAAAGCGGTAGGTCTTATCGAAAAGGGAGATTCGGTAATATTCTTTAATTTCCGTCCCGACAGAGCGAGAGAAATTACGAGAGCGTTTACCGAAGAAAGTTTTGACGGTTTCCAAAGAAAAACCGGCTATTTAGGTCTTAACTATATCGGTTTTACTAAATACGACGAAACTTTCAAAAACGCAAAAATAGCGTTTGGAAAGCAAGAGATGAACAATACTCTCGGTAAATATTTGTCGGATAAAGGCTATACTCAACTTCGTATTGCCGAAACTGAAAAATACGCGCACGTAACGTTTTTCTTTAACGGTGGCGTTGAAGCGCCCGAAAAGAACGAGTTTAGAGATTTAATTCCGTCTCCAAAGGTTGCAACTTACGATTTAAAACCTGAAATGAGCGCGTTTGAAGTTACCGATAAGGTTTTGGAAGAAATCGAGAGCGATAAATTCGACGTTATTATTTTAAACTATGCAAACTGCGATATGGTTGGACATACGGGCGTTATCGACGCTGCAGTTACCGCCGTTAAAACGGTTGAAACTTGTATTGAAAAAATCACGAACGCCGTACTTAATAAGGGCGGTAGTTGTATAATCACCGCAGACCACGGCAACGCGGATAAAATGATTGACGTAGACGGTTCGCCGTTTACCGCTCACACAACGAATATCGTTCCGTTTATCTTGGTTAGCGAGCAGTTTAAAGACGTAACCCTTCGCGAAGGCGGAGTTCTTGCTGACGTTGCCCCCACGCTTTTAGAAGTTATGGGCGAAGAACAACCCGTAGAAATGACGGGTAAATCGTTAATAGTAAAATAAATATGGCTTTTTAAGTAAAAACTGTCTAAAAACAGTTGCTAAACTTAAAAGTTTATGTTAAAATAACTATTGCTTGATTATAATTAAATTATTTGGAGATATAATATGTTATTCAATCTTTTATCTTGGGGCTTAAAATGGGAAGTAATACTTGCAATTTGTATTCCAAGCCTTATAATATCTGTTCTTTGCGCAATTTTCCTTATTATCGTTGTAATGCTTCAACAAAGCAACTCTAACGGTATCGGCGCTCTTGGCGGTCAACAAGAAACTTTCTATGGCAAAAACAAAGGTAAAACTTTAGAAAGTAAACTTCGTAAACTCACCGTAATCGCAGTAGCGGTAATGGCTGTATTTATGGTTTTATTTTGTCTTGTTGTTTTCAACGCTTAATGAATTAGAAAGAAAGGCTTGCTGTAATGGCAAGCCTTATTTTTTTAAGGGTGTCAATTTTGCATAGCGTTTTACCTTAATCATTAATATATTTAAAGAAAAAACTATGAATTTATATAACGTAATAAAAGAAAATTTCATATCGGGAGAATGGAAAAGAATTTCTCCTAAAAAAATATTCGCCCTTTTACAAGCGCAAAAACCGTTTGAGCAGAAGTCGATACTTAAAATTTTGAACTCGCTCGAAGACGACGGCGTAATCGTTTTTTTAGACGGCGTCTATTTTGCCGTTGAATTTTCCGACTTAATAAAAGGTACGCTACGCGGAAACGAAAAGGGCTTTGCTTTTCTAATTCCGGAAAATGATGGGAAAGACTATTTTATTCCAAACCGCAACTTAAACGGTGCTTTGCACGGCGACGAGGTTTTGGTTCGAAAAGTTGAAAATTCTATAAAAGGTAGTTCCGACGAAGCCGAAGTAGTCAAAATTTTAAAACGCGGTATTCAAACTTTAAGCGGAACGTTTTACAAGGATAGGGGAAAGGCTTTCGTTCGTCCCGACGATAAAAACTTTTTTGAAGACGTTTATATTAAAAACGAGTTTACTTTAAACGCAAAATCGGGCGATAAAGTTTTAGTAAAAATTATCGGTTACTTTAAAGGTTATAGTCCCGACGGAAAAGTTTTAGAAGTGTTCGGCAAGAAAAACGACCTTTTCGCCGAAGAAAATTCTCTTATAAAGGGTAGCGGGTTTGAAGAAGAATTTTCAAAAAAAGTATTGTCTGAAGTTTCAAAAATATCTCAAAAAGTCGGCGAAAATCAACTTATAGGCAGGTTAAATTTTTCAGATAGGCTTATTGTAACTATCGACGGCGAGGATTCGAGAGACTTTGACGACGCCGTTGAAGTTGAAAAACTTACAAACGGAAACTATAAACTCGGCGTGCATATTGCCGACGTTTCCGAATACGTTAAACCCAAAACTGCAATCGACGACGAAGCCTTAAATCGTTCGACGAGCGTATATTTCCCCGATAGAGTTTTACCTATGCTCCCAATGGAACTTTCAAACGGTATTTGCTCTTTAAACGAAGGGGAAGTTAGGCTTACGCTTTCTTGTATAATGGAAATAGACAATAGTGGCGAAGTCATAGATAGGCAAATAGTAAAATCTGTAATCACTTCAAAAAGGCGTTTAACCTATACTAAAGTTCAAGCAATGCTCGACGGCGACGAAAGCGTAATAAACGATTGTAAAGACGTTTATCCTATGATTATTCTTATGGGTGAACTTCAACGAATTTTAAGTAAAAAAAGAGACGAGCGCGGTAGCGTTGATTTAGACGTTAAGGAGTCGCATATAACTTATAATAACGGAGAAATTTCAGTAAATCCAAGAGAGAGTAAAAGGGCGTATAAGATTATCGAAGAATTTATGGTTCTTACAAACGAAACGGTTGCTGAATTTGCATTTTTTCAAGAATTACCCATTTTATATCGCGTACACGAAAAACCTACCGTCGAAAAGGCGACGGCTTTCGTTGAATTTTTAAAAGTGTTAGGCGTTAGCGTAAGGTGGCGTCCCGAAAACGCAAGACCAAGCGACTATGCAAACGTGTTAGAAAGAATTAAAGATAAACCTTTTTATTCTCTCGTAAATAAAGTTATGCTCCGTTCAATGCAAAAGGCGAGTTATTATCCCGAAAACTTGGGGCATTTTGGTCTTTCAAGCAAATGTTATTGTCATTTCACTTCGCCTATCAGAAGATACCCCGATTTAATCGTTCATAGAGTTTTAAAACACGTATTAGACGGCGATATAGTTGCGATAAACGACTTATACGGGGACTTTATTTATGAAATGGCAAAACAAACGTCCGAAAGAGAGAAAAGGGCAACAGAGATAGAAAGAACGGTAGACGACCTTTATAAAGCAAAATATATGGAAAACTTTATAGGGCAAGAGTTTGACGCAGTAATTAGTGGCGTTACGGCGTTCGGAGTATTTTCCGAACTTGAAAACTCTGTTGAGGGAATAACCAAACTTGAAGATTTACCGCGCGGAAATTACGAGTTTGATCAAAAGTCGTATAAACTTTCGTCGTCAAAACACTCTTTTGCTTTAGGCGAAAAAGTGAGGGTAGGCGTTTTGAGAGTAGACCTTTCGTCAAGAAGAACGGAATTTATTATTTTATATAAAATAAAATGAGTTATAACGCTTGCAAAATAAACTAAATGGCATTAAAATATTATTATGAAAATCATAACTGAAAATAGAGAAGCAAGATTTGAATATTTTATAGAAGACTCTTACGAAGCGGGTATAAATCTCGACGGTGGTGAAGTTAAGTCTATAAGGGCAGGAAACGTCAACTTAAAAGACGCTTACTGTTCAATTTACAACGGCGAACTTTTAGTCAAAGGTATGCACGTTGCCGTGTATGATAAGGCAGGCGCTTACAACACTAAAGACAGTCGTAGAGAGCGTAGGCTTTTACTCCATAAAAGTGAGATTAATCGACTTATAGGCAAGGTAAATGAAAAAGGTTACACGCTCGTTCCCTTAAAATTATACTTTAAAGGCTCGCTTATAAAGATGGAAGTGGGGCTTTGCAAGGGTAAACATACTTACGACAAAAAGCAATCTTTAAAAGAGAGAGATTTAAAGAGAAATATGGAAAGAGATATAAAAAACTGGGGCTAATATGCAAGTTTTAAAAAAGATTTATCCCGTATTCGGTTTTTTTATATCTTTACTGCTTATCGGGATAATTTTCAAACTTAATAATATTTATCCGTTCGGAGATCTTTCAATCGCTTGGTGCGATACGTGTCAACAAACCATACCGCTCTTTTGCGAGTTTAAAGACGTTCTTTGTGGAAAAAGCGACTTGTGGCTTTCTCTTGAAAACGCAGGAGGTATGAACTTTTTTGGGGTGTATTTTTTCAACCTGTCAAGTCCGTTTACCTATATTATCGCTTTTTTTGAAAAGAGCAAAATCGCCGTTGCAGTAAATATAATGGTTGCGCTAAAACTTGCGCTATCTTCGCTAACTTTCGGGTTTTGGCTAAAAAGCGAAATAAAAAACGCTTCGCCCGTCGTCGTGGTAACAGTAAGCGTCCTTTACGCCTTTTCGGGTTGGTCGCTTATGTATTATCAAATACTTTCTTGGCTCGACACCCTTTACGTTTTTCCACTACTTTTGTTAGGGCTTAAACTTTTAACCGAAGAAAAATCTCCAATTTTGTATATCGTTAGTCTATTTGCTTGCGTGTTATTCCATTTTTATTTAAGTTGGGCGGTAATAATTTTTATATGCCTTTACGCGAGCGTATATATTATATTAAATAAGTCGGCGAGTAAATCGTTTGCAAAGAATTTTATAATAAGTTCTTGCGTTTCGGCTTTGCTTAGCGCAGTAGTAATAATTCCTGCCTTTTTGCAATATTTAAAATCAATGCGTGGCGGAAACGTAGTACAAAATTTATTAAACGAAAACTTTTTTCCAAATCTTTATACGTCGCTCCCAACTTTTTTGAGTTTGCTTATCGTATTTCCGTTTATATTAAGTTTTGCTAAAAACAAAAAAGTAGAGCAGTTTGAAATTTTATTTTTACTTTTACTTTTTCCCGTTTTTATCGAGCCGATAGCGGCTGCGTGGCAAACTTACGATTATATGGCGTTTCCAACGAGATACGGTTTTATAACGATAGCAATCGGACTAACGTTAGCAACTAAAGGTATTTCAAACGTTTTAAACGAAAGCGAAAAGTCTGTCGCCGTGAAAAAGTGGGTAAAAATAGCAGTTTCGTGCCTCGCTATCGTAACTGCGGTAGTAATAAATTTTTACAGCGTAAACTATTACAAAGTAAATAAAGATAATTTAACGAGTTATGCGTTTTCGCTTTGGGGAGATGAAAATTCCTTAAAATCTTTACTTACCTATTACGTCTTACCGCTCGTATTTTCAATAGCGATTTATGTTCTTTTAAAATTTAAAATTATTCAAAAATATGCGTTTTACGGTGTTATAGCCCTACTTTGTGTTGCTGAAGTATGGTTTTCAACTAACGTTTATATGATTGCTCCGTCAAACGACGTAAGCGGTTTTAACTTGGCTCTTGAACTTGACGGACTTATAGAAGACGACGATTTTTACCGCGTAAAAATGCACGAAAAATATTTTGACGTAAATTTAATCGGCGCAATGGGGTACAATAGTATAACGCACTATACTTCGTTAAACCGCGAAAGTACTATGCGAGCCTTAAAAGAACTCGGCTATTCGTCGTACTGGATGGAAACGGGTTCTAACGGCGGAACTGTTTTTACCGACGCTCTTTTAAGGCATAAATACACCGTGCGTAGATACGTTCAATCGGCGTATATAGAAACTGACAATTTATCAATAATAAAAAACGATTTGCTTTTTCCAACTGCTTTTTTAATTTCAAAAAGCGGTAAAAACCAAAGCGATAACACATTGCCACGTTGGCAAATTCAAGACGAGTTGTTTACAAGGCTTACGGGTAAAAGCGGACTTTATCAAGATTATAAATATATGAATTTAACTAACGTTTCCGATTTAAGTGAACAGTCAACCGCAAAGGCTCGAAACGATTTTAAAATTGTAAGTCAAAGCGGAAACGGAAAAATTACTTACGAAATACAAATAGTTGGGAATAAGTCGCTGTATTTCGACTGTTTCGACGAGTATTCAAACGCTTTAAAAGAGCATACTAACGATTCGATTTCAAAAGTTTCTGTTTTAAAAAGCGGAAGAAAGACTACTTATTATTCTTATCCAACGAAATCTAAAAACGGCGTTATGTATTTAGGCGATTTTTCAAACTGTAAAGTAGTCGTCGAAGTGTATTTACAAAAAGATGTTTACGCAAACTCTTTCGGGGTGTTTTCGGTCGATAACGACTTGCTTAAAACTACCGTTAACGAACTTATAGCCGGAGATTTTACTGTAAAAAAGGATAAATTAAGCGGTAAAATAGTCGCAAAAGACGGCGACTCTTTATTTACGAGTTTTTTATATGACGAAGGTTATAAAGTAAAAGTCAACGGTAAAAAAGCAAACGCTTTTTCATTGAACGGTTTTTTGGCGATAGAACTAAAGTCGGGTGAAAATATAATTGAAGTAGATTATTTTCCGTCGGGTTTAAACTTCGGTATTGCCGTTCTTTTTGTTGGTTTAATCACTTTAGCGTTGTATTTGATTTTTAATAAAAAAATAAACGCGTTTAAAAATTTCGACGGCGTTTGCCAAATAATTTCACTTTGTCTTGGCGCTGTAGTAATTTTAGCGATATATCTAATGCCTACGGCTTTGTGCTTGCTTGGATATATTATGTAATTTGTAATTTTCTACCCGAAAACGAGTGCTTTTCGGGTAGAGAAATGATATAATAAAAGTGATATTAACCGCAAGGCGAAATATAACCTAAAAATAAATACGGGGGTGTTCCGGATTCGACTGGGTAGAAAAGGGAGAGTATAAGCATACCGCAGGTATCGACTGCGTTAAAACGATAACCTAAATTTAAATGCAAATAATAATT
>JAFTKX010000007.1 GCA_017453045.1 Clostridia bacterium | reverse complement strand
CGTAATCAGCAGTGTAAACTTTTCCTAAATAATCTTTGTGTCCTTCTGTTTGTACGGTATATTGCGACTTAGAAATGAATTTGTCTGTAAAATCAATAATTCTTTCTGTTACTAAAAAATTCATATTATCACCGCCTTTTATTTGGATACAATAATTATACCATAAAACCTTTTATTTTTCAAATAAAAAGTAATGCGTTAGTTTGCGACTTCCCAGCCGTTCAAGTCCCGTCTTATACAAAAAATACGGAAAGTCCATTTTAGGTCTTTCCGTATTTTTGGTCGAGGTGACGGGACTTGAACCCACGGCCTCTTGGTCCCGAACCAAGCGCGCTACCAAACTGCGCTACACCTCGACGACTTTTTGAATTATACAACATATTTAAAAATTTTTCAACTGTTTAAAACTGCTTTTTAAAATTTTATTAAAATCGGGGCAACGTTACTTGCCCCGATTATTTTTTAAACGTAAAAGGTGTACCAAAACATATCGTCTAAGAAAAAGTTTAATCCCGAATCCCAAACGTGTACCCCACCGTTAAAAAACCTATATTCTGCCTTTCGTGGAAAATAAACGAAATTTCCCGTACTCTTTTCATACACGCCAAACGTTGTAAAGGTATATTTTGCCGTATCTTTTACTATTTGCCACTTTGCGTCAATTTCAAATTCATAGTACCTATTTGGGTGACGGTCTACAACTTTTAAATATTCAAAATTAACACTCGAATTGCCTATGTTTGCATAAGAAAAATACTTACCTACGATATCGTCTTCGCCTTGCTCACGGTAATATCCTTCGCCACATAGCCACTCTTGCGAAATATATTCGTTCTTTTCCTTTTTGAACGTATCGGTATCGTAATCGTAAGCGCCGATATATTCGTCGCCGTCTATTATATTTCTTACAACGAGTATATTATTCGCGCTATCAAAATAGATAAAATCCCAATCGTATTCGCCGTCAAAAATAAGTCCGTTATGGTAATTTTCATACTTAACAACACCGTTTACGGCGCAAACAGGTATTTGCGTATATGAATAGTTCGTCGCTATACGCAAACACTCTCCCGTTGTCAAATTTAACGAATACACAGCGTTGTCGTCATAGAAATCGCGAGAATAGTCGTCAAACACCGAATAATAGATATAATTCCAGTCGATACCAAGCAATTTTCCTATGCACCAACCCGACGGATAAGAAACTGCATATTCTCTTATTAATTCGTGATTTTTATCGTATTTTCTTACAGTTACGTCGTCAAAAGTATAAACGTCGCCCGTATCTTTATCAACAAACGCTTCGGCGCAAAATTCATACTGATCTACATTTGTAGTTTTTACGTTAGAAATTACGTTAGTACCGTCTATAAGCGCCCCGTAAGACGAAAAATCGGGCAAGATTATCGTAGCCGTTTTATCGAGCGCTAATTTATAACTCGTTTCGTCGTCGTCAATAAGTTCAATTTTAGTTAAACTTTCGCCTTTCGCCGAAACGATAATTTTAACCGTTGAATTTTTATAAAGATAAATGCCGAATTGATCGTCAAAATAATCTATACCGCTTTCGCTTAAATAAATTGTATAATCGGTAACTTCGCCGTTTTGACTTTTAAAAATTGTTTCAACAAAACTACTCGAAATCGAAAAATCTAAATTTAAAAGCGATTTATATCTAACGCCACTCGTTACTTGCGAATAAAAGTCGTCGAAACTCATTACTTTATAATAAGGAAAACTACCGTCGTAATTTGACGAAATATCGTAAATTTTGCCGTTTGCAAAATAAATCGGTCTATTGCTTATATTAAAAACGGCAGTTTTATTTGGCGTACCGTTTACTTTAGCCGTTACAATTTCCGAGCCGTTTTTAGATAGAACTTTGGTATAAGTATTTAAACCTTTAGCAACCGACAAAAGATTTTCAATCTCCACGCACGCGTTTTCAACGTTTTCGCCTGCTTTATATTCTGAAAAATTAGGGAAAGTGAAAGTCGAATTTTTATTTAACTGTCTCGTAGCGGTAAAATCGTAGTCTTTGCCTTGATAAGTAAAACTTAAGGTTATGCGTTCGCTCATTCCACCGCTTGACATTACTAAATAACCGCTACAATCTCTTAAAATTACGCCGTTTAATTCTTCTAAAAACTCTTTTAACTCGGCTAAAGCGTAGTCTTCCGTAAAGCCGAAAACGTACTGCGTGGTATACCCTTTTTTATACGCCTTAATTTCGGTTATATCGGTTTTCGCATAGGGTTTTTCTAAATCTTCTATATAACCAGACAAATCAATCGCCGACGCGCCAAGACGCACTTTTTCGCCGTATTGCGTTGTGTAAACGTAATCAAAATCGGTGTACGCTTCAATTTCTTCGTAAGGCGAATTTACGTAATATTTTATTATTGAACCGCTCTTTTTATCAACGACCAACTTATACGATATTGAAACGGTGGTCGTATCGTCTTGCTTTAATGAGCCGACAACGTCGTATTCGCTAATTCCGTCGGTTAAAGAAATTGCAGAGTTTACGCTGTTTAAAAATTCGGTTTGAGTGCCTTTGATTTGTTCTCCAAGTTCTAACGATTCGCCAATTTCCGGCGCTCCGCCATCGTCTTCATCTCTACCTTTAACACAACCGCGAATTAGAAAAATCGTTCCAACAACAATGCTTACAAAACACGCGCAAATCATAATATAGATTAACGTTTTAAAGTTAAAGCCGTTGCCGTTTGCTTTTTGACTTTTTTCTTCGCTGTTATTTTCGTTTTTATCTTTATTGAAAACGCTTTCTTCAGACTCCCCCGAAGCCAAACGCAAAAAATCGTCCATCGTTACGTTAAACAAAGCGCAAATTGATTGCAATATAGAAACGTCGGGCTGGTTTATACCGTTTTCCCACTTGCTAACCGCATGGTTAGAAACCCCGATTTTTTCTGCAAGTTCGGACTGTGTTAGCGAAAATCTCTTTCTTAAAATTTTTAGTGCTAAACCGTAGTTGTTCATAATAACTCTCCAAAAATCTTGCGTAAATTATAACAAATATAATTAGTTTACGCAACGCAATAGTCCATTTTTGCCGTAGACGATTCGTCAACTCGTTTAGATTTTAACAAAAGGTCCGCCTATAAGTCGATTTTTGCCATTTAATCAAGTTTAAGTCTAAAATTTTCAGCGTTATCTCGCATGTACGCTTTTACAAGTTCCCATCCTTGCATATATCTTGATAAAAGGGCTTTAAAGTCTTGTCCGTGATTAGCCACTTGCAAGTGGCAAAGTTCGTGTAAAACGACGTAATCAATGCAACTAAGCGGTAAATTTGCAAGATATAACGAAAGGTTAATATTACGGGTTTTAACGTTGCAACTGCCCCATCTTGACAAGGTTTTATGAATACGAACTTTTTGGTGTTTTAACCCCGTCAACCTTACCCATTTTTCAAAATAAGGTTTAGACTTTTCTAAAAGAATATTTTTCAATGCGTTTTCAAAATCGTTTTTAACGGTTTGCGTATCAATATTTTTAACGAACAGTATCAATTCGCCGTCGTACAAGTAAAATTGCTTTTTAGGTGAAATCTCTACCCTTAACTTTACTTTTTCGCCAAACAGATAAAATTCTTCTCCGCTTTTATAAGTAAACGGCGGTTTGTTTGGCTTTTTGTTTTTTAAATGTTTCTTTACCCAGTCAAGTTTAGAATTAAACAGGGAAACGAACTTGCTTTCGGGCATTAAATAAGGAACGGTCATAACAACTTTGCCGTTTGCAACCTTAATTCGTAAGTTTTTAACCTTCTTTTTATAAATTTCAACTTCAATTCCGCTTATTACTTTCTTTTCCATAATATTTATAAAACTGCCGTCGCAAAAAGCAACGGCAGTTAGTTAATTATTTAGCGTATTCTACGCAACGCCATTCTCTAATAACGTTGACCTTAATTTGACCCGGATATTCAAGTTCGCTTTCAATCTTTTTAGCAATATCTTTAGCCAAGAACATTGCTTGACTGTCGTCGATTTGTTCAGGTTTAACAACTACTCTAACTTCTCTACCCGCTTGAATTGCATACGCCTTTTCAACGCCTGCAAAACCTGCCGAAATGTTCTCAAGTTGTTCTAAACGCTTGATGTAGTTTGTGTTCGTTTCGCGTCTTGCGCCCGGTCTTGCGCCCGAAATAGCGTCAGCCGCTTGTACTAAAACTGCTTCGATACACTTTGGCTCGACGTCGCCGTGGTGCGCTTGAATACAGTTGACTACGTTTTTGCTCTCTTTATACTTCTTTGCAAGGTCTACGCCGATTTGAATATGAGTTCCTTCAACTTCAAAGTCAACGGCCTTACCGATATCGTGTAAAAGTCCGCCACGTTTTGCAAGGTTTACGTCGACGCCGAGTTCGGCAGCCATAAGACCTGCTAAATGAGCAACTTCTAAAGAGTGCTGAAGTACGTTTTGACCGTAACTCGTTCTAAACTTAAGTCTACCTAAAAGTTTAATAAGTTCGGGGTGAATACCGAAAAGCCCTGCTTCAAACATTGCGGCTTCGCCGGCTTCTTTTATTTGAACGTCGAGTTCTTTTTTAACTTTCTCGACGGTCTCCTCAATTCTCGCTGGATGTATTCTACCGTCTGCAATGAGTTTTTCAAGAGATAACCTTGCAACTTCACGCCTTACGGGGTCAAAGCCGGAAAGAATAACGACTTCCGGAGTGTCGTCAATAATAAGTTCGATACCCGTTGCGTTTTCAAGGGTACGGATGTTTCTTCCTTCTCTACCGATAATACGCGCTTTCATATCGTCGTTAGGAAGTGGCACGACTGATACGGTAATTTCTGAAGCGTGGTCGGTACAACATTTTTGAATTGCAAGACTTATAATGTCTTTTGCTTTTTTAGTCGCTTCGTCTTTTGCCTCTTGTTCAAGATTTCTCACTTGAATTGCAACGTCGCGACGGGTTTCGTCGATAATAGAATCGGTAAGTTGTTTTTTGGCTTCTTCTTTTGTAAGACCTGAAATTTCTTCGAGTTTTGCAATAACGCTTTCGTACTCTTTATCAATCTTCTCTTGTTTTGCATTGATTGACTGAATTTTTTTGTCAAGGTCTTTTTTAACTTGGTCAAGTTCTTCGGCTTTTTTAAGGTTATTACTTTCTTTTTTAGTTAAAAGTTCGTCTCTTTGGTCAAGCCTTTGTTCAATTTTTTGAAGTTCGCTACGCTTTTCTCTGGTTTCCCTTTCAAAGTCGTGGCGGAGTTTGATTTCCTGCTCCTTAGCCTCAAGTGCCGCTTCTTTTTTCATCGCTTTACACTCTTGCTCTGCGTCTTCTTTCATTTTAGCGATTATTTCCGTTACGGAACCTATTTTTGCATTTCTTATCTTGTTAGAAACGACTGCTCCGATTAAAACGCCTATAATGATACCAACTACTGCGCAAGCAACCGAAATAATGATTGCAAGCGGATCAAACGTTGATGCTAAAAGCAGGGAGTTAATAATTGCGTTCATACCGCATCCTCCCGTAAATTTAATAATTGTAAAATCTAAAAAAGAATTTCTTCTTGGATTAGCATAATACTATATTATTTTAACTTATAATTAATATAATGTCAATATAATTTGAAAAAAAATAAGGGCTTGCCAAAAAAAATTTCGGCAAGCCACGTTTTTATAACTTTAATAACTTTTCAATTTCGTCTTCCGTAAGCCCCGCTTCTAAAAACTGATCTAAAACGGTTGCATGCGCGACGAATTTGTCTGGAAAACACTTAATATGAAGATTACAGTTAATTTTATTTTCGCAAACTGTTTCTAAAATTTCACTACCGAATCCACCATTAACGTTTTCTTCTAAAACTATAACGTTTTTATTCTCCAAACTGTCAATAAACGACTTATAGACGGGTTTAACACATCTTGCATTGACAACTTGCACCTTACCTTCAAAACGTTTTTGAACGGCAAAAGCAAGCCTTAAAGTTCTTGGCCCAACAGCCAGAATAACGTTTTCACCCTCTCCGAAAACTTCCCATAAAGACTGATTGATATCCGTATGGGTTTCAAATTCGGCGTTCTGTCCGTTAGGATATCTAATAGCGCAAGGCGTTCCAAGTTTTAAACAGTAGTTAAAAATATTTTCAAGTTCTTCAGTATCTTTAGGCGAAAAAACGCTCATATTTGGCATATTTCTCAAATAAGACAAGTCAAATAATCCTTGATGAGTTGCTCCGTCAGCGCCAACTGCGCCCGCTCTGTCTATCATAAATATAACGGGTAAATTTTGCAAGCAAACGTCTTGCATTATTTGATCGTAAGCCCTTTGTAAAAAAGTAGAATATATACAAACTACGGGTTTTAAACCGCCTATTGCCTGTCCTGCCGAAAACGTTACGGCGTGTTCTTCAGCAATTCCAACGTCGAAAAACCTATTATGATATTTTTCGGCAAACTCGGCAAGCCCCGTGCCGTCTTTCATACCCGCGCAAATCGCGGTTACGGCTTTGTCGTTTTTCGCTGCCCTTTCCAAAATTCCGCTTACCGCCGAAGAAAACGCGCTAACGCCGTTTTTAAGTTGCGAGCCGACTCCGTGATAGTAAGACGGATTATTTTCCGCGTCAGTAACGCCTTTTCCCTTTACGGTTTTTAAATGAAGCAACACGGTTTCGCCCGAGTTTTTAATATTAGTTAAGATTTTTACTAAACCCTTTACGTTATGTCCATCAAAAACGCCCAAATATTTAAACCCTAAAGACTCGACGGCTGATTGATGATTTAACGACACCTTTATAAAATTTTTAAATTTCTTTAAGGCTCGACCTATAAAGTTCCAACCCATAGTTTTATCAGCAAATCTCATGAGTTTTTTATAGGATTTTCTTGTGGTACAGGACGAAATAAACCTATACAAGCCGTTGTCGTTTTTAGAAATCGACATTCCGTTATCATTTAAAATGATAATCATTTTAGAGGGTTTTTTACTGCTTGAAATAAGGGCTTCCAAGTTTTCGCCGTTAAAAAACGACGCGTCGCCAACGAAATCTATTACCGAATAATCTTCGCCAAGCGTATCTCTTGCCGAGCAATACCCTAAACACGCCGAAATGGAATTACCTGCGTGTCCTACGCAAAAAGCGTCGTATTCGCTTTCAAAAACGTTTGGAAATCCGCTTAAACCGTCTTTTTGCCTTATAGTTGGAAACTGCTCGTTTCTACCGCTCAAAATCTTATGCGCGTAACTTTGATGCCCAACGTCGAAAATTAATTTATCTTTAGGAAAATCAAAAACGTAATGTAAAGCAACGATAGCGTCAACCGCGCCGAGATTAGACGACAAATGACCGCCGTTAGTTTTTACCACGTCGGTTATCCTTTCCCTAATCTCATCCGCAAGAGTTGGAAGTTGTTCAATTTTAAGTTTTTTAACGTCTTCCGTCGTCTTGACGGTATCAAGTAAACTCATAGTTCCTCTTATTTTGAATAAATCTCGACGAGATTTAAAATAACTTCAACCATCTTTTCAAGCGCAAACGACGGTATAAACTCTCTCTTTCCGTGGAAATTATAACCGCCCGTAGAAAGATTTGGACAAGGTAACCCCTCAAACGAAAGTCTTGCTCCGTCCGTTCCGCCCCTAATGGGAATTATATTATGTTCTACGCCCGCTTTTTTCATTGCGGTAATCGCGTTTTCTATTAAATGAAAATTATCTTCAATAATTTCGGACATATTATAATAACTGTCCTTTATACAAGCGACGAAAGTGTTTTCACTGTGTTTTTTGTTGAGAAAATCTACGGCGTTTAAAACGTAATCTTTCATTTCGGCAAATTTTTGCTTGTCGTGGTTTCTTATAATATATTTACAGGTAAGACTTTCAATTCCACCGCTTATTTCGTCCGCCATATAAAAGCCTTCGTACCCACTCGTAGCGTCGGGGCGCATTTTTTCAGGTAAAAGCGAGTGAAATTCGCAGAATAAATCAACGGCGTTTTTCATTACGTTTTTAGCGCTACCCGGATGAATACTTACGCCGTTTATAGTAAGCGTAAGCGACGCTGCATTAAAATTTTCGTATTCTATTTCACCGAGCGCTCCACCGTCTATCGTATAACCGAAATCCGCGCCAAAATCTTTAAGATTGAACTTATCCGTTCCCCTGCCGATTTCTTCGTCGGGAGTAAATGCAATATAAACGTCGCCACGCTTTATAGACGGGTTGCTAACCAGCGTTTCGACGGCTGTCATAATTTCAGCCACGCCCGCCTTATCGTCCGCGCCGAGCAAAGTGTTCCCGTCGGTTACGATAAGTTCTTTACCAAGATATTTTTTAAGATCGGGATTGTATTTTTCTAAAATGGTCAAACCGTTTTTCAAAACGACGTCTCCACCCCTATAAACTTCACAAATCGGATTGACGTCTTTTCCGCTTACGGCAGGCGAAGTGTCGACGTGAGCAATAAAGCACACGCCAACCGTTGAGTCTGTATTTTTAGGAATTTTTGCGGTTACGTAGCCGTTTTCATCCATTTTTGCATCAACACCCATACTTAAAAGTTCTTCATATAAAACTTTAAGTAAAACGGTTTGTCCGCTCGTACTTGGACAAGACTGACTACTCTCGCAAGACGTCGTATCGTATTTTACGTATTTTAAAAATCTTTCTTTAGCGGTCATAATTATTTGATAAACGCAACGAATGCTTCGTAAGTTGAATAAAGGTCAGCCTTTGAAATAAGTTCGTAAGGAGCGTGCATTGAAATAACGGGAACGCCGATATCAATGACGTCGATATTGAGTTTTGCGATATATTTTGCGACAGTTCCGCCACCGCCTGCGTCGACTTTTCCAAGTTCAGCAGTTTGCCAAATAATGCCGTTATCGTCCAAAAGTTTTCTTACAAAGCCCATAAATTCGGCGCTTGCGTCGTTAGAACCGCCCTTTCCGCCCGAACCTGTAAACTTACAAATTGCAGTTCCGCAAGAAAGCATACTCGAATTTCTTCTTTCGTAAGCAAAGGCAAAATTAGGGTCGTAACAAGCAGTTACGTCTGCCGAAAGACAGGTACTGTTTTTTCTAACGAGCGCGGGAGATTTACCGAACGCATGCGCTATTTCGTTAATTAAATCTTCGTAAATACCGCATTGCATACCGCTGTTACCTTCGCTACCGATTTCTTCTTTGTCAGCCAAAACAACCATAGAAGTCTTTTCCGAACCCTTATCTTCGCAAATTGCGGTAAGAGCTGGATAAGAACAAACTCTATCGTCGTGTCCGTACGCGCCGATAAGCGCTCTGTCTAAACCGACGTCGCGAGATTTGAAAGCAGGAACAAGCGAAAGTTCAGCGCTTAAAAAGTCGCTTTCAGTCATACCGTATTTTTCGTTAAGTTTAGATAAAACGCTGAGTTTTACTTTATCTTTTACGTCTTTATCAGCAAACGGAAGTCCGCCGACTACTATATTTAAAGTTTCGCCGTCGATTGCCGTTGCCAAAGGCTTTGAATTTTGTTCTCTTGAAAGGTGTGGAAGAAGATCGTTGATATAAAATACGGGATCGTTATCATCTTCGCCTATACAAACGTCGACAGCCTTACCAGACGATAATACCACCGTTCCGTGAAGGGCGAGCGGAATTGCCGTCCATTGATATTTTTTAATACCGCCGTAATAATGCGTTTTTAAAAATGCCATACCGCAATCTTCGTAAAGCGGAACTTGTTTAACGTCAAGTCTTGGCGAATCTATATGCGAAGCGAGAATTCTAATACCGTTTGCTCCAACGTCTTCGCTACCGATTTTGAAAAGAACTAAACTCTTATCGCGATTGTTGTAATATTTTTTATCGCCAACTGAAATTTTATCGCCTAATTGATATTCGGTAAAACCCATACTTTTCGCATAAGCGATAGACGTTTTTACTGCTTCTCTTTCGGTTTTAGATTCGTCGAGATATTTCATATATCCAACTGCGTAATCAAATGCTTTTTTAATCTTTTCCTTGCTTGATTCTTCAAAAAAGTTTTTCTTTTTAAACGAGAGTTGTTCTTCTAAAGTCGCTCCCAAGGATTTTTCTTTCTCTTTTGCCATAATAAGTTCTCCTTGAATAAATATATACTATATATTAACATAAACTGCGAATAATTACAACTGATTTTATAAATTTTGAAAATTAAAGAATTAAACGCAAAAACGTTTGACAAAAAAACAATTATTGTATAAAATACAATGGCAAGTTTAAGTAAATTGTTGTATTCGCGCGAAAACGAATAGATGGAAGTTATTTCGACTGCGTCGAATATTTGCCATAGGCAAATGCGAAGTGGTCCTTAGCCGAGCGTAGCGAACGCCACGAGCGAAAGCGAGTATAACGGCCCTAAAGGCTTACGCGAAAACGAATAGATGGAAGTGTATCGAAGTGGTCATAACGGCCCTGACTCGAAATCAGGTATACGGCAACGTATCGTGGGTTCGAATCCCACCGCTTCCGCCAAGTAAAAAAGACACCTCGTAAGGTGTCTTTTTTACTTGGCAGAATCTAGGGAATCTAACAAAATTTGGCACAAATTTTGGTCGCATTTCCGCAGGAAATCTTGCCGAGAGTTCTCGCTTGCGAGATTCGGCAATCTCCCACCGCTTCTTTTTATTTTGCTACAAATACTTTAATCATTTTTATTAAGTGTTAATTCTCCGCTTAAAACTCCCCTATCGGTAAAAAGTTCTTCGCCTACGCAATTAAAAATTAATAAATTAACAACCCCGTTATACTCTATTTCTACGTATAACTTTTCTTCAGCCACGAAAATTTCGTTTACGGTATAATCTACTACGAATATAAGCAAAGCGTCCGTCGCCCTTAATTTATGATTGTCATTTTCCGAAACGACGAGTTCAATTAAGTATTCGTCCCAGTCAAAAATTTCAACGCCTGTCCAACGCCCTAAAAAGTTGGTCGGGCTTTCTTTTTCTATCCAGTCGGCAACTAAAGTAAAACTTTCTTGAACGGGCGACGAAAAATCATAATCGTTTCCGTTTAATTTCCAACCGTTAAACAAATAACCTTGTTTTATAGGGGTTGTCGGCTTAATCACAACGCCGTTTTCTTCCACTTGATAAGAAAAAACAGTTTCGCCGTTATTACTGTCAAAATAAACGGTAAATTTCGTTTTCTCTTTATCTTTCCACTTTGCAACCAAATCTAAATTTGTAACGACGGGCAAAGAAAAATCGTATTCAATTTCTCCGTTTAACCAACATACGAAATCTTTATCTTGCAAATTATCGGGAATAAAACTTTGAACGGGTTTCCCCTTGTCAATTTTGGTCGTAAAAATTATTTGTCCGTCAGAATAAAAATTTACCGTACAAACGACTTTTTCAACCCAACTTGCAACTAAATTTATGTCTTTAGTGATTAAAGTGTCAAAGTTGAACTTTTTACCGTTTAAAAGCCATCCGTCAAAAACGTAATCGTCTTTACTCGGACTATTTGGCTCTAACGCAGTTTTACCGTATTCAACTGTTTGCTCGCTTACCAAACTACCGCCACGAGAATCAAAAGTTACCGTATAAGTTTGTTTTTCAGTCTCTTTCCAAACTGAAGTTAAAACTAAATCGCTCTTTATAGGCAAGGAAAAGTCGTATTCTTTACCGCCTAAACTCCAGTATAAAAATTCATAACCTCGCTTTTGCGGATTTTCGGGCTTATATACCTTTTGGTTTTCTTCAACAATTTCATTTTTAAAAGGAAAACCGTCGTAATCTAAAAACAGCACCGTATAAAAAACGGGCGATTTATCCCATTTCGCAACTAATTTCAAATTGCTATTAACTTGGAAAGAAAAGTCGTAAACTTCGTCGCCTAAATACCAACCGATAAAAAGATATCCGTCTTTTTTGGGGTTCGTAGGCTTTTTAACCGTCTCGCCTTTTTGTATCTCTTGCGTTTGATAAACAGTTTCATCACTATAAAAAGTAACGGTATAATATACGTCTTTTCTTAATGATATAAATAAGGTTGCCGACAGCAATAATACGGCGATTATTACTATCGGCAAAATTAAAGTTTTTAATTTTTTCATTTGTAAAAAGTTAATTGAAATTAAAGTCCCATTTCTTGTTTAACTTGTTTAAAACAATCGACTATATATAAAATATCTTCGCTTGACAAACTTGCGGACATTTGAGTTCTTATTCTAGCCCTACCTTTTGGAACTACGGGATATGAAAAGGCTACGACGTAAACTCCCTTTTCGTTCATTTTTTTAGCCATTTCAACGGCTTTATGCTCGTCGTATAACATAACGGGAATAATAGGCGTTCCGTTATCTAACACGTCAAGACCTATTTCTTTTATCTTTTCGGCAAAAAGTTTTGTATTTTCAAATAATTTTTCACGAATTGAAAGGTCGTTTTCAATAACGTCGAAAACTTTACAAGTCGCGTGAGCGACGGCTGGGGCAAGCGTATTTGAGAATAAATACGGTCTTGAGCGTTGACGAAGTAAGTTAATAATCTCCTTTCTTCCCGAAGTAAAACCGCCCGACGCTCCGCCAAGCGCCTTACCAAAAGTTCCCGTTATAATATCTACTCTACCTTGAACGCCACAATATTCGGCAGTTCCCCTACCCGTTGCGCCCATAAAGCCTGACGAGTGGCTATCGTCAACCATAACGAGAGCGTCGTATTCTTCGGCTAAATCGCAAATTTCCTTTAAATTTGCAACGATACCGTCCATTGAAAACACACCGTCGGTTGCTATAAGTTTAATTCTACAATCCTTGCTTTCTTCAAGTTTTGCTCGAAGGTCAGCCATATCGTTATTTTTATAACGGAATTTTTTTGCTTTGCAAAGACGAATTCCGTCTATTATACTCGCGTGGTTTAACTCGTCGCTAATAACTGCGTCTTGATCGGTTAAAAGAGTTTCAAAAAGACCGCCGTTAGCGTCAAAACACGAAGAATATAAAATAGTATCGTCGGTTGACAAAAATTTACTTACCCTTTGTTCGAGAGTTTTATGTACCGACTGCGTTCCGCATATAAAGCGCACCGAAGAAAGACCGTAACCGTATAAATCGTAACTTTCTTTTGCCGCTTTTTTAACTTCGGGGTGATTTCCAAGCCCTAAATAGTTGTTTGAGCACATATTTATAACCGTTCTTCCATCGTCAAGCGTAACTTTTGCGCCTTGTGGCGAAGTTATAATTTTTTCGCTTTTTGTAAGACCGTCTTTATCTATATTTTTGCAAATTTCTTCAAAATATCTTAACGCGCTTTTCATAGTTCACCTTATAAATTAGTCCAGTCGAGAATAACTTTTCCTGATTTTCCGCTATTCATTACTTCAAATCCCTTTTCAAAGTCTTTCACGTCAAATCTGTGGGTTATAATTTTTGAAATATCTAATCCGCCTTGTAACATTGCGGACATTTTATACCAAGTTTCGTTCATTTCTCTACCGTAAATGCCCTTTATGGTAAGACCTTCAAAAATAATCTTATTCCAGTCAACCTTTGCGTCGCTTTTTAAAAGCCCAAGTAAAGCGATTTTTCCACCGTTTATCATATTGTCAATCATAGTGTTAAAAGCAATTTCGCTACCCGACATTTCAAGACCGACGTCAAAACCTTCACGGATATTGAGTTTCTTTTTAATTTCAGACAAATCTTCTTTAGCGGTATTTACAACGTGTTCTATACCGAGATTTTTAGCAAGTTCAAGTCTGCAATCGTTAATATCGGTAATGACTACGTGCCTTGCGCCTGCGTATTTTGCAATCACCGCTCCCATTATGCCTATAGGACCTGCGCCTGTAACTAAAACGTCTTCGCCAACTAAATTAAACGAAAGAGCGGTATGCACCGCATTTCCGAACGGATCGAAAATAGCGTACGTTTCTTCGGGAATATCCTTTTCGCATCTTCTTACGTTTTGTTCGGGAATTACGAGATACTCAGCAAAAGCGCCGTCCCTATTTACGCCGACTCCAACAGTTTCTTTACAAAGATGACCGTGCCCAGAAAGACAGTTTCGGCATTTACCACAAACGATATGTCCTTCGCCCGAAACTATTTCGCCAACTTTCCAGTTAGTTACGTTTCTACCAACTTCAACTATTTCGCCAACGTATTCATGACCTATCGTCATAGGCGTTTTTATAGTTTTTTGCGCCCAGTCGTTCCAGTTGTAAATATGCAAATCTGTACCGCAAATAGCCGTTTTTCTAATTTTAATTTTAACTTCGTTATCGCCCGTTTTCGGTTCTTCTACTTCTTCAAGCCAAAGTCCGACTTTAGCGTATTTTTTTACGAGTGCTTTCATCTTTATCTCCAAACGAAAATTTAGTCATTTTTGACTTAATAAATTATATCATAAGAAAGGTATAATTGCAATTTATTTGCATTGAAATAAAAATTTGCGAAAAAAAAGTTGCGCCTTTAGCGCAACTTTTATACCGTTTCATACATAAAAATGTTAAATTTATTCTTCTTGAGTTTTTGAGAAAATCTTTCCTTGGCTTTTCTAAGCGCTTCGGCAATGCAATCTGCAATTACCTTTACCCTAATAACCCTTTCGTTTTCTTCGGGTTTTTCAGATTTTAACAAACAGTATACTTTATATTCCATAATTACCCTCCGAAAGTTTTTTTTCATTATAACACACTTTTAATCATTTGTCAATACAATTATTACTTCTTAAAGTCTAATATCCTATATTAGCCAAAAATTTCGTTAAGTTTTTACACAATATTTTTTCGACGTCAGTTTCGCTCATCCCTTTTTTAAGTAAAAGCGGTTTTAAACTTTTAAAATCTTTGTACGAGGTTAACCCGTCAACTAAAAAATCCGTACCGAAAAAGTCTGTACCTAAACACAAATTATCCGCGCCATATCTTTCGTAAAAATATAAAATATTCTCGATAAAATAAGAGATTTTGCAAGTTTTTCTATTTGTCATAAAATATCCGCAACAAGTCAAACCCACAAGCCCGCCTCGTTCTAAAAGCAATTTAATTTGCCAGTCGTCAAGGTTTCGTTTATGACGAAAAACGCCGTTAAAACAAGTGTGCGAATTTACGACCTTTTTAGCGTTGTCTATAATATCGACAAAACCTTTTTTAGAAATATGCGCCGTGTCTACCGCAATATTTCTCTCGTTTAAAAGTTTTATAAGTTCAACGCCTTTTCTCTTTAAACCAAAGTTATAATCGCAACCGTAGCCAAACTGATTTTCGCCGTTCCAAGTTATTCCAACGTAAACTGGATTTTTTGTTGCGAGCATATCAAAATTAAAGTCTAAATACCCTACGTCTTCAAATGCAATATACTCGCTTTTATCAGTAAGGGATAAAATTTCTAAAAAAGATTTATCCCCTTTAAACAACGCTGTTACGACTTTATTTTCTAAACAGTCGATAGGTAAACTGTTAAACTTATTACTCGTTAAAATATCGTTATGAAAATCGGCAATTTGCATAATACACCCCTTTAAATGCTATGCCGAAAAAAATAAGGCTATGCCAAAACGTAGCGTAGCCTTAAATTTTTTAATATTTTTCAGGTTCTTCGTATTCAACACCGCAGGTGTCAACCGTAACCGCCTTTATAACTTGGTCGCGAAGCGGTCTGTCGTTATAATCGACGTTTACACCCGCAATTTTGTCAATAACCTCAATTCCGCTTATAACCGAGCCAAACGCAGCGTACTGACCGTCTAAATGCGGAGAGTCTTTATGCATAATAAAAAATTGCGAACCCGCCGTGTTTGGCATCATTGAACGAGCCATAGAAATAACACCGCGTTTATGCTTTAAATCGTTTTTAAAGCCGTTTCTTGTAAACTCTCCCCTAATAGAATAGCCGGGACCGCCCGTGCCGTTGCCTTTTGGATCACCGCCTTGAATCATAAAGCCTTCGATTACTCTATGGAAACAAAGCCCGTCGTAAAAACCTTTTTTAACTAAATGAATAAAGTTATTTACGGTATTCGGCGCTATTTCGGGATACAATTCAACGTGAAAAACGTCTCCGTCTTTCATTTCAAAAGTTACTATAGGATTTTGGTTCATAATTATTCCTCCATATTAAGTTGGACGATTTCCGTTCCTGCTTCTTTAAAAAGTTGCAAAGAAAAATCGTCTGGATAACCGTGTTGATAAACGACGCGTTTAATACCCGCGTTTATGATTATTTTACAGCATATAACGCAAGGTTGGTGCGTACAATAAAGGGTTGCGCCGTCAAGCGAAATACCGAGTTTCGCCGCTTGGGCTATTGCATTTTGTTCTGCATGCACGGCAAAACAAAGTTCGTGTTTCGTTCCGCTTGGAATATTGAGTTTACGGCGTAGACACTCCTCTTTAGACTTACAACTTTCAACGCCTGCGGGAGCGCCGTTATAACCCGTCGTCATAATTCTTTTATCTTTAACTATCACCGCTCCGACTTGCCTGTTATCTTGATAACAACTCGACCAAGACGACACGAGATTTGCCATTTCTAAAAATCTTCTATCCCATTTATCCATTTTAACACCTCTTTCGTTTATTCTAACATATTCAACCGTATTTTTCAACGATTTTGTCAAAATTTTTACTATTTTGACCTAATATAAATTTTAAACTCAAATTTAGTGAAAACGCAAAGAAATTTTACGTTAAAATTATTAAAATCTATTGACAAATTTTGTATAAAGTTTATAATAATATTAGCACTCTTTGGTTTGGAGTGCTAAACATTGAAAGTAATCGGAGGTATATATATGAATATCAAACCGCTTTACGACTATTTAGTCGTAGACGCAAAGGAAAAGCAAGAAACTACCAAAGGCGGACTTATTTTGACCGCTGCTTCCGCTGAAAAATACGTTACCGCAAAGGTTTTGGCAGTAGGTAACGGCGGAAATCTTTACGGCAAAGAAATAACCCTTTCGGTAAAAGTCGGCGACGAAGTTTTATATCCCGTTGACGCAGTTTCTAAAGTTAAAGTAAACGGCGAAGAAATCAGCCTTATTCGCCAGTCTGACGTTTTGGCTGTTATAGACTAATTAAAGGAGATAATTATGGCAAAACAAATCAAATACGGCGAAGAAGCCAGAAAAGCATTAGAAACGGGCGTAAACACCCTTGCAGATACTGTTAAAATCACTTTAGGACCTAAAGGAAGAAACGTCGTTTTAGATAAAAAATACGGCGCTCCACTCATTACTAACGACGGGGTTACGATTGCAAAAGAAATTGAACTTGAAGATCCGTTTGAAAATATGGGCGCGCAACTCGTAAAGGAAGTTTCAACCAAAACTAACGATATAGCGGGCGACGGAACTACTACCGCAGTCGTTTTAGCCCAAGCAATGATAAACGAAGGGCTTAAAAATCTCGCCGCAGGCGCAAATCCTATCGTTTTAAAGAAAGGTATTTCCAAGGCTGTTGAAACTGCCGTTGAAGAACTTAAAAAGATTAGCAAAACGGTTGAATCTAAAACTTCAATCGCTCAAGTAGCGTCCATTTCAGCAGGCGACGAAACCGTTGGCGAACTTATTTCCGAAGCGATGGAAAAAGTTGGAAAAGACGGCGTTATTACTATTCAAGAAAGTAAGACGATGAAAACCGAACTCACCACCGTTGAAGGTATGAGTTTCGATAGAGGTTACGCTTCGGCGTATATGGTAACAGATACCGATAAAATGGTTGCCGTTTACGATAATCCGCTTATTTTAATAACCGACAAAAAGATTTCTACACTTCAAGAAATTCTCCCCGTTATAGAGCCTATCGCTCAACAAGGACAAAGGCTTTTAATTATTGCCGAAGACGTTGAAGGCGACGCTCTTGCCGCGCTCGTTGTAAACAAACTCAAAGGCATTTTTAACTGCGTAGCAGTTAAAGCGCCCGGTTTTGGCGATAGAAGAAAGGCTATGCTTGAAGATATCGCAATTCTTACTGGCGGTCAAGTAATTTCTTCCGAACTCGGTTTAGAATTTAAAGACGTTACTCCCGATATGTTAGGTAGAGCCGTACAAATCAAAGTTGACAAAGAAAATACGGTTATTATCGACGGCGCAGGCTCTGCAAGCGACATAAAGGCAAGAGTTCAATCTATCAAGGCGCAAATCGCCGAAACGACTTCGGACTACGATAGAGAAAAATTACAAGAAAGACTTGCAAAACTCGCAGGTGGCGTAGCCGTAATTAACGTAGGCGCTGCAACCGAAGTTGAAATGAAAGAAAAGAAACTTAGAATTGAAGACGCTTTGGCTGCAACGAGAGCCGCCGTTGAAGAGGGTATCGTTCCCGGTGGCGGAACTGCTCTCCTTACTGCAATTCCAGCGTTAAAAGCTTTAATTTCAAAACTTTCTGGCGACGAAAAAACAGGCGCGCAAATTATTTTAAGAGCCATTGAAGAACCCGTTAGACAAATCGCTAAAAACGCAGGACTCGACGGTTCGGTAATACTCAACACAATTCTTCGTTCTAAAAAATCAAACTGCGGTTTCGACGCGTATAAAAACGAATACGTTGACATGGTTGAAGCGGGCATTATAGATCCTACTAAAGTTACCCGTTCGGCTCTCCAGAACGCTGCGTCAATCGCATCTACTTTACTTACGACTGAAAGTATCGTAACGGATATTCCAGAACCACCACAACCAGCGCCTGCAGGTCAAGGCATGGGCGGAATGTACTAAAATTTCCATATATAAAAAGATTGCGCGGGGCGAAAAATTTTCGCCCCGCGCTTTTAAATTTTCTTATATTTTATCACTCTTTATACCAAAAACCACAGTATCCGTCTTTAAATCTTTCTGCATTTTTCTCAGGATCTGTTACGTCAACCTGTTCTTCTCCGTTATACCAAGCGTCAGTATCTTCAAAGGTTACGCTTTCTAATTTATCACAAGAAACCAATAAATTTTGTCCCATTTCAGTTACGTTTTTACCTATAACGACAGTAGTTAAATTCATACATCTTTCAAAAGCAGAATCTCCAATCGTTTCAACGCTGTCAGAAACGATAATCGTAGTCAATTTACTTTCAGAAAACGCATATTCGCATATCGTCTTTACAGTAGACGGTACGGTAAATTCGGTTTTATCGTTTCCTTTTAAATATAAAATTAAACAACTTCCGTCTTTGCTATATAAAACGCCGTCTTCCATTTTATACGATTGATTGTCTTCAGAAACTTCCATAGTTTCTAATGCGCAATAAGTAAAAACTCTTGCTCCAATATTTGTTACACCTTTACCTATTTTAATT
>JAFTKX010000036.1 GCA_017453045.1 Clostridia bacterium | reverse complement strand
TAGAAAGTTTAAAAGGCGACGTTTACAGTACCGAAGTTTTGGTTTTCACTCCAAAAGGCGAAGTATTAAGTTTGGTTAAAGACGCAACGCCTATCGACTTTGCGTATAGAATTCACACCGAAGTCGGAAACAAATGCGTCGGCGCGAAAGTAAACGGCAAAATGGTGCCTATAACCACTACCTTAAACGTCGGCGACATCGTAGAAATAGTTACGTCAAAACTTTCAAAAGGTCCGTCGTGGGACTGGCTGAGAATTGCAAAATCTCCGGGCGCAAGAGCAAAAATTAAGGCTTTCTTCAAAAAGGCGGACTCTGCCGAAAATCAAAAGAAAGGCAAGACCATGCTCGAACTCGAAGCAAAGAACAAGGGCTATAATTTCGGCGAACTTTTAAATCCCGTGAGTTTTGAAATAATAAGTCAAAAACTTTCTTTTTCAACCGAAGAAGAAATGTTTACGGCTGTTGGTTGTGGCGCGGTTACCGTAAATCAGGTTTTAATTAAACTTATCGACCACCACAAAAAAGAGCATCCCGTACCCGAAAAAATCGTCGAGTCTAAATATAAAAAAGCGACCAATCACGTCGGCGGTGTAAAGATAAAGGGTTACGACAACTTCTTGGTAAGATTTGCAGGTTGTTGCGCTCCCGTTCCGGGCGACGATATAATAGGATATATTTCAAGGGGTAGGGGCGTTACCGTTCACAGACGCGATTGTCCGAATATGAAAGGCGAAGACCCCGCGAGATTTTTAGAAGCCGAATGGACGAACGTCGTCGGAAGTTATAATATTTCCGTTAGGGTTATCGGTGGCGAAAGCACGCCTATACTCGTTTACGTTTCAAACGCGTGTACGGCTCTCGGTCTTTTTATCGCGTCGGTAAACGGAAGAATCGACGCTAAAAACCACCAGTCAATCGTTGACTTTACTATAAGAATAAACAAAAAAGAAGACGTCGACGCTCTCTTTACAAAGGTAAAACAAAACAAAGACGTAATAGACGTCTTTAGACCAAGCGTATGATAAAATATTTTGTAAATCAAGTAAATCCCTTAGGCGCAAACTGCTATGTCGTATACGATACGGAGAGTAAAAATTGCTTAATAATCGACTTGGGCGGGGACTTTTATAAAATTAAACGCCAAATTGACGACAAAGGATTGACTATAAAAGGCGTTCTGCTTACGCACGGGCATTTTGATCACGTAATGGGCGTTAAAGAGTGTTGCGCGCTTGGCGTTCCCGTATATATTTCTTACGAAGACAGTCAAATGCTAAACTCACGAACAAATATGGCGTATGCTTTTGGATTTGGAGAATTTAGCCATACTGCCGATAAAATTTTAACCGAAGGTAAAACGGAAATAGGCGGTATAGAAATCGAAGTTATAAAAACCCCCGGTCATACCGAAGGTTCAGTTTGCTTTTTAATAGACGGTAATCTTTTTAGTGGGGACACTCTGTTCGCTCTTTCTTACGGAAGATGCGATTTGCCAAGCGGTAACTACTTGAATATTAAAAATTCTATTATAAATAAACTTTTCAAACTCGACGGCAAAACTGTAGTTTTGTCAGGACACGGCAGTTCAACTACAATAGAAAGCGAAAGGAAGTACAATCCTATAAATGAAGATAATTACTGATTTAAAATGGATGGAGGCTGATTTTATAGAAGCCTCCAAATTTTTTGAAAAAACTGAAGATTTAGAAGTATTACACGCTCATAGCGAAGACGGGAATCTTTTGACTGACGTAATCAAAATAGGCGAAAAAGAGTATCGTTATCAAAAGGAAATTTCTTATAAAGACGATATTGAAAAAAAGAGATACGTAAAAAGGTATGCAAAACTTTCGTTATATAAATCTCTTTGCGAATATTTAGACCAAAAACTCGTGTGGGGCGCGCTAACGGGAATACGACCTGTAAAATACGCCTATACTATCGGCGAAAACTGGCGAGAGAAAATGTCCGAAGAAATGCTCGTTGACGAGAGTAAACTCGATATTATATCAAGAATAATCGACGAACAAAAACCAATTTTTACGTCAGCTAAAGACGGATGCGATTTATTCGTAAGCATACCGTTTTGCCCGTCGAGATGTTTATATTGCTCGTTTTTGTCTAACGAGATAGGAAAAGAAAAACAGTTAGACGGCTATATCGACGCGCTTGTAAAAGAAATTGAAAGCGTAAAACCGCTTTTGAAAAATCTACGTTCGGTATACGTAGGCGGTGGAACGCCCGTTTCACTTCCTTTAAACCTTTTGGAAAAAGTTTTAAAAGCAATCGGCAAAGTAGATTGCGAATATACGGTTGAAGCCGGACGTCCCGACTGTATTGAAAGGCAAACTTTAGAACTTTTGAAAAAGTACGGTGTTACGAGAATTTGCATAAATCCGCAAACTTTTAACGATAAAACCCTAAAAATAATAGGAAGAAAGCATACCGCTCAAGATATATTCGACAAATACGAACTTTCAAAAGAATTCGGTTTTTCAATAAATATGGATTTAATTGCGGGCTTAAACGGCGAGAGTTTTGACGATTTTAAATATAGCGTCGATACGGCTATTAGCCTTAACCCCGACAATATAACCGTGCATACTTTGTCGCTTAAAAAGGGTAGTAAACTTAAAGAAACGACGGAGCGACTTGCCGAAGGCGAGATAGCAAAAATGATAGATTACTCGGTCTATAAGTTGATTAATAGCGGTTATAACCCGTATTATATGTACCGTCAAAAGTATATGGCGGGCAATTTAGAGAACACGGGCTACACTAAAAAAGGCAAGGCGTGCGTTTACAACGTCGACGTTATGGAAGAAATTACGGATAACGTAGCGTGCGGAGCAAACGGCGTTAGTAAAAAACTCTTTATGGAAGAAAATAGGATAGAGCGTTACGGCGCGCCGAAAGATATAAAAACTTATATTGAAAAGGTTGACAAAATAATAGAAGATAAAAATAAATTCTTTTTAACTACTACTTAAAATCGTTTGCTTTTTCGCTATTTATATGCTAATATAATATCATGCTTATTGCGAGGTATTGCGAATACTCGACGCTTTGACTTCGTTTTAAGTGAATATTCCATAAAGGAGGATAAACGAAATGGAAAACAAAACCGAAATTATCAACCAGTATGCAAGACACGAAGGTGACACAGGTTCTGCAGAAGTTCAAATCGCGCTTTTAACTGCAAGAATTAACCACCTTAACGAGCACCTTAAGGTGAACAAAAACGATAAGCACTCTCGTCGCGGTCTTTTAAAAATGGTAGGTCGTAGAAAGGGTTTGCTCGATTATCTTAAGTCTATTGACATTGAAAGATACAGAGCGCTTATTGCACAACTCGGCTTGAGAAAGTAATTTTAATGGGGAGTATGGCGTATACTCCCCGTTTTACTGTGCTAACGCGCGGTATTGCCCGTTCGGTTTCGGGCAAAAAATCACAAGTAACGCAAATTAAATTGCGATTTCAATAAATAGAACACAAAGAGTAAAAGGAGAACAAAATGTTAGAAAATCACAACGTTTTCAAAACCGTAATAGGCGGTAGAGAAGTATCCGTTGACGTAGGCAAGTACGCGCAACAGGCTAACGGCTCGTGCGTAATCACTTGTGGCGAAACGGTGGTAATGGTAAACGTAGCAATGGCAGACAGACCGAGAGACGGAATGGACTTTTTCCCACTTTCAGTTGATTATGAAGAAAAGATGTATTCGGTTGGTAAAATTCCGGGCGGATTTAAAAAGAGAGAGGGTAGAGCAAGCGATAAGGCAATTCTTACTTCAAGACTTATCGACAGACCTATCCGTCCCCTTTTCCCTAAGGGACTTTTCAACGACGTAACGGTTATCGCAACGACTTTGTCGGTTGATCCCGATATCGCTCCCGAACCGTTCGCAATGCTCGGCAGTTCAATCGCTCTTTCAATTTCGGATATTCCTTGGGCAGGACCTACAGGCTCTGTAGTAGTAGGACTCGTTGACGGCGAATACGTTATCAACCCAACCGTTGCTCAAAAAGAACAAAGCCTTTTGGCTCTCAACCTTTCAGGCACGAAAGACGCTATTATGATGGTTGAAGCAGGCGCTAAAGAAATTGACGACGAACAAATGGTCGGCGCGATTTTATTTGGACACGAAGAAATCAAAAAGCAATGCGCTTTTATTGAAACTATCGTAGAAAAAGTCGGCAAGCCAAAGAGAGAAATGGATCTTTACCATATTCCCGAAGACCTTGACAATGCAGTTAGAGCGTTTGCAAGCGAAAAACTCGATTACGCTTTAGATACTTTTGATAGACAAGAAAGACAAGCGCGTCAAGACGCTGTTGAGTCTGAAACTTTAGAGCATTTCGCTGAAATTTATCCCGATATGGCAAGAGAAATCAAAGATTCTCTTTACTATATAACCAAAGAAAAAGTAAGAGCGAAGATTACCAACGCAGGCGTAAGACCCGACGGTAGAAGCCTTACTGAAATTAGACCTATTTGGTGTGAACACGGAATACTTCCAAGAGTTCACGGTAGCGGTGTGTTTACAAGAGGACAAACTCAAGTTATGACTACTTGTACGCTCGGTACTATCTCTGAAGTTCAAAAACTTGAAGGTCTTGACAACGAAGAATACAAGAGATATATGCATCACTACAACATGCCAGGTTACGCGTCAGGCGAAGCAAGAGGCTTAAAGAGCCCAGGTAGACGTGAAATCGGACACGGCGCTTTGGCTGAAAGGTCTTTAGAACCCGTTATTCCGTCGGAAGAAGAATTCCCATACGCAATTAGACTCGTATCTGAAGTTCTTTCTTCAAACGGTTCAACTTCTCAAGCGTCGGTTTGCGGTTCGACTATGGCTCTTATGGACGCAGGCGTTCCCATTAAAAGACCTGTTGCAGGTATTGCAATGGGACTTATTAAGGACGTAGAAAGCGGAAAGGTTTCAGTTCTTTCTGATATTCAAGGTTTAGAAGACTTCCTTGGCGATATGGACTTTAAGGTTGCAGGTACTGTAAACGGTATCACCGTAATTCAAATGGACATTAAGATTAAGGGTATCGACGAAAACATCTTAAGAACTGCAATTAAGCAAGCAAACGAAGGTAGACATCATATCCTTGGCAAAATGCTCGAATGTATCCCTGCTCCTAACCCAACCGTTAGCAAGTACGCTCCAAAGATTATTTCGTTCAATATTTCAACCGACAAGATTAAAGACGTTATCGGTAGCGGTGGAAAAACCATCAATAAGATAATCGACGAAACGGGCGTTAAAATCGACATTAACGACGACGGTAAGGTTTGCATCGCAACTTACGGCGAAGATCTTTCTATGGCTGAAAAGGCAAAGAATATGGTTATGGCAATCGCAAGAGATCCGGAAGTTGGCGATATGTTCATTTCAACCGTCGTTAGAATTCTTCCAAAGGTCGGCGCGTTCTGTGAACTCGCTCCTGGCAAAGACGGTATGATTCATATTTCAAAGATGAGCGAAAAGAGAATTAACTCGGTTGACGAAGTTCTCGCTATCGGCGACGTCGTTAAAGTTGAAATTATCAAAATCGGCGAAAAGGGAATCGACCTTAAACTTTTAGAAAAAGTTGAAGCGTAAAACCCGAATTACCTATTAAAAATTCGTAACCCACTGGTTTTCAGTGGGTTATGCTATTTAAATGCTAAAACTTGGTCTATAAGTTGATTATTTGCATATTTATATAAAACAACTACAAGTTGCAAAGGTAAAATATTATGGAATTTTTAGACGTTTTAAAAATATTTCTACTCGGAATTATAGAGGGTATAACGGAGTGGGTTCCCGTTTCTAGCACGGGACACATAATGATAGTGTCAAATCTATGGGAAAAATTCGGCGGTCAGTTTTGGTCGGATAATTTTTCAAAAGGTTTTCCTCCCGTATTCGATTACGTAATTCAACTCGGCGCGATATTCGCAGTCGTGGCGTTATTCTTTAAAAAGTTGTTTCCGTTTGGTTTAGAACAAGCAAGTGAAGAAAACGGACGAATTGCAAAGAGAAAGGTAGTTTTCAAAAACGACGTGTTCTCGTTATGGCTAAAAATAGTCGTCGCTTGCTTGCCTGCCGTAGTTGCAATTTTTATTGACGAACTATTTGAAAATTTAGACGCGACTACTGAAACTATAATAATTGCGTCAATGCTCGTTTTATACGGCGTTGCGTTTATTTTGGTTGAAACCTTAAACAAAAATAAACAAACAAAGGTTAATGAAGTTGGCGAAATAACTTATAAAACTGCGTTTTTAATAGGTTGTTTTCAAGTTTTAGCGGCAATTCCCGGAACTTCCCGTTCGGGCGTAACTATCGTCGGGGCATTGCTTTTGGGCGTTTCAAGGGTAGCGGCGTCTGAATTTACTTTCTTCCTTGCCGTGCCTACTATGGTTGGAACAAGCGCGTTTAAAACACTTAAATTTTTCTTGGACGGCGGAGCGTTCACTTCAACTGAAATTTGGGCGTTGGTTTTGGGTATGGTAGTTTCTTTCGCGGTTTCAATGCTCGCAATCAAAATGCTTATGAATTTCGTTAAAAAACACGATTTTAAACCTTTCGGTTGGTATAGAATAGGCTTGGGATTGATTTTGATATTGATGTGCTTAATAATTCCATAAAAATAAAGGCGGAGCAATCTGCCTTTTTTGTTGAAAATTTAGTGAAAAAATATAAGTATATTTTTTTGATTGACACGATTTTTTTAAAGTAGTACAATAACCGTAAAGTAAAAAAAGAAGGTATTTATATGGACTATAAAAGAATTTTAACAGTTCAAGATATTTCTTGTTTTGGACAATGCTCGTTAACCGTTGCATTGCCGATAATTTCGGCGTGTAAAATCGAAACTTGCATATTGCCGTCAGCCGTTTTATCAACTCATACGGGGGGATTTAGCGGTTTTACTTTTGCAGATTTAACCGACGATATGCCTAAAATTTTAGACCATTGGCAAAAAGAAAATATAACTTTTGACGGTCTTTACACGGGTTATTTAGGTAGTTTAACTCAAATTGAATACGTAAAGCGAATTGCAAAAAATTTCGTAAAAAAAGGCGGAAAAGTTTTTATTGATCCCGCTATGGCGGACAATGGTAAACTGTATTCGATTTTCGACTTAAATTACGCTAAAGAAATGGCAGGGCTTTGCGCTTTTGCAGACGTAATAATTCCAAACGTTACCGAAGCGTGTTTTATGACGGGGCTTGAATATAAAGAAGTTTACGACGAAAAATACGTTGACGAAGTTTTAAAAGCATTAGAAAAAATCGGCGCTAAAACTGTCGTATTAACGGGTATAAGTTACACACCCGAAACGACGGGCGTAGTAGTTTACGAAAACGGCGAAAAACAATATTATAAGCATAAAAAATTTGAAAAGGGTTGTCACGGCACGGGCGACGTTTATTCGTCTGCGTTCGTCGGCGCGTTTATGAGAGGAAAAAGCCTTTTTGAAAGCGCAAAAATTGCGGCGGATTACACTTTAAAATGTATTGAAAACACATACGGCGATAAAGAACATTGGTACGGCGTAAAATTTGAAACGGCAATAGATTTTTTAACCAAAGCAGTAGAAGACTAAACGGAGTTTTACAAATGTTTAAAAAACGTGAAATGAACATGTGCGAAGGCGCAATTTTAAAAAAGTTAATAGTATACGCGCTTCCGCTCATGGCAACTAACGTCCTACAACTTTTATTTAACGCGGCGGACGTTGCCGTTTTGGGAATTTTCAAGGGCGACGCTCCGGTTGGGGCGGTTGGTTCAACGGGCGCGCTTATAAATCTTATCGTTGGTTTATTCGTCGGTCTTTCAGTAGGAGCAAACGTTTTAATAGCAAGGTGCGTAGGCGAAAATAACGAAAAACGCGCGAGAAGAATAGTAGGTATGTCAATGCTTATTTCAGTCGTTATCGGCGTTTTACTTTCAATCGTAGGCATAGTTTTTGCAAGAACTTTCTTATCTTGGATGCAATGCCCTGAAAACCGTATAGATTTAGCAACTAAATATTTGCAAATCTACTTTATCGGCGCTCCGATAATGCTTTTATATAACTTTTGCGCGTCGATTTTAAGAGCGGTAGGAGATACTTTGCGTCCGCTAATATTTTTACTTATTAGCGGTATCGCCAACGTAGGACTAAACGTTCTTTTCGTAACCGTTTTTAATAAAGACGTTGAAGGCGTTGCAATCGCCACTATAACTTCGCAGGCAGTTTCGGCGGTTTTATCGGTTATAACCTTATTAAAGGGCAAAGGTTTTGCAAAACTTGAACTTAGAAGAATAAAAATTTACCCCAAAGAACTTTTAATGATGATAAAAATAGGACTTCCGTCCGGTATTCAAGGCTGTTTATTTTCGCTTTCAAACGTTTTAATTCAATCGAGCATAAATGCTTTTGGCGGTTTGGTAGTCGACGGAAACGCAATAGCAATGCAACTTGACGGGTTTATATTTACTTCAATGAACGCCATAAGTTTGTCGTCGCTTGCGTTCGTAAGTCAAAATTTAGGCGCAAACAATTACGAGCGAATAAAAAAGACCTTGTGGCGAGCCATAGGTTTAGTCGTTGTCGTCGGCGTGGTAGTTTCGGCAATAATAATGGCGATTTCGCCCGCTATCTGTTCGTTTATTGCAGATAGTGAAGACGTTGCAAATTACGCGCTAATACGGGTGTATATGATAGCGTCAACCTATTTCCTATGCGGAATAATGGACGTTTTAAGTAACTCATTAAGAGGGCTTGGAAGGTCTGCGCTTGCAATGAGTTTAACTCTTATAGGAACTTGTTTGCTTAGGGTTGTATACGTTTGGACGGTTATAAGAAGTTTCAAAAACCTATACCTTTTATACGCTATATATCCTATAAGTTACGTCATAAGTATAGTGATGTTCGTCATTGCGTACGTTCCCGTAATGAGAAGTATAAAACGCCAAATTGCAAACAAAAAAGAAATATTACAAATGCAGGAAAACCCTGCGTAAACAAAAACTCCTTTTGCGCCAAGCAAAAGGAGTTTTGTTTTAATATACAACTACGAGTTTGATATAGTTTTAAAGCAAAGGATAGGAGAAAAGCCCTATTTGTACGAATAATAAAAGAGATAAACCGTAGTAGGTAAATACCGAAATTAAATCGTTTAAAGTTGTGATAAGCGGACCTGACGCAACGGCGGGGTCAACACCAATCTTTTTAAAGAACATAGGTACGAGCGTTCCTACCAAACTTGCTATAACCGTCGTCGCAATAAGAGAAATTCCTATGCACGCCGAAATTTCAAAACCGTAGTAAGGTATGCCGTAAAGGGTAGGGTAGTCGGTTAAATAAGTTACGTAAAGACCTATCAAGACAAATGAAATAAGTCCCATAATAAGTCCGTTAAGTAGCCCAACGCGTATTTCTTTTAAAATAAATTTAAGTTTTTCTTTGCCCGTAAATTCTTCGTTTGACAGTAATCTTATGGTAACGCCGAGCGATTGAGTTCCCGTGTTACCGCTCATACCCAAAATTAAACTTTGGAAAGAATACAAAACGAGTAGTCCAAGCGGAATCGTCTCTTGAAATTTGCTGATAATACTCGATACCACGAGCCCTAACGCAAGTAAAATAAGTAGCCAAGGAATACGCTTTTTAATACTTTTAAAAACGGGTTCGTTTACGTCTTCTTCTTCGGTAAGACCTGCGAGTTTAGCGTAGTCTTCGCCAAGTTCTTCGTCTACTACTTCGACGATATCCGAAGCCGTAATAACGCCGATTAAGATATTGTTTTTATTTAAAACGGGAATAGAGTCTTCAGAGTAGTCTTTTAACTGTTCAAGACAGTTTTCAACCGTTTCTTTTGCGTAAACGTAAGGGTAAGAAGTCGTTATAATATCGTCGAGCGGAGTGTTTTCTCTCGCCCTTATCAAATCTTTAAGTTGAATTGCGCCGTAAAAAGTTCCGTCTTCGTTTACGGCGTATAAAGTTGAAATGTTGTCGTTTTCTTCGGCTTCGCGTATGACCGTTCTCATTGCTTGTTTTATAGTGCAGTCTTTAGAAAAAGCAATGTAGTTTGTAGTCATTTTGCTACCGATTTCGTCGTCTTCATACGATTCGATAAGTTGAATATCGGCGACGGAATCTTCTTCCATCAAACTGATAATTTCTTCTTTTTTCTCAACGTCAAGTTCGTCTAAAACGTCGATAGCGTCGTCGGCGTCCATATTTTCCAAAATGTCCGCAACTTTTTCAACGTCGAGTTCTTCGATAAATTCTTCTACGTCGTCAAGGTAAGCAAAGACGTCCGAAACTCTGTCAACGCCAAGCGCTTTGTACAGTTTAACGCGTTGTTCTTTGGTAAGCGACGGCAAAACCGACGCAATGTCGTTTTCGTGGTAGTCGTCAAGTAACTCTTTAAGAACTTTTATAGGCGTGTTTTGTTCAAATAAAAGGAGTAGTTCCCGTTCGTAGTCGCGTTTTTCAGGTACGTCAACGACGGTTTCGTTTAAATTGTTTTTATCTTCGTTCATAAAACGCCCTCCTTTAATTTGATAAAATTAGTCTAACACAAAATTTGAAAAAGCACAATAGAAAATTTGAAAAATCATTGAAAAATATTGTGAAAAATGATAAAATTTACTTACTATAATCAATATATGGGAGAACTATGAAAAAAGTTTTGTTTGGAAAGACATCAAGAGGTGAAGAAACCTTCGCTTATACGATAAAAAACGGTTGCGTCGAAATAGTAATTTTAGATTACGGCGCAACCATTCAATCGTTTAAATATAAGGGGATAGATATAGCGCTTGGCTACGACGACGCCTTGTCTTACGAAAAAGAGGACGGATATTTGGGAGCGTGCGTTGGGCGAGTTGCAAATCGTATAGCAAACGCAAAGTTTACGCTTGACGAAAAAGAGTGTTTTCTTGATAAAAATGACGGAAATAATACTCTGCACGGCGGTTTTTGCGGGTTTGCGTCAAAATTTTGGAAAGTTGAAAGTCATACCGATAGCGAAATTGTATTGTCGGTTTTTTCTCCCGACGGCGAAGGCGGATTTCCCGCAAACTTACAGGCTACCGTTCGTTACTTTGCGTATGCTAACGGGCTTGGTATAGAATATTTAGTAACTGCCGACAAGAAAACGCCTGTAAATATGACTAATCATACATATTTTAACTTAAATCAAAGTGAAGATTTGCAAAAAACTACGCTTTGTATAAACGCAGATTGTTTTACGCCGATAGGCGACGGTCTAATCCCAACGGGAGAACTTCGCTCGGTAAAAAACACGCCGTTTGATTTTACAAAGCCAAAAGAGATTTTAAAAGATATAGAAGTTAACGACAAGCAGTTAAAAATTGCAGGCGGATACGACCATAATTTCGTGTTAAACGGAACGGGGTTTAGAGAAATTGCCACGCTTGAAGGCGAGCGTTTAAAATTAAAGTGTTCGTCCGATAGAGAAGGGGTGCAAATTTATAGCGGAAACTTTTTAAACGGCAAAAAGGGAAAGGGCGGTAGAGTTTACGGCTTTAGAAGTGGAATATGTTTAGAAACTCAATCTTTTCCTAACTTCGTCAATCAAAAAGATTTTCCGCAAAGTTTTGTAGATTTAGAC
>JAFTKX010000035.1 GCA_017453045.1 Clostridia bacterium | reverse complement strand
GCAACGGCAACATTGACGACCTTATGTACGATTCGGACAGCCCTGTAAACGCAGGCGGTATTATCTTCAACAAACTTGTTCGCGCAACGGAAACGATTGACAACGTAAACGCACGTATGACGTTTATCCCTTATTTCCCCGAAGATAACTCCGTTACGGTAATCAAAAATTCCAAAGCGTACGACTCCTACAATTCGGCTGTCTTTACGTGGAACAAACTTGACCTTTCGATTGAAAACTGTACCTTTGAAAGAGCAGGCGGTCCGTTGATTATCTCTTTCCACAAGAAACCTGAAACGGATACAAACAAAGAAAGAGTTCCCAACATCGTCATTGACGAAAATACCGTTTTGTATAACCCTGTAACCGGTCAAGAATTCTGGTTCAAGAGCAAGGGCGCAAACGCGCTTGTTCCTAACATCACCACGCTCAACGGTGGTTTCGCTTATGCTGGAATTGCACGCGCTCTTACCAAGAAAATCGACGGTCAAGACAAGTTCAATATGTTGTACCTTCTTATGCCTGAAGGCGGTACTGAAACGATTGTAAACAACAAGACGCAAGGTTATTTTGCATACGGCGGCACGGCGGTTGATAGAATTGACGGCGACCCTGTAAACCACTTGATGGGTTACCAAACGCATCAAGTTCTTGCGCAAGCGGCAAGTGCTGGTAAGGTAGGTATGACCTTTAACGCAGGAACTTCGTTCGGCTATGCTACGGGTGAAAATCAACCCCTTGCAATTGAAGAAACCGCAAAAGATGGATTTAAGAATGCGAACTATATTGCAGTCAACTACGGCGGATTTAGTATGTTCTTCGAATTCTTCTCCACGGAATCTGCACAATCCTAAAAAGAGAAATTATCCCCTGCCTAAAAAGGTAGGGGATTTTTTTATATTCCTATTGCGTAACGGTTTTATTTATGGTATAATAAGAAAGATATTGCACTAAGGAGAAGAAAATGCCTACGTTTGATTTAGAAGGTACGAAGTTTACCTTTTCCGTTTTGCCTTTGGATAAAAAGGCGGACGGGTATCGGGCGAAAACGCTGATTGAGATTGAAAATGAGTTTATATCCTACCGTGAAGAAGGCTATCGCTTTTTGAAAGAAGATTTAGAGCGGTTGATATTCTGGTTGTATAGACTTCTTGCAGGCGCATACGAAAAGTTCAAGAGCGAAACTTTCGATTGTAGATTTACTGTGGAGTTGCACCCTTATGAAGAGGGGAATATGCAAGTAACTAGAGAAATGCGCCGTCAAAACGATTGTGTAACGAACTTACAGTTTCTTTTAAAGTCGTCCGACGGGAAGAGATTTTTAGGCGGTGTATGCGCGTTTAATTTGCATAGAAAGGAAACGAAAACGCTTGCCGACGGATTGCGTGAAGAACTTGAAAAGGCATACCAAGGAAGAGAAAAGCGGTGGGGCAGGTATTTGTTTATCGGTGTCAGCCCCAAAGGCTATAAGGGCTGTAATTACTGGTATTTAGACAAGACGAAACGCACGAAGAAAGGGGATTACGTCTGGGTAAAAATGGGACGGCGCAATATAGAGCAAATCGTGTACGTAGACAGCGTGCGTTATTGCACGGAAGAAACGCCGTATCCTTTGGACAAAGCGAAGATAATGCTTCGTGCAACCACGGCGGAAGAACGCGCTCAAGTAGAGAAAGACTGGCTTGACTAAAAGTTATTTATAAAAATTTTATTTAGGAGTTGGCTTGTTGCCAACTCTTAATTTTTTGTTAAAAAACAGAAATTTATAATAACAAATGAGTATTGACTTAGTAAATTTATATAGATAAAATAAAGATAACTTATAAAATAAGGGGATAAAAAATGAAGAAATTTATAATAGGAATACTTTCCACTTTATTTTTGTTTTCTTGCGTAGGATTGATTGCTTGTCAACCTAGAGATGAAGATAGTTCTAATCCAAGCGAAAGTTCTACTTCTAGCAGCGGTTCTAGTGCCATAGAACAAGGTTCTTACGTGATAAAGTATTACTTTGAAAACGAAGACGGGCAGTTTGTTTACGACGAATCGAAAGACGAAACGGGGACAATGGCGGTAGGGGAAACTATATCCGTAACGACGCCGACAACTTTTGACGGCTACGTGTTTGACGAAGAAAATCTTGGCAACAAACTCTCAAGCGTAATCACGCTGGAAACGGGGGCTTGTTTAGAATTGTACTACAAATTAGAAATTACTACGGAAATTATGTTTAAAGCAGTCAATACGAACTACGTTCAAGCAGTAAACCAAGTAACTGCGACCATCAACGTTTTAGACGGGACTTTAAAGCAAGGCGTGGTAACTTTGTATAACACGGAAGCAACGATAAACGCTTTAAACGCAAAAGAAAGTTACTATTTATTTGCGACGGAAGGCGAAAAAGCAAGTTTGTCCGTGTATAACGGTTCGGAACTGGTAGAGATTAAAAACGCTGATATTACGGCGGTTTCCGCTGGCAATCACACTTACAAAATCGCGGTAAATGAAGATAAGAGTATCGTTTGCGCTTTGGACGGCAATCAAGTATTGACCGTTTCTGAAAGTGAAATAACCGACAAGGGACTTACTGCGTTGACGACCGCAGGCAGAGCGGGAAGTTATACTTCGGGCGGAAGAAGTTTGGTAAACTTAACGGTTGATTTGGGGGATATGAGTGCTTCTGAAATCAAAGCGCATTTTAAGGAAACGCTCTTAAAAACCCCTGCTAGTTACTATACCTTTGGCACGGCGAACTATCCGTCCTTGAATAGATATTTCGGTATACATAAAAAGGTAGAAGACGTTTCTTACGACGCTATTTACGGTTTTTC
>JAFTKX010000006.1 GCA_017453045.1 Clostridia bacterium | reverse complement strand
TGGAAAATGGCTTTCGTGTTGCCCGTCGATAGAAGTTCGTAAACCTTCGGGTCGTCGTATTGAGACTTGTCAAAGTCAATTTCAACGCCGTGATTTTCCTTGACGTAATCTATCGCCATCTTAATATCGGACAAGTTTCTAAGCCCTAAAAAGTCCATTTTTAAAAAGCCGAGATGTTCGAGTTCAACGCCCGTATACTGACTGGTTATATCGTCGCCGTTTCTGCCAAGAGGCATATGTCTGTCTAAAATATCCGCCCCGATAATAACACCGCAAGCGTGCGTACTCGCTTGACGTGGCGAGTCTTCAAGTTTCATTGCGATATCCGCAACCCTTCTTATCTCGCCTTCTTCGTTATACATTTGAGTAAGTTCGGGAACGGAGAAGTCGACGCCGTAGTCTTTAGCCCCTTCTTTTGGGGAATATTGCCCAAATACTTTCATTAAAATATTCGGTCTTTTAAGGTCGAATTCGTCGCCTTTTGCGTTTTTTCTAACGAGTTTGTTGGGAATAGTTTTTGAAACTCTGTCGGCTTCGGAGTAGGGGAGTTTAAGAACTCTCGCAACGTCTTTTATAGCGTTTTTAGCCGCCATAGTGCCGAAAGTTACTATTTTACAAACTCGGTTTTCGCCGTATTTTCGCTTGACGTATTCAATAACTTCTTGTCTTCTACTATCTTCAAAGTCAACGTCAAAGTCGGGCGCGGAAACTCTTTCGGGGTTTAAAAATCGTTCAAAGTAAAGGTCGTATTTAAGCGGGTCTATATTGGTAATACCTATAAGGTAAGCGACTATCGAGCCTGCGCCCGAGCCACGCCCCGGTCCTACCGAAATGCCCATATTTCTCGCGGCGTTTATATAGTCCCAAACGATAAGGAAATATTCAACGAACCCCTGTTTTTCAATAACTGCGAGTTCGCTTTCAATTCTTTCTCTTATCTTTGGGGTTTCTTCGCCGTATTTTTTCAAAATACCCTTGTTTATAAGCCCCCTTAAGTAAACGATAGGTTCTTCGCCAGTTTCGGGGTAGTAGTGAGGGAACATATAATGACCGTAAACGAAAGAGAAATTACATTTGTTCGCGACTTCTAAAGTGTTTAAAATAGCCTCTTTATCTTCGGGGAAAAGAGCAGTCATTTCTTCTTCGGTTTTAAGGTAGAATTCGTCGTTTGAAAAACGAAGTCTTTTAGGATCGTCGTAATCCGCGCCCATCTGAACGCACATTAAAACGTCTTGGCTCATTGCGTCGGATTTGTTTACGTAGTGAACGTCGTTAGTCGCAACGAGTTTAATATCGTACTTTTTAGCGTAAAGTCGCAAGTATTTATTGACTTCCATTTGTTCGGGAAGGTCGTGATTTTGAATTTCAAGATAAAAATCTTCGCCGAAAACTCTTTTAAACCATTGAACGAGCCTTTCCGCTTCTTCAAAATCTCTATTTAAAATCGCTTGCGGAATATCGCCTGCAAGGCACGCCGAAAGGCACACCAAACCTTCGTGGTGCTGTTCCAAAGTTTTAAGGTCGATTCTCGGTTTATAATAATATCCGTCGCGGAAAGCGATTGCGTTCAAAAGGGAAATATTTTTGTAACCGACTTCGTCTTTACAAAGTAAAACCAAGTGGTTGAGTTTGGTTTTTCCACTTTTAACGGTCAAATCGTCGCAAACGTAAAATTCCGTTCCGATAATCGCCTTTATATCGTTTTTTTCACACGCGTCGAAAAAGGCTACCGCGCCGTACATATTGCCGTGGTCGGTAATAGCGATGGCGGGCATACCAAGTTCTTTCGCCTTTTTGGTAACGACGGCAATTCTCGCCGCGCCGTCTAAAAGGCTATATTCGGTGTGAACGTGTAAGTGTACGAAATTTGACATAATATCCTTAAAGTATGGACTTTAGTCCATAAAGTAAATAATAATCGTGTTTTGAACGTAAATATATTCGGGTTTGATTGCAATTCTTTGCTCGTCTAAATCTATATATTTTCTAACGAGTTTAATTTTATCGGCGTATTTTTCGGTAAAAGAGCAGTTAAAACGCTTTTCAAAATCGGACAGTAAAAAGCCTTCGTCTTTTCTTAAATTTAGCATAATATACTCAAACTCTCTTTCGTCGCCTTCAATATCTTCGCTAAATATTTCGGCTATTTTTCCGCGCAAGATGCAAGCGGTGTATTCGTCTATTTTTTCGGTGTTGGTAAAACGCCTTTCTTTAATAAATGAAGACGCAGAAACGCCAAAGCCTATATATTCGCCCCTATTCCAGTAGTTAAGATTGTGTTTAGACTTAAACCCGTCTTTTGCAAAGTTAGATACTTCGTATCTAAAAAATCCCTTTTCTTCAAGGTGGGCTTTCGCGACTTCGTAAAGTTCGGCGGTTTCGTCTTCGGAGGGCAAATCTCCGTTTAAATATTTGCCAAACATAGGCGTTCCTTCTTCAGCTTTTAAAGCGTACGCCGAAACGTGTTTTGCTCCCGATAAAACTGCAAGGTCAATCGTTTCTTTTACGTCTTTTTCAGTTTGGTTTTCAAGCCCGAGCATTACGTCAACGCTAAAATTTTCGCCCTTTAAAAGTTCGGTTGCATACAAAAAATCGTCTTTTGTGTGTATGCGGTTGAGTTTTCTAAGCATTTTATCGTCCGCCGACTGAAGACCTATGCTAAAGCGGTTAATTCCCGCTTTTTTATAAGCCTTTACTTTTTCGGGGGAGAGCGTACCCGGATTTATTTCTATGGTAATCTCTGCGTTTTCTGAAAGCGTATAGCAGTTTTTTATTTGTCTGAGAGCGCCTACTATATATTTTTCGTCGATAAACGAAGGCGTGCCACCGCCAAAATAAACGGTGTCGAAAACGTAATCTTTTAAACTTTCCGCCCTACCTTTTATCTCCTTGTAAAGACAAGCGAAATAAAGTTCGGCTTTGTCTATTTCCCTTGGATAAGACGCAAAATCGCAATAAGAGCATTTGCTCTTGCAAAAGGGAACGTGTACGTAAATACCACTCATTTAAAAATCTCTCACAATTATTTATTATCGCTGTCGATTTTAAGTATCGACATAAACGCTTCGCTCGGAACTTCAACAGAGCCGAGTTGACGCATCTTCTTCTTTCCTTCCTTTTGCTTTTCCAAAAGTTTTCTCTTTCTCGTAATATCTCCGCCGTAGCATTTAGCCAAAACGTCTTTTCTCATTGCTTTTACCGTTTCTCTTGCAATTACCTTACCGCCGACAGCCGCTTGAATAGGAATTTCAAAAAGTTGACGGGGAATAACGTCTTTAAGTCTTTCAGCCAAAGCCCTGCCCCTTGGGTACGCCTTATCTTTATGAACGATTAAAGAAAGCGCGTCGCAAATTTCGCCGTTTAAAAGCATATCGAGTTTAACAAGACTACTTTTTTCGTAGCCTGCAAGTTCGTAATCGAAAGAGGCGTAACCGCGAGTTCTACTTTTAAGCCCGTCGAAAAAGTCGAAGATTATTTCGTTTAAAGGGAGAGTGTAATTAAGCCTTACGCGGTTAGAATCAAGATAGGTCATATCCGTAAACACACCGCGTTTTTCTTGGCAAAGTTCCATAATTGCGCCCACGTAATCGGGTGGGGTAAAGATATTCGCCTTAATAACGGGTTCTTCCGCGTAATCTATATACGAAACGTCGGGAAACCTACTTGGGTTATCGACTACGAGCATTTCGCCGTCGGTTTTATAAACGTGGTAAGAAACGGACGGAGCGGTTGTGATTATATCAAGGTCGAATTCTCTTTCAATTCTCTCTTGGATAATTTCCATGTGTAAAAGCCCTAAAAATCCGCATCTAAAACCAAAGCCGAGCGCAGTTGAATTATCGGGCTCAAAAGTAAGCGAAGCGTCGTTTAATTTAAGTTTTAAAAGGGCTTCTTTTAAATCGTTAAATTTAGAGCCGTCGAGCGGATAAATACCCGAAAATACTACGGGTTGAACTTTTTTATAACCGGGGAGCGGTTCGGGGGCGGGATTTACCGTAGTTGTAATAGTATCGCCTACGGCGATATCTTCTATGCTTTTAATGCTTGCGGCAATATATCCAACTTCGCCCGCCGTAAGCGATTTTTTAGGTAAAAGACCGGGGTTAAACGTTCCGACTTCGGTAACGTCGAACTGTTTTTCGCCCATAAAAGTTTTAATTCTAGTTCCTGCCGAAATAGTTCCGTCAACGATTCTTACGAAACAAATAACGCCCTTAAAATTGTCGTAATAAGAGTCGAAAATAAGCGCTTTGAGTGGCGCGTCGTCGTCGCCTTTCGGCGGTGGAACGAGTTCGACTATTTTTTCTAAAACTTGGTCGATATTTATACCGTTTTTAGCCGAAACTCTCGGAGCGTCGGAGCCGTCGAGCCCTATTACGTCTTCAATTTCTTTAGCCGTTTCGTCAGGGCGAGCAGACGCCAAGTCGATTTTATTTATAACGGGTACTATTTCAAGGTCGTTATCAAGGGCAAGATAGCAGTTGGCAAGCGTTTGCGCTTCGATACCTTGCGTTGCGTCGACGATAAGGATAGCCCCTTCGCACGCTGCGAGAGAGCGCGAAACTTCGTAGGTGAAGTCGACGTGCCCCGGAGTGTCGATAAGGTTAAAAATATATTCCTTTCCGTCTTTTGCCGTGTACGCCATTCTAACGGGGGTAAGTTTTATGGTAATGCCCCTTTCTCTCTCTAAATCCATAGAGTCTAAAAGTTGGTCTTCCATATCTCTTTCGGCAACTTGTCCCGTATATTCCATAATTCTATCGGCAAGGGTAGACTTGCCGTGGTCAATGTGGGCTACGATACAAAAGTTTCTTAAGTTGTCCTTGGTTTTAATCGCCATATATTCAATCCTGTCTTGATAAACTTACTCGCGCGCCTACAAGTGCGCATACGTATTTATATTATAAATAAAACGTTGAATAAAATCAAACATATTTTGCAACAATTTACGATAAAGACGGTAAAATTTTGATTTATACATAAATCACTTGACAAAACGGGCTACCTAAATTATAATTTTTATAGAATTCCTACCAAAATGGTGGGATTTGGGAGAGTTTATGAAAAATAGAATACCAGACGGACATTGGCTAATAACGAGGGCTTGCGCCCACAGGGGTTTTCACGGCGACGGAATTCCCGAAAATAGCGTAAAGGCGTACGAGAGAGCAATCGAATTAAATTATCCTATCGAAATGGACGTTCAACTTACAAGCGATTTTACGCCCGTATGTTTTCACGACGACAATTTAAAGAGAATGACGGGAAAAGACTCTTTAATTTGGAACGTTTCTTACGAAGAAGTTAGCAAACTTACTCTTTTGGACACGCAAGAGAAAATAATTACTTTTGAAGAATTTTTAAAACTCGTCGACGGTAGAGTTCCCCTTTTGATTGAATTAAAATCTCAATCTTCTAAAAACGAAATTCTTGCAAAAAAAGTTTTGGAACTGTTAAAAGATTATAAGGGAGAATACGTAATTCAGTCTTTTGACCCAAGACTTATGAAATACGTTAGAAAACTTAGTCCAAGCGTCATACGCGGTCAACTAATTGACGGGGGGAAAAATCCCGCGCTTAAACCGTTTTTACGTTTCGTTCTTGCTAACGGGCTTTTGAATTTTATGTCAAAGCCAGATTTTATAAATTACAGTTTTACGACCTTGCCTTTAAAAAAGAGAATTGCAAGGGGTAAGAGAGTGCTTTGTTGGACGATAAGAAACACTCAAGACGAAGAAAAATCTTTACCTTACGTAGAGGGTTACGTTTTTGAAAATATCACTCCGAAATTAAAATAAACGACTTATAGGCAGACTTTTGGTGTAAAAATGATTAAAAAACAGTTTACGGTAAGCGGAATGACTTGTTCGGCTTGCTCGTCGAGAGTGGAAAGAGCGACGGCAAAAATCGACGGCGTTATATCTTGCTCAGTCAACTTAATATCCGGCGTTTTAAAAGTTGAAATGGAAACCGACCTTTCCAACGTTATAATGGACGCCGTTAAAAAAGAAGGATACGGCATAAAAGAAGGAGTAGAAAGGGTAGATAAGTCTAAACGAGAAAAAAATCTCAAAAAACGGCTTACAATTTCAATTCCGCTCGTAGCGATTATTATGTATATAGCAATGGGGCATATGGTCGGTTTGCCGATACCCGAATTTTTGGCTAAACCTTTGCCTTTCGCCCTATCGCAAGCGGTGATAGCGGTTGTCGTAATCGCCGTGAACTTTGCATATTTTACAGTCGGGTTTAGCAATTTATTTAAGTTAAAACCAAATATGGATTCGCTCGTTGCGTTAGGCTCGTCGGTGTCGTTTTTATACGGAGTTTTCGCAGTCTGTATGATAGCGATGGGTAAAGACGTTGAAACCTACGCCCACAACCTTTATTTTGAAGGTTCGGCAATGATAGTTTCACTCATTACTCTCGGTAAATTTTTTGAAGAAAAATCAAAAAACAAAACCAAGAGCGCGGTTGAAAAACTACTCAATTTAGCCCCCGATAGAGCCGTTGTTTTAGTGGACGGAAAAGAAGTTGAAGTCGACGTTAGCGAACTTAAAAAAGGGGATATATTTATATTGAAAGACGGCTTTTCAATTCCCGCCGACGGAGAAATAGTTGAAGGCGACGGATACGCCGACGAATCTATGATAACGGGCGAGAGTTTACCTATTTTTAAAAAGGTAGGGGATAAAGCCGTTTGCGGAACGAAATTTTCGGGCGGTTACGCAAAGGTTATGGCGACGTCCGTCGGGGAAGATTCAACAGTTTATAAAATTGTTAAACTCGTTGAAGAAGCAAATTCTACGAAAGTTCCTATAGCAGGGCTTGCAGATAAAATTTCGGGCGTTTTCGTTCCAGTCGTAATTGCAATTTCATTAATAACGCTTTTCGTTTGGCTTTTAGTTAGCAAAGATTTTGCATATTCTTTTAATTTTGCAGTCAGCGTTTTGGTCGTTTCTTGTCCGTGCGCTTTAGGGCTTGCAACCCCAACCGCCTTGATGGTAGGAACGGGTAAATCCGCCGAAATGGGAATACTAATTAAAAGCGGAGAAGCCTTGCAAAAGTCGGCGAGCGTAGATACCGTAGTTTTAGATAAAACGGGTACTATAACGAGCGGTAAACCGCAAATTGACGAGATTGTTTCGGAAATTTCTAACGACGAATTTTTAAAGATTTGCGCGTCGCTCGAAGAAAAAAGTTCGCACGTTTTAAGTAAACCGATATTAGAATTAGCCGACCAAAAAGGCGTTGGAAGATATGAAGTTTTAAACTATTTAGCAGTTAGGGGAAAAGGTGTTTTAGGGGTAATAAACGGCGAGTTTTACGCCTTTGGAAACCTTACTTTAATTAAAGAAAACTGTGATAAAAACGCTGTGGAAAAAGCCGAAGAAATAATAAAAACGGCAAGCGATAAAACGACGTTAATACTCGCGAAAAAAGACCAAATATTAGGCTATATGTCGATTAAAGACAAAATAAAGCCGTCGTCTTACCAAGCGGTAGCCAAACTTAAAGATATGGGAATTAAGGTCGTAATGCTAACGGGCGATAACGAACGTTCGGCAAAATCGGTGGCGGACGAATTGCAAATAGAGTATAGCGCCGAAGTCTTGCCCGAAGATAAGCATTTTAACGTGCAAGAACTTCAGAAACAAGGCAAAAAAGTTATGATGGTTGGCGACGGAGTGAACGACGCTCCCGCATTAGAAACCGCGTGGGTAGGAGTAGCAATCGGAGCCGGAACGGACGTTGCTATTGAAAGCGCCGACGTCGTGCTTATCAAAAACGATTTAAACGATTGTTTTAAAGCGGTAAAAATCGGTAAAAAAGTAATGCGAAACATAAAAGAAAATTTGTTTTGGGCGTTCATATATAATTTGCTTTTAATTCCTATTGCGTGCGGAACGCTTTCGGTATTTAACGTAGCGTTAAACCCTATGATTGCCTCGCTTGCAATGAGTATGTCAAGCGTTTGCGTAGTTTTGAACGCTCTTAGATTAAGACTTATAAAATTTGATAAAAAAGGAGAAGAAGAAATGTTTTTTAAAAAGAAAGACGTAAGAGTTGCCGTTATCGACGGTATGATGTGCGCGCATTGTCAAAAGAGAGTTGAAGGTATTTTTGCAAAACTTGGAATTAGCGTTAAAATCGACTTAAAGAAAAAGACTGCAACCTTTGATAATTTTGACGTTTCGTCTGACGAAATTAAAAAAGCGATCGAAAGCGAGGGTTACACGGTTATATCAATAGATTGATTAGTTTTTAAAAGTGAAAATAATGTGGCGTAGCGACAATTTTTGTCGCTACGCCATTTTTTATATTGTAATCTTTAGCGGAAATTAACTACCGCTTGCAAACTCTACTAATGCCTTCTCCTTGAGGAGAAGGTGTCGCAAAGCGACGGATGAGGTGGGAAAAGAGCAGTAAAAAGTTTTACAACAATAGGTAAAAACACCTCACCACCGACTAACGTCAGAGCCTCTCCCGAGGGAGAAGCCTTAGGTGTTGCCAATATAAACTGCTAAAAGTATAAGACAAATCGTAGGGGAGGGGCTTGCCCTCCCTAAATTTGATAAACTTTATAATTTTTTCTAACGATTACACACAAAAGACGTTAGAACGGGACAACTGATAGAAACATTTGTAAAAACACCGATAAAATCAAAGAAAAAGACAATTTTTATTATTGTTTTAAGCAAATTATTCAAAAAAAGTTTAAAAACAAGACAAAAATTGTGATTAAGTTGTCAATTTTTATTATTGTAAATATCCGCGTGTGGTTATATAATGTTATATATTCCTTATACAAAATTGTTTTTTTGCAATTTTACGAATAGCGTAACTTAAAGTAAAAATTTGAAAGGCGCGCCTTTCTTTCGTTTGAAACGAAAGAAATCCGTTAATGGCAAAACAAAAAAACAACAAATGCTTAATAAAATCGAAAGCATTTTGATTAAATACAATAAAATTTTTATGAAAGGAGAAAGAATATGATGAAAACAAAGAAAATTTCACTTTTCTTGATGGGAATAGTAGCCTGTCTTTCGCTTTGCTTAAGCGTGGTTACCTTTATTCCTAAGTTTTCAAACTCACACGTGGCAAAAGCCGCAACCTATACCACGAAAGACGTAGCAATGCTCGGTAGCGTTGCAGGTTGGTACGGCAACGGTAACTTTGAAATAAGGCTTACGTTAGGAGAGTGCGACTGGGCAGGCGAATCTGGTCAAAAAACCTTTGACACAACCTTAGGGTTGGGCGATTTGCCAACTTTGTTAAAGAATTTAGGTTTTTTCGACCATATTCAAGTTGGTGGAAAAACTTTGGCTGAGTGGGGTTGCACGTCTTGTTATGGCAACTATTATTGGCTTAACGAAGGCGAGCCTAAATACACCCTTATGATTCCGCTTGCAATGGGTACTGACAATATGACAACGGCAACCTCCGCAGGTGTTGGAGCAAATTCACGCCTTACTATTTTAGAAGGCGCTTTAATTCCAAGTTACGCCTATTTGCAAGGAGATACAACTGCCACCGTATATCGCGCAGGCTGTGATTTCGTAACTGAGTCTTCAGACGTTGCTTACGGTGTTTTATCGTACGGAAAAACCGAAGTTGAATCTATTGATTACGTAACGGGTTGGGATAGTACTTATAATAACGCATACCTTGGCGTATCGCTTAAAGGTGACGACTTTTTAGGTGATAAAACTGTTGTTGAAAGACACCCAGACTATTACAGTTCCGTTTATACAACTAATCTTTTCCCCAACAAAATTACAGTCGATGGCGAAGCGGGAAAAACTGAAGCGTACGGCTTGTTTAATCACGGTAAATCGGACTATTATTCATTTGTAATTCGTACGTCAGAAGACGATGCTGAATCTATTACTATTCCGGCAGGAACGCTTTTCCCATCTCGCGCAATGAGAACGTTATTTGATGCTTACGGTAACCCCGTTTATATAATGTACCAAACTCAAACTGACGTAACGTTTTATAAGCAAGCCGACGGCACTTGGGAAAAAGAACTTGTAGAAAAAGAAACGGCGGTAACGAGTGTAAAAGTCGCTGGAGAAGATAGCGATAACTTTACCGTAATTTCTCTTTCTAATCACGATTATCCAGACTATTGGGACAACTGGAATTCGGGTGAAGTCGCAGTTAAAGATTTTTTCAGTAAGCATGATTTTTATTCTCACGTAGAAATAAATGACGCAAAGATTACTGATAGTGCAAGCCATACGGCGCACGTTAATATTTGGAGCAATAAAGGCTCTGTTGGTATTCGTACAACTGCAGGTTTAAGCGCAACCAAAATAACTATTTTGAAAGGGTGTAAATTCCCAACTGCCAACGCGCTTCGCTATGGCGCAAACGAGGCTTACGTTACTACCGCGGATATAACTTTTGTTAAAAACGGCGACGTTTGGGAAAAATATATCCCCGAAGGAGACTTTGACACAAAAGTAACTCAAGTTCAGTTTGGTAGGGGTAATACTAACGTTTTAAATATCAATTTAAGCGTAAACGATTATCCAGCGCCCGACGGAAACGACGCGTCGACTTATAATATCGGCGTTGACAAAGATAAAATTTTAGCCCTTAACTTTTTCGATAACGTAATAGTTGACGGTTACACTCTCCGTTCTTTATACGCTCGTTACGGCGAACAAAGTTCAAACGAAATGTGGATAAACAAATTCGTAGGACACAACTTTGCAATAACCGTTCCAAGCGAAAACGGAGATGCAATAACCCCTGACAAAATCGTAATTAGAGCAGGAACGCAATTCCCATCTTTAGCCTACCTAAATAGTGGGGCTAAAGCGTACTACGTAACGCAAGAAGAAGTAACTTACGTAAGAGTTAGCGACAACGTTGAAACGAGTTGGGATAGACAAGCGAAAATAACTTTTGTTGCCGATAATCAAACGATTGCAACGAGAACTTATACTAAAACCAACGGTATTGATGGCGAAATTCCCGAAGTACCACAAAAGACGGGTTACAAAGGCGTTTGGTCAAGTTATTCGCTCACAGGCGAAGATATAACCGTAAACGCTACTTATACCGCTCATGGATTTATTGAAGACGAAACGAATTTAACTAAGTTTGAGTATAAAGATGGTTTTTTGGTTATTTTCTTAACAAATCACGACTATACAGGCGCAGGATACACTCTTGACACAAAAGATAGGGTTGTAAATCTTCATTTCTTTAATTACGTTGAAATTGACGGGGAAATGGAGGCAACTCAACCTACTGCAAGTACGGGAGCGTTTATCAACGTTTGGGGCGGATATGAAGGCGCGTTTGCAACGTACGTACCAAGTGGGGCGACACCGACACAAAAAATAGTCTTTAAAAAAGGATGTCAAATTCCATCTAACGCATACAGATTAGACGCAAGCAATTTAACTTGCTACGTTTTAACCGAAGACGTAACTTTCCTTTACGATAGCAATACTTCAACTTGGGTAAGACAAGCAAGCGAAAGCGGAGACGTTTCTTTAAAACCAACTTACGAAAACGATTACGTTTTATCCGACCTTTACAATACGGGACACGCTGTGTCTGCCGAACTTGAAAAAGGTTATCTTTTAGTAGATACGTCAACCGACGGAAACGTTTACGGCTACAATACGTCAAACTCGTTCTCACTTACTTTTGATTTCTCATTAAATATCGGCGATAACGACGTTTCAGCGCAAGGTGATTATACTACGTTTACTATAGCAATGGCAACGCGTGGATATAATTCATCACACACGTTTGGATGGAGAATTTATTTATACCGTCCAAACTCTACAGCAAAATGCGTAGAAATCTACAGTTCCAAGAGCGATTATTTTGTAACTAACGACGATGGGTCGAATAACGGCGGAAATATAACAAACTTTGCTTGGGATACCGTTCAGTTTGAAAAAGATAAGACTTACCGTGTAACCTTTGGTTACAAATTGCTTGACGCAACCAATGGTACGGTTGAGATTTATATAAACGTTGATGGTTATGAAGTTAAAGAATCATACGAACTTGGCTCTCAATATATGAATTATGCGCCTTACGTAGATAGTATTGCATTTGCGTCAAGTTCCGCAATAGCAAACGGCGTAAGAATTAGCGATCCGGACCTTGCTGAAGATGAACAAAACTATACCGTTACTTTATCTAACGGAACTACTCAAATTTTAAGTGAAAGTACAAACGTTTATACGCTTCCAACCCTTTTGGCTTACGAATACGCTGAAAATGCAGGCGACGTTTTCGTCGGTTGGACTACAGATAAGGAAACGTTACCAAATTTATATCCTGCAGGATATGAATTAACGCTTAGCGCTGACACCACCTTATATCCCGTTTGGATAAACTTCGCGCTTAAAGACGGCGCGGCTGTTAGAAAAACGGGCGAAAGCGGAATACGTTTTACCGTCAACGTAAACGGCTCGGCATATCAAACGTGGATTAATGCAGGTTTGATTGCTAGCGCAGGTACTCTCGTCGTTCCAACTTCTTATTTAGATAGCGGTAGAGAGTTCGTACACGAAAGTTTCCCAACAGGTTATTTCGTTGACGTTCCCACTACGTCTTGGACTACTCAAACAGGCGACGTTTGGACTTACGTTGCGGCGCTTGTAAACATAAGCCCGTCGCAATATACGAGAGCAATGTCCGCAAGGGGCTACTTAAAAGTAAATTATACTACTGGCGAAGGCTACGTTTACACGGCTTATAGCAAAGATTTACACTCAAGAAGTATTTACGAAGTAGCAACTAAAGCCTACGAAAAAGGCGATACGGGTACTATGGTAACCGTTTACCTTGATAACGTTGCGGATATCGTAATTGACGAAAGTTTTGAAGTTTCTAAAAACGGAGTGGGCGATTACTCGTTTGAAACTACAATAAATGATAAAAGTTATACCTTAACCGTTAACAATGCGGTTAAAGCCGTAATGATAAACGGCGTTCGTTTGGTTATGGGTTACGATGCGGAAATTGTAGTTGGAAACGCAGTTTACTCGGTAAGCGGATATAAACTCAGTTCTAACGGTTTAACTATTACTTTTACCTTAGAAACTGGCGACGAAACCGCATATTACGCGTCAATCGTAGAGTATTACAAAAACAGTACCGACTATACCGAACTCCACAAACAAAAAATTGACGCTATCATTGAAAATTGGGGTGAAAATTATAGCGATAGCCAAGCTAACGCTAACTACCTTGCCGAGCTTGAAAGTGTAAAAACGGCAACCGAACTTAAAAATAACGTTGGTAGCACTCAACTTGCAACGCCTGTCGTAACTTACGGTTTAGGTTATAGCGTTACTTGGAATGCTATCGAAAATGCCGATTATTACTACGTAACTGACGATAACGATTATAGAAACGGCGTTTACACTACAGAAACTTCGTACAAACCTGAAGTTGTAGGTAAGCACAACGTTACGGTAACTGCGTTCTCGTATAATGAAGAATATCAAACGTCAAAGCAAAGCGCAGAATTTGCAACAATCGAAGTAAAACCTGTATTTACTTACAAGGCAATGACCGACGGTTTGTATAAGTTTACTTCATCTCAACTTTCAACTCTTGGTCTTTCTTCTGATGGTTGTTATGAAGATTCTGGCGAGTATTTTATGTATTACAATAAAACAACTGGCTGGTCTCCAAACCAAGCAAACGCAACCGACTGGACTTCGCCTGTCGAATTCCCTGCTCACGCTCAAAGATTAAAAGCAATGGGCAATAACGTTCTTTTAATTGCAGAAGATACGGCTGCGTCCTTTAAAACGGATAGTGTTTGGTCAACGAGTAGAACTAAATACGTTATGGATACGGCGTGGTCTATGGGCTTAAAGGTTATCGTATGCGACGAAGCGTTCTATACGCTTTCAAGAACGGTTAGTTCACAATCGGCTGCGGCAAGTACGATCGCGTCAAGGGGATTTTTTGCAGATTACGTATCTCATCCTGCATTTTTCGGTTTCTCGCTTGCAGACGAGCCTTCAAAGGATGAAGTTGATAGCGTGGGTTACATGATAACAGCGTTAAAGGATGCTTGCGCAAATCTTGGATATTCAAAAGCAAACGGCAACGAGCCTTTCTTCCTTGCTTGTTTGTTCCAAAAGAATACGGGTTTCTCGACTATTTGGAACTATGAAAGTTATTTAAATAACTGGTTTAATTACACAGGTTTAGATTACGTCTACGTTGATCTTTATACCGACCATGCAATGGGTGAAACCTTAGCGGATAGATATCAAACTACTTATGAAACGTTATACGGTTCAGAAGGTACAGATGGTGTCGTTACAGGCACTGCAGGAAGAAAGTTCCATCAAGTAATTACTGCTCATACTCAAGACAAAAATACGACGGGCTCTCTTAGCGAACAAGACTTATATATGTCAATGCTTTACGCTGCGGCTCACAACGTAGCAGGTTATTCTTGGTTCTGTTATTTCCCAATCGTTGGCGAACTTGCAGGCTCTATGGTAGGTTTTGACGGTAACGGTTACGGTAACGGTATAGGAAACGGAGCAACGACTGGATATTCGTATTATAACGCTGCAAAAACCGCAGGTTATCAATTTGAACTTATTCAGGGCGTATTAAACGGATACAGTTTTACAGGTAGAATAGATGATAGTAGTTCTTGTTTAACAACTACAACACTCTCAAACGGTAGTAATACAATAACGTTCTACGTAAACGCAGATTCTCGTAATATGGAAGAAAAAATAGAAGTTACGGCAAGCGGTAGCGTTTGTTATCTCGTAGGTTACGGCGTAGGCACGGCGGACGCTCCATATCAAGTTGTATCTGGTAGCATAACTCTTGAGCCAGGTCAAGCGGTAATTTGTGTAGGTTAATTTAAAGGAGAATATATTATGAAAAAACAATATGAAAATATGAAAGTTGACGTTATATTCTTCTTTGAAGAAGACATAGTGAAAACGTCGCAAAACGACAACGTAGGCAATATGCCTGAATTCCCCGAAGATTTTGAGTAATAGGGAATAATAACTAAATTTTAAAAGCCGTTAGGTAAGAAAATCTTGCCTAACGGCTTTTTCCCTCAAGGACAAGCCTTAGGTTACAGTTTGCTTAGTGACTACTCAGCCTCAAGGAGAAGCCTTGAATAAGAGAATAAGCCTTCTCCTAAACGAAAGAGGAGAAGGGGGACCTCTTGCGGTGGATGAGGTGTAAAAAGAGTAACGCAAACGAGAATAAAATCCGTAGGGGAGGGGCTTGCCCCTCCCGTAAAATAAAAAACAGGCAAAATAACGATAAAAGGTAAAATTTTAAAGTTAAATTAAAAATTGTGAAAAAAATCTTAAAATTTTTAAATTGCTATTGAAATTGCTTAAAAAAAGTAATATAATATAAAAAGACGGGATAGTCCCGAATATATAGATAAGGATGGAAAATTTTATGGCAACGACGGACACCATTAGAAACGTGGCAATCATCGGACACAGTGGCGAAGGCAAGACTACGCTTGCCGAAGCAATACTTTTTAACGCGGGCGCTACCGATAGACAAGGTAGAACGGACGACGGTAATACCGTTTGCGATTTCGACCCCGAAGAAATAGCGAGAAAGAGTTCAATCAGCCTTTCGGCTGCAAGATGCGAATATACAGATAGAAAGGGTAGAAATATCACCTTTAACTTAATCGACGTACCCGGCTTTTTTGATTTTGAAGGCGAATTCAATCAAGCGCTCGAAGCGTGCGACAGCGCGGTTATCGTAACGGGCGGATCTGGCACTTTAACCGTAGGTACGGAAAAGGCTATCGAATACTGTCTTAAAAACGAAATCCCTTCGATTTTGTTTATAAACGGGCTTGATAAAGAAAACAGCAGTTTCATTAAAACCGTTTCGGCTATCAAGGAAAAATACGGCAATAAGATTGCTCCTATGATAGTTCCTAACATGGTTGACGAAAAGATGAAAGGCTTTGTTAAAGTTGCTTACGGCGTTCTTCGCGACTGGGAAAGAAACGAATATCCTATTCCTGAAAGACTTCAAGAATCTTACGAAGAAGCAAGAATGGCGCTTGCGGAAGCGGCTGCTGAAAACGACGAAAAACTTTTAGATAAATTCTTCGCTGGCGAAGAACTTACGGGCGAAGAAATCGAAAGAGGCGTAAAACTCGGCGTTAAAGCGTGCTCGACTATTACCGTACTCGGCGGTAGCGCGCTTAAAAACCAAGGTGTATTTAACCTTATGGACAAGATGGTTTCAACCCTTCCTTCTCCAGAAGACAGAAACGACGTAGTAACCGTTGGTACGGGTGGAACTGAGGTCGTTATCAACGCGCACGACGACGATAAGGCTATCGTTAGAATATTCAAAACCGTCGTTGACCCGTTCGTTGGAAAAATGAATCTTTTTAAAGTTTTGACTGGTACTGTAAAAACGGGTATGTCGCTTAACAATCATAGAACCGAAACGGCTGAAAAGGTAAGCGCGCTTTATTTTGTAAGAGGTAAAAAGCAAATTCCTACCGAAGTGGTCGGCGCGGGCGATATCGGCGCGTTTGCAAAACTTAACAACGTTCAAACGGGCGACGTTTTAGTAGAAGGCGCAAGAGTAAATCTTCCACCTATCCCAATGCCTGCCGCAGAATACGCTATGTCTGTCGGCGCTGCTAAAAAAGGCGACGAAGATAAGGTGTTTGCAGGTCTTAAGCGTTTACAAGAAGAAGATATTTCCTTTAGAGTAGAGAAAAATCACGATACGGGCGAAATGCTCCTTGTCGGCGTTGGCGAAACTCACCTTGCAGTTATTTGTAAAAAACTTAAAACTAAATTCGGTACGGACGCCGTTTTGGCAGAGCCGAAAATCGCTTACCGCGAAACTATTAAAAAGAGTGCTGAAGGCGAAGGAAAACATAAAAAGCAATCGGGTGGCGCAGGTCAATACGGACATTGTAAAGTTAAGTTCGAGCCGGGAGCAGAAGACGGTATGTACGAATTTGTCGACGCGGTTGTTGGTGGCGTAGTTCCAAGACAATTTATTCCTGCGGTAGACAAAGGCTTAAGAGAAGCCGTAAAAGAGGGCGTTTTAGCAGGATATCCCGTTGTAAATCTTAAGTGTACACTTTTCGACGGTAGTTCGCACCCCGTTGATAGTAAAGAAGTCGCTTTCGTATCCGCTGCAAAACTCGCGTATACCGAAGGTATGAAAAAGGCTGCTCCTTGCATTTTAGAACCTGTAATGAAGATGGAAATTATCGTTCCAGACAACTATATGGGCGATATTATGGGCGATATGAATAAGAGAAGGGGTAGAATTTTAGGAACTGACGCAGTAGGAACTTTGGCAATCATTACCGCTGAAGCGCCACAAGCCGAAATTTTAAAATACGCAACCGAACTTAGAAGTATGACTCAAGGTAGAGGAAGTTACACCACTACGTTTGAACGTTACGAAGAAGTTCCAAGTCACTTACAGGAAAAAATAATAGCCGACAGAAAGAAGGAGGCTTAATATTTAATGATTTTATCGGTATGTCCCAATCCTTCGGTTGATTGTACTATCGAACTCGACACGTTAAAGACGGGGAGTCTTAACCGTATCGAAAACAAAGTTATAACTTATTCCGGTAAAGCGCTTAACGTTGCCATCGGCGTAGCAAGGCTCGGTGGCGACAGTTTTGCGACGGGTTTTATGTTTGACGAAAACGGCAAGATGTTCGTTCATACCTTAGACGACGAAAAGGTAAAAAATACTTTCGTTTGGAGTAAGGGTAGCGCAAGAACTAACTATAAAATAGTTGATAAACGCTCTATGATGACCGAAATTAACGACAAGGGCGAACTTGTATCTTTGCAAAAGCAAGCCGAACTCGTAGAACTTGTCAAACAACTTTCGTCTTCGGCAAGCATCGTCGTTATAAGCGGATCTTTACCGTCTGGAGTTAAGTCCGAATTTTATAGAACTTTATCTCAATCGGTAAGCCCTAAAGTAAAAAAGATTATAGACACTTCGGGAGATAATATGGCCGAAGCGTTAAAGGCTGGCGCGTTTTTAGTCAAACCTAATCTTGACGAACTCCAAAGCGTAACGGGCGTTCATTACGACGGTATCGACCAAATGATAGAGGGGTGCAGAACGCTAATTGGCGCAGGCGCGGAAAACGTCTTGCTTTCTCTTGGAAGAAAGGGCGCGATACTTACCGACGGAAACTCTGCGTTGTTTTGTAAGAGCGCAAACGTAGCCGTAAACAGTACGGTAGGCGCGGGCGATAGTATGATTGCAGCCGCATCAGTTATGATAGAAAACGGCGAAAGTCGGGAAGAAATTTTACGCTCAGCAGTTGCCGCGGGAACGGCGTCTGTAACCACTCCGGGAACAAATCTTTTTTATAGAGATAAGTTCCAAGAAATTTACGACAAAATCAAAGTTGAAAAATTGTTTTAAAATAAAAGCGGTTGTTCTCAACCGCTTTTTACTGTATTAAAACTATAAAAAGTGAGCCTATAGGTCGATTATCGGCTAATTTTGTTGTTTTTAAGCAAAGAAAGGTCTTGTTTTTTATTTTTATAATGATTATAGATTATAATTGCAAAATTACAAAATTTATGTTAAAATAATATAAGTTACAAATAAAAGTTTTAGGAGCGTTTATGTTTAATAAGGCATTGATTACAATAGGCGATAAAGAGTTTTTAAGTCTTTACGGAATATGTATTGCAATAGGCGTATTATGTTGCGTACTCGTGTTGTTTAAATTTGCAAAGGGTAGAATTAAAGAAAGTTTTATCGACTTTTTGTTTTATAACGGTATAGCGGCCATTGCAATAGGCTTTTTTGCCGCAACGTTATTTCAGTCTTTTTACAACTATCTCGATAACCCCGAAGCTGGTTGGCAATGGGGCGGTATGACCTTTATAGGCGGTCTTATCGGTGGAGTCGTTTCTTTCCTTGCGGGATATTTTATTTTTAGACCAAAACTTCAAGGTCGTTTAATTGATATAGTTACGCTTATCCCTTGTTGTATTTTAATTGCTCACGCTTTTGGAAGAATAGGATGTCTTTTCGCAGGTTGTTGTCACGGCGCTCAAATGGACGGTTTCCCGGGTATTTGGATGGACCCTGACGGCGAGCCTGCCGGATATTATTTCCCAACTCAACTCGTCGAAGCGTTGTTCCTTTTCGCAATGTTCGGCGTTTGTCTTTGGTTATATCTTAAGAAGAATTTTAAACATAATCTTTCGCTTTACCTTTTGTCGTACGGTGTGTTTAGATTCTTTATCGAGTTTGCAAGAGCAGACGACAGAGGCTCTTTCGTCGCAGGTATGTCGCCGTCTCAATTTTGGGCAATCGTAATGGTTTTAGCAAGCGTTGCCGTTTATTTCTTCTCTGAATACGTTTATAAGTTAAGAGTGAAAGAACTTGCAGTCGCCGTTGGAAACGTAAAAACCGACGGTGAAAAAGAAGTGGTTGAAAACGACGAACCCGTTCAAGAGAACGTTCAAAGCGAACTTTCGCCAAGCGAAAATAACGGCGAAGAAAAAAATGAAGAAGTATAGTTTTAAAACTTTATTAGATTTAGCCCTATCGTATTTCAAGATAGGGCTATTCACTTTCGGCGGCGGACTTGCAATGATATCCCTCCTCGAACACGAATACGTCGAAAAGCGCAAGTGGATAGAAAAAGAAGAATTTGAGAACGTCGTTACCATTGCCGAATCTACGCCTGGACCTGTTGCAATTAACTGCGCCACTTACATAGGTTACAAGGTCGGGGGAATTTTAGGCTCGATTATTTCAACCGTAGCCGTTTGTTTGCCGTCTTTTATAATCATTTATTTAATATCCCTGTTTTTCAATGCGTTTATGGGGTTGAAAGCCGTACAGTACGCCTTTCAAGGTATACAAGCAGGCGTAATATTTCTAATCTTAAACGCAGGTTTTAAGTTTTTCAAAGGAATGGAAAAGACCGCTTTCAATTTAGTAGTTTTCTTTGGAACTTCAATTTGTATGCTTGCTTTCGGGTTTTTCGGCGTTGATTTTTCTTCGATATTCTTTTTGCTTATAGGCGGTGGTTTAGGGCTTTTAGTCTACCTTATCGGTCAAGTCGTAAAAAGGTCTAAAAAGGGGGAAGTGAAATGAGTGTATACCTTAAACTTTTCCTTGCTTTTTTAGAGATAGGCGCGGTGTCGTTCGGCGGTGGATACGGAATGATTGCGCTAATGCGTGAAAAATCGCTAGCAAACGGTTGGCTTACTGCCGATTCGTTTTTAAATATGGTTGCCGTTGCCGAGTCTACGCCGGGTCCCGTCGCTGTAAATATCGCAACTTTCGTGGGCGCGAATAGCGGTGGTTTTTTGGGCTCTCTCTGCGCTACCGTCGGCGTTATATTGCCGTCGTTTATAGTAATTTTAGTCATAGCCGCTTTGATAAAAAACCTTATGAAATTCGCAGGAGTTCAAGCGGTTGTAAAGGGTATGAAACCTGCGGTTACGGGCGTTATTTTCGCAACTGCAATTTCGCTACTTGTAAAGGCTATTTTCGCTATTGAAAAGTTCGGCGAAAAGGTTGAGTTTTCATACTCTAAACTGATAATTTTTACAGTTATAATAGCCGTATTTTTCGGTTACAAAAAGATTTTTAAAAAGAATATAAATCCTATATTTTTAATAGTAATTTCTGCTGGGCTTGGGCTTGCGCTATGCCCGTTTATTCCTTGATAAAATTTAACAAAACTCTCAAAAATCGACGTATAGGCGGGTTTTTATTATGCAAAACGATAAAAAATATTTTAAAACAGAACTTCATTGCCACAGCAAAGACGCAAGTCCTTGTAGTACGGAAAGCGCGCAGTCGCTCGTTGAGATTTATCAAAAAGCGGGTTACGACACCGTGGTTATAACAAATCATTATTCGCACTACGTTTACGACCATTACGGTTGTAAAAATATAGGCGAGTACGTTGATATTTTTATGCGTGGCGTAGAGAATATGCAAAGCGCGGCAAAGGGTAAACTCACCGTAATTTTCGGTATGGAATTAAGAATGAAAGACACCCCAAACGATTACCTATGTTTTGGCGTAACCGAAGAATTTTTAAGAAACACGCCGAATATTTTTGACTTGACTTACCACGAATTTTTTAATATTTGCGAGCAAAAGGGGTGGTTGTTTATTCAAGCGCATCCGTTCAGAAAAGGTATACTTATAGTTGACCCTGCGTATATTCACGGTATGGAAGTTTATAACGGACATATAGGGCATCAAGCAAGGAATTTTATCGCTAAACAATGGGCGGAAGAATACGGGCTTATTCAAACTTCGGGTACAGACCTTCATTATTCTTACGTTCCCGCAAGCGGTGGAATATTAACCAAAGAAAAAATAACCTCAATAGAACAACTCGTAAAAGTGCTTAAAAGCCGAGATTACCAGTTGCTACAATCTGATAAATGTAGATAAGCGAAAGGTTTTAGTCGAAAATACGGCTAAAACTTTTTTGTTTAAAAGATTTAAAAATCGACTTATAGGCGGACTTTTGTGGAAAATATTGTAAAAATTTGAAAAATTTAGTGAAAAATGGTTTTAAAAGACGAAAATTTCGTGTCGAAAATTTAAAAAAATTGTTGACATTAGTCTTTATGAGTAATATAATATATATTATATTTTTAGTTTTCGCATACGCGTGGGCGATTGCGTTAACGCCTGCAAAACGGTTGCAAAAAACTAAAAAGCATTAAAATAAAACAAGGGGGTTTCCCATGAACGAAAACTTAAACTGTGAAGCAGTAGAAAAGGAAGAAGTAGCAGAAGAACTCGAAGTTAAAGAGCAAGCCGACTCTCCCGTTTCGTGCGAAGAAACTGCTCAAACGGAAACCGCAAGCGAGCAAGGCGAAAATTTAAGCCAAGAAAGTTGCGGATGCGAACAAAGTTGCGAGCCTTCAAACTGCCCACCGCAAGAACAAGTTGAAATAAACGAAGACTTAAAAGAAATGATAAAAGTTATCGACGCTCATTTCGTTTTCGTAAGGAACTTGCTCAAGTACAACAAAGAAAAAGATACTAATATCGGAAAGATGAACAACGAACTTTCGGCATATCGCGAAGGTTTCTATTCAAAACTTTTTAAAAGTATCGCTTTAAACCTTATCGGTCTTCGCGAAGACAACAGCAAGGCTCTCCGCGAGTTTAGAGATAAGGGCTTAACGGTAGAGCAAGCGAAAAAGTATCTCAACTACGCCGTATACGATAGCGAAGACTTACTTCAAAATCTCAATATTACGGTAGACGGAGATAAGGTTACTTACAACGGTAGAGATATCGACAAGTGGTGCGACGGAAAGATTAAGAGTTGCCCCGTAGACGATTTTGAACTCCCTGAAGCCCCCGTGTTAAAAGACTCTACGCTTGCAGGCGTTACCGAATATCTCGGCGCGGTTCAAACTTACACTACCGAAGTTTTAAAAATGAACGAGCATTTCGATAAGATTTTAAGGGTTTATATCGAAAACACATCCGTTTACGAACAAGGTGTTCATCAAGTTCTTTTATATCCTGCAATTAAAAAGATTGCAAAGGCTTATTTAAAGACTGTTGAAGAATCCGACGCTGGGCTTGCAAAACTCACCGAAGAAAACGCAACCGAAGTTTACGTTGAATGTATGACCGCTTTTCTCGCTCGTATTGAAGAAATTTTGGAAATTTGCGGAGTTACTATTGATTCGCAAGTTTCGGACAAGTACGATCCTATTAAGCACCGTATCTTAAAGTCGTCGACGACCAACTTGCCCGAACTTAATGGTAAGGTTATTGCAAGATACACCGATTGCTACGAGATGGAAGGCAAGGTAATTTATCCACAAAAAGTGGACGTTTTAAAATATCAAAACTAATTAAAAACAATATATTTAAGGAGAAAAATTATGGCAAAAAAAATTGGTATTGACTTAGGTACTACCTACTCATGTATGAGTTACGTTGACGACAGCGGAACCGTAAGAATTATTGATAACATCGAGGGCGAACAAACCACCCCTTCAGTAGTATACTTTGCTCCTGAAGGCAATGCGGTAGTTGGTTCAACTGCAAGAGCGGAAGGCGCAATGAATCCAAGTTGTTTGGTAGAAAGAGTTAAAAACTTTATGGGTAACCCAGACTACACTTTCTATGCAAACGGAACGGACTATTCGGCAGCCGCTGTTTCTGCGCTTATTTTGAAGAAGTTAATAAGCGACGCTGAACTTGCTCTTGGTGAAGAAATCGAAGGCGCAGTTATCACTTGTCCCGCATACTTCGGCGAAGAAGCGAAGAACGCTACTAAAGTTGCAGGCGAAAACGTTATTATGAGCAACGGTCAACCGCTCAAAGTTTTAAAGATTTTGGACGAACCTACGGCTGCTGCAATCGCTTACGGTAACTCAAGACAAGAAGATATGGATAAGACTATTCTTATCTACGACCTTGGCGGCGGTACGTTCGACTGTACGGTTATGAAACTTAAATTTGAAAACAGCAGTAGAGATATGAAAGTTATCACCACGGGCGGTAACCACCAACTCGGCGGTAAAGACTGGGATTACGCTTTAACCCAACTCGTTATCGACAAATTCTGCGAAGCAACGGGCGCTGATTCAACCGAAATGGCTGAAGACGACGAAATGAAGGCTTGGTTTAGCGAAAACACCGAAAAGGCTAAAAAGAACCTTACCAGCCGTGAAACTACTACCGTTACTCCTATGTTCAACGGTTCTCGTGAAAGAATTGAAGTTACGAGAGCAGAATTTGAAGACGCTACGAGCAGTCTTTTAGGCGAAACTATCCTTCTCGTAAACGATATGCTCGATAAAATCGGTATGAATATGGCAAGCGATATCGACGAAATTATTCTCGTTGGTGGTTCTACTTACATGCCACAAGTTAGAGCGCGTCTTGAAGCAGAATACGGCAAGCCTATCAGCAGTTACGAACCTAACAAGGCTGTAGCAATGGGCGCTGCGCTCGTAGCAAACGACGCAAACGCAGCGGTTGAAGATATCGTTGTCGACCCAGTTACAGGCGGAACTGACGCTCCCGTTGGCGCTCAATCAATTACTTTGGTTAACGAAAAGACGGGTACTTCTACCGTTATTCACGAAATTTGTAACAAGTCTTACGGTCTTAGAATAGTAAGCAACGGCGAATATAAAGTTCTTAACCTCGTTAAAAAGGACGAAGATAAGCCTGCTCACGGCTGTTCAATAGATTACTTCCCACTTACCATTACGGGCGATCCTACTCCTGTTAGCGAAGTTAATATTCTCGTTTTGGAAAGCGATAGCAAAGAAGACCTTGTTGACCTTGATCAATGCGAACCTATCTATTTAGAAGAACCTATCGCTTTCGACGGCGCAGTTCCGGGCGACAACGAAGTTTCTGTTGAAATTTTCGTAGACGCTAACAGCCTTGTAACGTTAGTTCTTACCGATAAGGTTACCGGACGTTCTTACAAGATGCAACCAAAGCGTAAGTCCGACGAAGCAAACGACAGAGGTATGGACGCTATTAAGGGAATGCATATCGGCTAAACCTTAATTTGTTTTGCGTCGTAGTAAAAACTACTGACTAAAATAACTGAGTAAGTTGTGGAAAGTCGCCTTCTTTTAAGACGGTGACTTTCCACAAAAATATTTGTTTTGGAGAGTTATTAAAAATTATTTAATAGCGTAAGTTGATAAGATGTTATTTGATGACGAAATTTTTAATCAATTTGAAAATGAAAAATTAAAAGCGCAGGTAAAAAGACTTGCGCATTTTGGGGCTTATTGCGAATTAGAATATAGCCCTTTACATCTTGTAAGCGAGATGGAAATTGATATAGGTGGGGTTCACGCTCTACTTGATTTTTATAAAGTATTCAACGGTGGATATATATTTGACGTCGATATTTTTAAAGCGATGGGGGCTGGGATGGGTTTATATAACTTATTTACAGATGATGACGACGATGACGACGAACTTTGCTTGACCGATACCGACGATGAAGATTTTAAAGAAGAACACGGTTTGCCTGAAAATTATTTATGTTTTGCAAAATCTGGTACGGGCAGTTTTTATTGTGTAGATAAGAGCAAGGAAACTTGTAGTATATACGAATGGGACTGCGACGATGGAGAAGTTATCGAAGTTTGGAGTGATTTTGCAGATTGGCTTCGAAACGTAATAGATTTAGCCGAAATTGATATAGAAGACGGGCTTGTAAAACCGAGATAAAAATTAAAAACGAAAGTAAGCCCTATTGCAAGGGCATAGAATATAAAAGGGGACTTTAAACATGAAAGAAATTTACGTAGGAATAGATTTGGGTACAACTTATTCCGCAGTCGCGACTTTTTCAAAAGAAACGGGAAAAGTACAAGTTTTAAAAAACGGACTTTCGTCGGATACGACTCCGTCGGTAGTTTGGATTGACGGCGGAAAAGTAATCATAGGTGAAGACGCTAAAGCCGAACAAAAAGCGGGTAACGTAAACACGGTGGCGTTCTATAAAAGTATGATGGGCGATCCCAACTACGCCGCTTTTATCGAAGGCGACGAATATTCCGCAGAAGCGTTGTCGGGAATGTTTTTGACCGAACTTAAAAAGGATATCGAAGGGACTAACGGCGTAAAAATAAAAGGCGCTGTTATAACCGTTCCCGCATATTTTAACGAAGAACAAAGACTCGCAACTTTAAGAGCAGGCGAAAAAGCAGGTTTAAAAGTCCTTAAAATAATAAACGAGCCTACTTCGGCGATAATTGCTTACGGCTTAGCCGACGGTAAGGAAAAGAACGTTATGGTATACGACCTTGGCGGCGGTACTTTCGACGTTACTATCGCGCACGTTAAAGGCACTCAAATAGACGTTTTGGCAACCAACGGAAACCACCAACTCGGCGGTAAAAACTGGGACGAAACGCTTATAGAAAATATTAAAGACCAATTCTATTCCGAATACGGCGTAGATATTGAAAATTACGAAAGCGATTATAAAGAATTGCAAGTTAGATGCGAAGAAGCCAAAAAGCGTCTTACTTCACTTCCAAGCACGGTAGTAAGTATTCAATGCGAAGGCTACCTTGGTAAATACACCGTAACGAGAGAAGATTTCGACGAAAAGACGAGCGGTCTTTTATACGAAACGATACTTCTTTGCAACAGATGTTTTGAAGAAGTTGCCGAAAACACGGGCAGACCTTTTGGTTGGAATAATATCGACGAAGTAGTTTTAGTCGGCGGATCAACCCGTATGCCTCAGGTTAAGGATATGGTGGTAAGAGAATACGGCAAACCGCCCGTTACTAAAGACATCAACGTAGACACTATCGTTGCTACGGGCGCTGCAATGCAAGCCGAACTTTGCGTAAACAACGTTATCACTTTAAGCGTTGCTCCAAAGTCCGCTCCGCAAGGCGCGGGCGCTCCGCAAAGAACTCCTATAACTCTTACTATTAAAAACGACGATATTCAAGATATTACCTCTCACGGACTTGGAATGCTCGCTTTAGCGCAAGACGAAAAGAGTTACATAAATAGTACGATTATTGCTAAAAACAGCAAGGTAAACGTTCCGTTTAGTAGAGAATATACTTTCTCGGGCGACAAGTTGGAAGTTTACGTTTTACAAGGCGAATCGAGAGATCCGTACGATTGTAACGTAATCGGTAAATACGTGATTACGGGTATGAGAAAAGGGGAAAAGAACAGTATTTTGGTTAATTTCCTTTACAACTTAAACGGCGTAGTTGAAGTAAACGCAAGCATTAAAAACGGCGCGAGCCTTATTTCCACTCGCGAAACGGTAAACGAGAGCATAGACGAACTTATCGCAAGACTTAATAAAGAGAGAGAAGAAGCGGCTAAAAATCAACAAAAAATTGAAATTATGCTCGCTATCGACACTTCGGGTAGTATGTGCGGAAGTCGTATGGTAAACGCTCAAAAGGCTGCTAAAGACTTCGTTGATCAGTTTGATTACACTCATACCTCAATGTCAATTATCGCGTTTGCGGATAGGTCGGCGTTTGCTTGTAAGTGGTCGACTAATAAACAAGAATTATACAACACAATCGACAATATCGAAGACGTAAACGTCGGCGGTTGTACGGACGCTCAACCGATCAAAGATAACGCGTCGAAGTTTTCTCGCGACGCCGTTAAAATTATGGTTATATTAACCGACGGTTACTGGGGTAATCAAGGTCCTGAAATAAAGGCGGCGGATAGCGCAAAACGAAACGGCGTAATTATGTACGGAATAGGTATCGGAGAAGCCGACGAAAAATTCTTATCGGCAATTTCGAGCGGAAAGGGCAGAAAGGTAGACTTAAGTCAACTTACTTCGGCGTTTAAAGAAGTAGCGTCGTCAATCGCAACCGAAGTTGGCGGAAACAGTTTAAGATAATATAACGGAGAAAGATTATGGCAAAAAATCTCGTAAGAACGCCAAAAGAATTAAACGATCCAGCGTTTAACTACTTTATAGCGTTCAAAATTGATTTAAAAGAAACGGATAAAACAAAGATAGAACCACTCATTAAAAAGGTTTTGTCAAACCCTAAAGGCGACGTAATTTCCAGACGACTTTTAGAACTTAAAGCCGACGTAATGGAAATTATGTGCGAAGACTCTTTGTACGACGAACAAACCGAAACCTACAAGAAAAACGCAGGCGGTAGAAAAAAGGAAGCGCAAAGGGCAAAAGATTTAAAACTTAAAGATACTTTGGGCGTAATTCAAATTCTTTGTAAAACGAGAACTACGATTATGCGTACGGAAATTAAAAACATTTGCGAAACGGTAAACAGCCCCGTAGTATACTTTACCTTGGATGAACTTGAAAACGCCATAAAGCCACTTCTTAGCCAAGGCATAAAGATTATCGACAATATTGATAAATCGTCGATTCCTTTCGATAAATATAAAAAGACGGAAGACCATTTAAAAGCCCTTGACAAAAAGGACTTGTACGACTTTTTAGGTTGTTCGGTTACCGCGCCAACTAGCGAAATCGACGTTAAAAATAACGAGCAGTACAAAAACAGTATGAAACTCGACTTAAAGAAAAAGCAGTCGGTCAGCGGTCTTTGTTCAAACGTAAAAGAAATCTTACTTTCAACTCCGCAAGCGAGAAAAAATTACGACAACTATTTAGCGCTTAAGGCTGAAGTTTGGTCGGAGTTTGAAACGAGAAAGAGTTTTGCCATAAAAGAATTAAAATTCGACGAATACGAAGGCTATACTCAAAAGATTATAAACACCTTAAAGGTAAGCATTGCCGAAGCCGAAAAAATGATAGGCGTTGCTTGTAACCATTACGGTTTCCAAATAATCGGCGCGGAAGGCGGTAGTTCTAACTTTGAAGAATGTCCCTATCCAGATTGTGGACTTTTATTCAAAAAAGGCGTTAAGAGTTGTCCGCATTGCGGAAAACCGCTTGAAGTTTTATGTTGGAACTGTAAACAAAAAACTCCGTTTACTAAAGACGATAAAGGTTGTTCGTCTTGTGGCGCAACTCAACAGTCGCACGATATGTTCCTTGATAAATGCGCTAAATTCGAGTCTATTAGCAACACGCCCGACGCCGACGTAACGACGCTTCAAACGGCTCTTTTACAAGTAACGAACGTTGTTCCGGGCTACGAAAAGAACACTTCGTCCGAAGTTTATAAAAAAGTCAAAGAGTTTGAAAAACTTTTGCAAGCAAAGCAAAAGCAAGAAGAAACTTTAGGCGCTCAATATAAAGCGGATACTACCAAAATTAGAGATTTAATCGCTCAAAAGAAATTTCAATCTGCGCTTGCTATCGCAAGGTCGCTTCAACAAAAATACGGCACTTATAACGCGGTAACTTCTAAAAAACTTTTGACCGACGTTCAAACAGTCGTTGCAAACGCGCAAAGAAATGCAGAGCAAGCAAAACTCTGCGCCGCGCAAAATAACGAATCTCTTGCAATTTCTTACGCCATAAAGGCTCTCGAAATTTGCGACGATTACATAGAAGCCCGTCAAATTCTTCAAAAATATCCGCCAAAGCCCGTTCAAAATTTAAGAGCGGTACTCGACGGAAACAAGGTAAGACTTGAATGGGAAGATAGATTTAAACAAGATTTTGCAACCTATACCATAATTAAAAAAGTCGGCGTTGCTCCAACGAGATTTGACGACGGCGCGGTTGTAGAAGCAAACCTTTCAATCAAATTTTATGAAGACGAAAATATCGTTTCGGCAACCCCGTATTACTATACGGTATACGCAGACCGCTACGGTATCAAATCTAATCTTTGTACGACTATATCTCCGATAATCGTTTATTCCGACGTTTCTAACGTTCAGCAAGACTTTACCTTAAACGGCGTAAAAGTCGTTTGGGAAACTCCGCAAAACGTAAAATCAATCGAAGTTTGGAAAAAGGACGGACCTGTTGCTCCGCTTAAGGCGGGCGACGGCGTAAAGGTAAGTTGCGACAATAAAGGCTTTAACGACGAAAAATGTTCGGGCGAAAGCGCGTATTTAATAATTTGTAACTACGAAGTCAGCGGTAGAGCAGTTCAGTCAAGGGGCGTTAAAATCGTATGTAAGCCTTACGAAAATACAAAACCGCTTGAAGACGTTAAAATCGAAAGTATAGGTCTTAATAAGTATTCGTTTACTTGCGCCGAAGGTTATTCTGGTAAAATAAGTTTATATTACGCAACTTCAAAACTTCCCGTTCAAACGAATACCGTACTTAAATATATTGACTTTAACAAGCATTGTAAGGGCATGGTTAAATTGCCTACGACGACTACGGTAGACGGTAAGATTTCTTTCAGTATAGACCCTGAAAAAATTCTTCAAATTTATCCCGTCGTAGCAACCGAGCAGTTGTTCGTCGTTTCTCCACCTCAACTTGTAAACTCAATGTCGGGAATGAAAGCGACGCATACCGTTTCAAACGGAACGGTTACCGTAACGGGTAGCGTACATCCCAAGGCTAAAAATATTATCGTTAAAATAAACAACGAAAAATTCGTTGAAAGTTTAGCGGATAAGGGCGAGAGTTTCACTTTCCTTGCCGACGACTTTAGAAGAAACGGCAAATTTGAAATTAAATTAAAGGCAGATACGGTCAATTACGTAACATTATTCGTCGAGTTTTTAGACGACGGCGTTAAATCTTATTCTCAACCCGTAAAATTAGAGCCTGCAATCGACTATCGCGAAGCGGTTAGCGTTTTATTTAGTCTTGAATATTCGCCAAACCCCGCAAAGCCGTTTAAAGTGGTAATAAATTACGAAGCGGATAAAGAAGTTCAACTTCCAACAATGTTACTTATGAAGGGTAGACCAAAACCGCTTAATAAAAACGCGGGTGAACTTTGCGAAAGAATTGCTCCCGTTACTTTAAAGAAGGGCTTTTTCGCAAAGAAATACACGGCTAAACAAGTTATAACCGTTTCGCCAACCTCCCCAATGACAAAGTTTGCGCTCTTTGTAAGCGACGGTGGGGAGTACGTTAAACTTAAGGAAGTAACCAAACTTTAAAGGCTTATAAACTTCGTTATGCGTCGTTTCTGTGTTGCCCTCAAAACTTTGGTGACCAACAAGGTCTACCAAATCTTTTCGGGCTCACGAGCCTAGCCTAACTTGTTTCTAACCCTTTAATTTAAAGGCTTATATACTTCGCACCGCGTCGTTTACTGTTTCAAAAACCCGACGTCAATGACCAAAAAGGTCTATTGACTCCGTGTTTTTTCACGAGCCTTGCGGTGCTCGCATCTAACCCTTTAAACATCACTTAATTTAGGTCGCTCAATAGAGGTTCGCTTGTAAAACTGCACTAAAACAATCTTGAAATATACTATAAAATTATAGATAAATTTCCTTCGCGTAGGGAAAAAGGAGAATATTATGAAAAAGTTTACTTGTCCTTATTGCTACGGCGTGCACGATATCGGAAAAATAGGAATGAAGTGTTCCTACAACGTGCCCGGTAGGTCGGACAAATGTATCGGTAAAGTCGCAAAAGACGCGGCAGGCTGGATTCCCGAAAGAGATAAGGCTCGCTGTTTAAAATGTACAGCCGCTAAAAAATCGGTGTACTGTAACGTTTTAAATAAAGAAGTTCCGTCGGACTTTTTGGATGAAGAAAGTTTCTCAGTTGCTCTTTTAGGAGCAAAGGCGTCGGGTAAATCTAACTACATAGGCGTTTTAATTAACGAAATCAAAAGAAAAATGACTCCGGCGTTTAACTGTTCGCTCTCGCTTGCGGCGAGTGAAGAATCGAGAGAATATTATAATTCTCACTACTACGATCCGTTGTTTAAGCACGGTAGAGTAGTCGACGCGACCAGCCAAGACGAAATTCCGCCGTTGATTTTCCCACTTCGATTTATGGACGAAAAGAACAGAATTAAAAAGATTGCCGCTCTTTCGTTCTACGACACCGCAGGCGAAAACTTAAACGATACCGACCAAATGCTCATAACCAACCAATATATCTCTAACGCAAACGGTATTATCTTGCTTTTAGACCCGTTGCAAGTAACGTCTATTAGAGAAAAATTGCAAGGAAAAATTCCACTTCCTGCTCAAAATACCGACGTAAACGACGTTTTGGCAAGAGTAATTCAAAATATTCGTGACGTTAAAAACATAAAGGGAACTATCAAAGTTCCACTTGCGCTTGCGTTCACTAAAATCGACGCTTTAGAAGAATACGACGTTTTAAAAGAAGACAGTTGTTTAAGATACGAATCCGAACACTTACAAAGGGGAGTATTCGTTCAAACCGACTTCGACAGCGTAAATATCGAAATGCAAGACCTTCTTGAAAACTGGTTAGACGCTGAACTCGTTCAACAAATGAAGAACTTTGAAAAGTTTGCGTTCTTCGGCGTTTCGTCGCTCGGCGGTGTTCCAAACGGAACTAACCTTGCTCAATCGGGCATTAAGCCAAGACGTGTATTAGATCCGCTTTTGTGGCTTTTAGCGCAAAACAAATATATTAAAACGGTAAAAAAATAAGGAGGCAATATGAAGGCATATCAACTCATTTATACGGGATGTGGCAAAAACAAAGCGGGCGACTTTTCTGTATGGTCTCAATCGAGTGAAATTACGAAAGAAGAATCTTTTGAAATCGTAAAGATGATGAGTTATACGAAGGCGAGAAATACTCCGTATGAAATTCCCGAAGGCGAATTAGAAAAATACTGTCCTATAAAATACGGTTGTTTCACTCTTTCAACGGGCAGAAAATGTATTGCTCAATCGAGATATATCGGGCCAGTTTATTCTATCGTTGACCAACGTCAAGGTAATTTTATTATTCACGCTTACGTTTTAGACGATTTGACCGACGTTTATCCTTTCTCCGTTCCTTTTGCTGATATTTTCAAAAAGGAACTCACTTATACCGAGTGGCACGACAATCCTGCGCCCGACTCTTTACCCGCGGTTGATATTTCGTTAAGCCCTATCGTAAACGACGGAATTATCAAAGCGTTTATGTCTAACGAAAGAAATAAAAACGTAATGGCGTCTATCTTGCAAGCCGTTATAAACTGTACTAAAGAAGACAAAACGGTTTCTATCAACGGTACTGAATACGAGCAAAAGGCAATATATTCTATTTTAGGAGTATTGCTTCCAAAGGCTTTGCACGATAAGGTAAGTTTTGCAAATCAATATTCTGCAAGGGCAGAGTTCGTTTTAGCGGCAAACAATTTCCCACCGATAAAGGTTAAAAACTTCTTGGACGGAAATCAAAATTTCGTTTGTAACTATCAAGATAAGGTCGCTATGGGCGAGTATGCGTTCAGTTTAGATCACGGTATTTTTGCCGACGTAAAACCGAGCCTTTACGCAAGCGATTTAGTAGACGTTTTGGCAAGAAACGGTTTATTCCCTGCGATAAAGAGAGTAGAAGAAATTGGCAAAGTTATGAAAGATTTAGGTTGCGACGCGGACACGGCTGTTCTTGCGTGCTTGTGCAAGGCAAATCAATTTAATTCTTTCAAAACTGCCGACGAATATAAAAAGGTGTTAGACCTTTTAGTTTCGGCAAACTATATCGACAAAGTTGCTTTCGCAAGCAAGATTTACGAAGAACTCGTTTTGGGTAAGCGTTGGCAAGGCGAAAGTTCGGCTCGCTTACTTATTAAGTTTGCTTACGAAAACAGTCCGATGGATAAAAAAGACGCTATCGTTTGGAATTTCTTAAACAATACGGGCGCGTTCGGCGTTTCTCCGAGTTTGCCTGCTAAAGAATTTTTAAACGCAGTCAAAACTAACGCTCCGTTCAATTACGGCGACGTTGCGGTTGCTTTTTGTAGGGGAAATCAAGGTCAAGCCTTTTTGGCAAACGCAAAGGGTTCGGCACTCTATCTTATGATTGACGTTTTATGTCAAATAATGCAAACTTCAAACGCAGAAAACGTAATGGGAGCAAGTAGAAGTCTTTTAATTATTTTGAAAAAGACTATTGCGGACCGCGATTTAGAAAACGTTAAGTTGTATTTTGAAAAGATACAAGATCTCGGCAAAGATAGAGCGACGAGAATGATAAGCGATTCAATAGCGTCTTATCTCACGGCTACAAATCTTATAAAAGCCGAATTAAAGATAGCCTTTTCAATAGTGTTGCTTTTAGACAACGTAGAGGTAAAAACCAACTTTATCGCAACTCTTTTAAGAAATAATTATAGGTCGGGCGATTTCTTGGACGTATATCTTGAAGTTAGCGACAAAAACAAGGCTGTGTTTGAAAGCGTTGAAAGAGCGCTTAAAAACGATCCTTCGTTTAGAGATTTCTTCGTTAGAAAAGAGGCGTACGTTTTTAAGAACGTAAAACCCGTTACCGAAAGCGCGTTAAACGACTTTTTCAATAATTTCTACTTAAAAGGATTAGACGATAACGGAATATTTATTCAAAAATTCAAGGAGTTTATCGCAGGACTTCAAGGCGATCAAGTAAAACTTAAAAAACTCTTTGAAAGATATGAAAAAATTGCGAGAAAAGGCGACGATTTTGCCGACGTAAAATGTCTTTTGAGATATATCGAGCAAGAAATTTATTCGCTTGACAATAAACTTTTGCTTAACTTAAATCCGTCGCAAATGAAATATTTAGCCGACATAAACGAAAGATTGTCGTACATAGGTCCAAACTGGACTTCGGGCAAGTTTGAAGTTTTAAATCTCGTACTTTTACTTACGAACAAACATAAAAAGCAAGAACTTTTCGACGCTATTAAACAAAACGCTTTGTTTACAGGTCTTAAAGACGCGCAATTTAAAGATTTTACGGATAATTATTATTCGTCGGCAATAGAGTGTTACGCCTTTGCTAAAAGTCAGTTAAGAGATTCGGACGCCGAACTTAAAGACGCTATTTTATCGCCTTTAACGTTGAGAGTAAGGACGTTCGAGCCACTTTTAAGAGACGCGTTAGAGCATCTTGGCGGAAACGAATATTACGTCGTAATGTGCGACCTTTTAAGATGGGCGTTTAACGGCAACGAAGAATTTAACAGAAAATTAAAGTCTTTCGTTGAGTCTTACGCCGAATCAATCAGTCGTGGCGACGCTAAAAAACTTTTTGTAAAAGCGAAAACTATGATAAGTCCCGAACACTACGCAAACGTAGAAGGATTTATTGATAATTATTTGGATAATCATAAAGGATTTTTTGAAAAACTATTTGGAAAGAAAAAATAAAAAGGTGGTTTTATGGAGATAATTTTAGGCTTATTGATTATTGCCGTAATTTTATACCTTGCGTTTTGGCTACTCGTATCAGTTTTAGGCTGTATAATAGTAGGTCTTGTAATCGGTATAATTCCCGCAATAATCTCATCGGTTAGAATTTACTTGCGTTCAATAAACGACGAAGTAACTAACCCTGCGGTAAAATGGACGCTTAATATTAGCGTGGGCTTGGCGTGTTTAGTAGTAGCAACGCCTGTAGTGTTGGCAATTTTAGCAATAATTGTCGCAATCGTTTAAGGGGGGATAGAATATGGCTAAACATCAAGTTCCAGCGTACAGAAACTATTTCTTCGGCGACGCGTATAAAGAATTTTTACAAGCAATTTGCACGACGTTTATGAACTGTGGCGAAAAAATCGGCGACTCGTGGTATCATTTTACCGATTCTTTCGGCAATCTTTGGGAAACGATTTTAGATCTTATTCACTTTGATTCTATATTCGTAAACATCTTTAAAGCAATGTGGTTTGCGCTCGTTTTCGGTTTCCGCACGGGCGGTCTCGTACTCAGCACAATATTAGTTCCGCTCGTTTGTATTGCCTTTTCAGCAATTCAAATTTCGGTAATTTTAGTAATGATGCTATTCGTATATCTCGGCTTTATTACGTTTAGGATTGCAGACTGGATTTTCTGTCAGATAAAGAAAGTATCGTCAAACTGTCCAAACTGTCAAAGAATGAGCAGAGGAGCAAAGTATTCGCTTCCTATCTACGTTTGCGAATGCGGTAGAAAGCACTACAAATTACAACCGAGCAGTTACGGTATTTTAGCAAGAGAATGTTATTGCGGTAGAAAACTTAAAACTACCTTCTTTAACGGCAGGCAAAGACTTAACGGAAAGTGGCTTTGCCCCAACTGTGAATACAATTTAGGCGAAGCGTTACATCACGACATTTCAATTCCAGTCGTCGGCGGACCGAGTTCGGGTAAAACTTGTTTTATCAGCATGGCTATTTCTGAAATCGAAAAGAACGCAATGCCAAAATACAACTTGAACTTCGAGTATAAAGAAAACGCATCTCTTGGCGACGATTATCAAGACAACAAGAGAATTATGGATAACGGTCAACTTCCGCTTAAGACCAACGATACAAGACTTAGATATTATCAATTCTTCCTTACTCCAAAGGGCGAAAAAGTACCTAACCTCGTTTCTATTTGCGACGTAGCGGGCGAAGCGTACGAAAGTAAAGACGAAATGGGCGGTCAAGAAGGCTTTAAGTTTGCTAAATCGTTCGTACTTATCGTAGATCCACTTTCAATAGCGTTATACCGCGAAGAAGTTGAATCTACTATCGACGTTAGCAGATACGGCGCAAGCCAAAGAGCAATGGAAGAAGTGTTAGACGCTTTAGTTCGTACCGTAGAAAATATGAAGAGTTCTGACGCTAAAGGCGTATTAGACGGAAACGTTGCAGTTCTCTTTACAAAGTGCGATATCCCCGGTCTTGACGAAAAAATCGGCGAAAAGGCTATCAGCGAATATATGGAACGTAACGAAAAGGCTAACAGATACGACGCTCAAAACGTACTTTGCGAAAGATTCTTAACCGAATATGAAGAATTTAACTTCCTTAACATCTTAAAGGGTAAGTTTAAAAATATTCAATTCTTTACTTGTTCGGCTCTCGGTCACGTTGCGGACAACAGTTCGTTTGAACCTATCGGCGTTGAAGATCCTATCTTATGGCTCGTAGACAAAGAAAGTTCATCTATTAACTTCAAAAATAAGTGGGGTAAATAATTGTTTCCCCAAAAGTAATTTATTACAAAAGGCGATTTAAACAAAAAAGTTTAATCCTAAAGTTTAGCGGGCGGAAAACCGCCCGCTAAAAAGGATAAACGTCAGTAGTACGTTATGCGTAGCCGTTAGAAACGGCTCTACTCAACTCGTTTCGAGTTATATAAAATATAAGAATTAAAATTGAAAACAACGCGACAAGTATTTTCCTGTCGCTTTATGTAATATAGGTGTGGTAAATGAAAAAACAACCGGCATACAAAGGATACTTTTTTAGCAGGGGCTATAAAGACGTATTTAATATAATAAAAAAGGCGTGGAGAGGAGTGATTTTTCCGTTTATTAGCGAATTTGAAAGGCTGGGAGAACTTTTCTCGGCTAACTTTTTTATTGCTATTATTAACGTTATATGCGATTTAGCAGTTTTTCCTATATTTACCATTTTATTATTCAGCCTAAATTTGCTTTTTTCAGCATCATTTTTAGTGTTCGTATTTGTTGTAGGAATTTTTGTCTATTTAGGATATTCGATACTTTATTTAACAGACTTGTTGTTTAGAGTGGTTAAAGGAATAGTAAGCCAATGTCCGCTTTGTCAGCAAAAAGTAAGATTACCATCGTATCTTTGTCCAACGTGTAAAGCAAAACATACGTCTTTACGACCAAGCGTATATGGTATTTTAAAACGTAAATGCACTTGTGGAACAAAACTTCCGACGACCTTTTTCAACGGAAGACAGAAACTTCAATCTGTGTGTCCGTATTGTGATCACAATCTTAAAGATGGAGGACGTCACGTAGAAATTTTAATCCCTGTCGTTGGGGGGGCGAGCGCAGGAAAGACCTGTTTTATAACCAGCGCAATGATGGCAATTGAAAAACACGCTGTAGCGAACAATTTGCAGTATAAATATTCTCCGACTTCAACGGATAATTTTGTAAGGGATAAAACAGCCATGGAACATGGCATTACCCCTGAAAAAACAGGCGAAACAAGGCTCAATTACTATCAGTTTTACCTAACACCAAATGGAGAAAAAATTAAGAATTTGATATCCCTTTGCGATATTGCGGGCGAAGCGTATAACGATACTTCCGAAATATCAAAACAAATAGGATATAAGTTTGCAAACGCTTTTATTTTGGTTGTAGATCCGTTCTCCATTATTAAATACAAAAAAGAACAGGGTATAGGTTTTAATGCTACTCAATATAAAACGAGCGAGTTTAGGTTGGACGACGTTTTAAGTTCACTCATAACTGTGCTTGAAAATATGCATTGTCTTAACTCAAAAAATATGATAAAAACTGACGTCGTAGTAGTTTTTAACAAGTGCGACTATGCCGACCTTTATAATAGGCTTGGAGCACCAGCCATAAAAAATTATTTGGCTAGACATAATGCAACGGAATATCAAGCGCAAAATGTTCTTTGTGAAAACTTTTTGATAGAATACGAAGAATCTAACTTTTTAAACACTATAAAGTCAAAATTTAAGAGTGTACAATTTTTTGCATGCTCATCACTCGGACACATAGAAAATGGAAGAGCTTTTAGTCCTAAAGGCGTTGCAGAGCCAATGCTTTGGATAATAGATAAAGTAAGTAAGTCAATCGACCTTAAGAAAAAATGGGGTAAGAAAATTTAGGGGGGATTATGGGAGAGTTAACTATTATACTATTAATTGCAACTATAGTTTTCGTAGGTGTTATCAATTATCAATGGGCGGTGATAAGAGCAAAACAGAAATTAACAGGTAAGCATCCCGCATTTTTATATACGATAATGCAAATATCAATAACGTTAATATATCTTTCACCATTATTTGTGATGATAGCATATGCCATATCAGTTCAAATGAAACCATTAGAATTTTTGAAATATGATTGGTTTAAAAAGAGTATTGTTATATATTTTGTATTAAGCGCTGTGATTATAATAGTAGGTTGCTTTTTACTCAACGCAAAAGAAAAACGTTCTTACGGAAAAGACAATATATTTATGTATGCAGTTACTCATAAGGCAGTTTTATCGGTTATTCTCGGAATCGTTGCCATAGTTGCAATGATTTTTGCTAATATAAACGCTCAGATATATGAAGTTAAAGCAGTAAGGTCGTCTAGTGAGATTGAAAAATACTTAGATCAAAAATATTTACATTTAGACGTGAGATATCTCTCTAGTGATCAGGTGTATGAGATAGATCAAGACAATGAGAAATGTGAAACCTTAATAATTGATACTACTGAGTTGGTTCAGAGTATAAAATTAAAATTAACAACCAACGCCAAGAACATTGTTTTTAAAACGGTAAGAGTGCAGTTGGTTGAAGGGGAGCTTGATTGCGAGAGTTTAACATTAGAGAATAGTCACCTTGAAGTCAATAATTGTGTTTTTGAAAAAGACGTAAAGATTGAAATAAATAAAGGATCTTTATTAGGGAATGTAATTTTTGAGGAAAAAGCAGAAGTGTCTTTAAAACAGGCTGAAGACAATTTCAGTGGAACTATAGAATTTTGGAAAGAAGCAAAGATAAGACTGACAGGAGGGGAATGTTTGGCAAACTTTTCATTTATGGGGAATACCGAAATTTATGTTTTGAACAATACCGTAATTCGTGGAGATTCGGTTATTTATCCCTCTGTTGATTCTTTAAAAATAGAAGAAGCGTTTGATTATGGTGCTGGTTCGGTGCAAAATCCTGCTTTGTTCATAGATTTTTTAATTAAGGAAAGAAGCGATAAGTTTGATTTGCATTTGGACAATGTAACCTTAAATTTTGTAAATAGTTGCGATGCAGAATATATGGTTTTTGAAGAAGATACATATCCTGATGACTATAAGTATTACGAAAGTTATACGTTGTATGGAATGTGCCTTAATGAGTTTAATTTGTATTCAACAGGATATAACAGTTGTATTAGCGCATATTACGGAACGGAACTTTTCATTGCTAACAACATAAATATTTTTGTAGACGGAAATTTAAATATGATTGCGCCCGAATCTTTTGGGGCTAATTGCCTAAGGGCTAGCAATGTTAATATTAAAGGAAATGGCTCTGTTACGATAAGTGCTTCAAAAGGCAAAGATGCACAGCAAGGTGCAAGCGCAGTAATTACAGATAATTTATCTATAGACGGAGACGTAACCGTTTGCTTAAACGGTGGCGAAGGTGGTATTGGTGCTAAAGGGTTAACAGGTAAAAAAGGTGAAAATGGCAGAAAAGGTTACAACGAAAAGGATGGAAAACACTACTTGTATGGTTATGATGGGCATCCAGGTGGTAAGGGCGGGGCAGGAGCCAAAGGTGGAACAGGCGCCAAAGGTGGCTATGCGCTAGTTATTCAAAATGTGCCGATTGTTAGCCAAGGATCGAAGCTTTATTTAACTGGAGGTAAAGGAGGACAAGGTGGTAGAGGTGGCACTGGTGGCGACGGTGGCGACGGTGGCGACGGTGGCGACGATAATAAAAACAGTCTTTTTAGCAGTGGGGATATGTCTGGTGGAAATGGAGGAGCAGGTGGACCAGGTGGTGATGGTGGTCCCGGTGGCGATGGCGGTGAAGGCGGAGCACCGATTTTATTGTCAGGTGAAGAAATTTTGCTTTCAGTTGATAACATAATTTTAAAAGATGGGCAAGCTGGTGTTGCAGGAGAAGTGGGAGAATCTGGATATAAAGGAGCATCTGGGGCGCATGGAAAAGATTGGTGGGATTAATGAATGTGGATTTTTATAAGTGTAAATTAAGTCCTAAACTTCATAAAGCCTACGACGATATGATTAGAAGTTTTAGGTCGATGAAGTTTGAAGTCGAATGTCAAGGTCTTGAGCCACAAGAGTTGGCTTCGGTTTACGGCGCGATTTTATATGATTATCCTGAACTTTTTTATATGTCCCAACGCTCGGGCGTAGGACAGAAAATGGGCTTTTTCGGCGTTACGTTAAAACTTAAAACTTCAAGTATTTTTACAGCAAGTCAAGTAGGAACTTATAAGATAGAACTTGAAAAAATAGCAAAGGATTTTCAACGCCAAACGGCAGTATTTAAAACTGACGGCGAAAAAATCAAATACGTTTGCGACTTTTTTTTAAGAAACGTTAAATACGAAATAAATAACGATTACAACCAAAACTGCGCGACGGCGTTAATTCAAAAAAAAGGACAATGTAGCGGAATTGCAAAAGGCGTAAAATATCTTTTGGATAATATGGGTATCGACTGTATCGTTGTAGAAGGCGAAGCCTTTGCAAACGGTCAAGGCGGACCGCACGCTTGGAATATTGTTTGGTTAGAAAAAAAGCCCTATCATTTGGACGTAACCACAATGATAGGTTCAAATCAGTCAAAGCAAGAGCCGTTCTATTATCCTTGTTTTTTATGGTCGGATGATGAAATGACTTCGCATACTTGGGATAGAAATAAATATCCAAAATGCGACGATAAGTGCCCCTATAAGCCCGAAAACACACAAAACGGGCAGGGTAGTACGCAAAGTGGACGGCAAAATAAACAGTCGCAAAAACCGCTTTTTGCCGATAAAATTATAAAGTTTTCCATTGAGATGGAAAAAGAAATTAAAACTGCGATTGCAAAAAGAGCGGATAAACTTTGTTTTTCAACGGCGCTTAGCGTAGAAGGTCAAGAACTTTTAGACGAAGTTTCAAAAACGGTCAGAAAGGTTGTTAAGCAAAGTGGAATAGGTTTAAGTTTCAACGTAAAAGTAATAAATGGTTTCAACGTAGAAATAACGTTTGTCTTTTAATCAAGTTTGTACAAAAAGGAGAAAATTATGTCTAATTATTACGTAGTTAGAGAGCCCGATGCGGGCGATATTTTCGGCAGTATAATGGCGTTTTTGGTAGTGCTTTTCATTATCTTCGCTTTCGCTGCTATGGTGGGTTTTTACATTTTACTCATATTCTTGGGTATAGGTGTATTAATCGGTATGGGTTACGCTATTTACGCGTATATAAAAGGATTTATAAACGCTTGTAAAACGATAGGCGCGGTTTATGGGCGTAACGGACTGACGTCTTTGCTTTTAAGATGGTTCGTTCTTTTCAAAAACGCGTCTGTTTTCGTTATAAAAGATACTTTCGCTATCGCAAAAAATGCGTTAGTAAGGTCGAGCGCGTTTAAATTTTTGTCGTTTAGAAAATGGATGTGGCTTATAGTTGCCCCAACCGTTATCGTTTGCGGACTTTCAATGGTAATAGTCGTAGCCTTACTTCAAGTTTCAGTCGTTTTGGCTATAGCGTATTTCATTTTGGTTTGTTTAGCAGTTCTTGCGGCGATATATTTGCTCGTAAGTTTGGTTTACGCGATAATTAAGGTGGGCGCTGGGCTTTTCGACGCTTATAAAAATTACAATCCGTTTAGCGCGGCGGACTTTTCTAAATATTTCACTTTTTCGGATATAGGTAGGTTTTCGGGCGAATATTTTAGAAATATTTTCTCGGCGATAGGAGAACTTTGGAACGAATCGATTTCTCTTATGACTTATAATTTTTCGTCTGCAAAGGGCTATCCTGTAATAAATATTTTAAGATATTTCTTCTTTGTATCTCCGCTTATGATATTCGTCATGGCGTGTATTTACATAGCCGTTTCGTTCGTAATTTTATCAATAGTGTACGTACCCGTTTTACTTGCCGAACTCGTTTGGGCGCTTATAGTAAAGATTTTTAGATTAAGATAAAACAAAACGCAAAAATCCCTGCTTGAAATTTGAATTTCAAGCAGGGATTTTTTATTTTATTTATCTGTATTCTCTTGGCGATTTACCGGTAACGCGTTTAAAATGTTTTGAAAAATACTGAAAATCTAAATATCCGCAAAGGTGGCATATCGTTTGAATTTTCAATACGGTGTTTTGTAAAAGCCTTATAGCGTTTTTAATTCTGACTTCTCTTATAAAATCGGTAACCGTCTTTCCCGTTTCTTTTTTAAAAATCGCCGAAAGATAGCCTTTGCTTACGTTTTGTATATTAGCAATTACGCTCAAAGACAGTTGGTCTTGAAAGTTATTCCATATAAAAACCGCAGTTTTTTCTACGATAGGCGAGTACTTTTTAGTGTTATGGTCGACGACTGCCTGTCCGTAAGAAAGCGCGATTTCTTTTAAAGTGTCTACGCAACTATTTGAACTTGTAAGCCTTTCAATTCGCATTGCAAACGCCGAAGATAATTCGTCTAAAAAGTACGGGTGAACGCCTCCCTTTTCCGCCGCCTTTCTAAAAAGGGTGTTTGAAATAATGCAATAATTTTTCATTTCGCGCAACATATCGGGTTGGCGCTGTTTAAAAGAAGTCGAGTCAAAGACTTTTGTGTATTGACTTAATTTCCTAATTTGACCTTTAGAAACTGCGTCTATAAGTTGATTTTCATAAGAATAGAGTTCTTCTATAAGGCGTATTTGCGCAATGGGAACGTCGCTCTCTGAACTTTTTTCATACAAAGTTTGAGAAGTTGCCGTTTCCATTTTTGCGTTGCTTATTTCCGATACCGAAAAGTCTTGAGTTTTCCAAATTTCTTCGCAAAAACATTCGAGCGAATAAAATAGATGACTATCTTTGTCAATAGTAGGCAAAAATGAATAATATTGCTGTAAAAATTTTTTATAAATTTGCGAAAGCTTGTTTTTTTCGGCTATTTCCAAAAAACTTTCAAGGTTGACGTGTTCGTAACAAAACGGACCTATAACAACCGTTTTTCTTTTTCCCCGTACAGAGTTAAACGAAAAACACGCGAAGGAAATCTTAAATGAATTCGTATACTTGTATAACGTTTTTTCAGCCGTTTGCCATATTTCGCTAAAAAGATTTTTTAGTAAAACTTTTTCAGGCGAAACGTCTTCGGTTGGGTTTTCACTCAGCAGAGCGTTTACGTCGGCGTCGTTAAAAACCGCAGTTTGTATTCTAAATTTTTCAAAACTCTTTTTAAGTAAGTTAAAACTTCCTTTGCTAATCATTTATTTTCCCCATTACAAACTATACTTAAATTATACAGGTTTATAAAAGAAAAATAAAGCGAATTTTAATAATAAATATTAAAATAATACAAAAACTAATTAAAATTGTTCTAACGATTGACGGGTAGTCTAAAGTACAATATATATAATAAGGATATGGGCTATATAACCAAACTAACAATGGTAAAATGCGGTTGACGCTTTTATATAAAATATTCTTAAGGAGAAGATGATGAAAAAACAACAACAACTTGACGAAAAGGGTTTTCGCAAATTTTCAATGCGCGATAAACTCGCTTACGCAGCCGGGGACCTTGGCTGTAACATGAGTTTTGCCTTAAAGGGCACTATTCAAACTTTCTGGCTCGTCTTTATGACGATGGAAACGGGGCTTTTGTCCGCGTTACTTCTTATCGTTCAAATTTGGGACGCAATCAACGATCCTATTATCGGAACGATGATAGACAGAGACCAAAGAAAGTACAAAATGGGTAAATTTAAAACCTATATATTGATCGGCGCGATAGGTCTTTTGGTAGCGGGCGCTCTTTGCTTTATCCCCGTACCTAAAGCGGACGTTATTACAAAGTCGATATTATTCGTTTTAGGTTATATAGTATGGGACGCTTTCTATACCGTCGCTAACGTGCCTTACGGCTCGATGCTTTCTCTCGTTTCTGACGACGCTGTTGAAAAATCTCAACTCTCTCTTTGGAGAAGTATCGGTAGTATGGTAGGAAATATGCTTCCTATGATGATTCTTCCTTTCCTTATTTGGAAAGACTGTTTATACGACGGAACGGGTATAATTGAAGGTCTTGAAGGCGTTTATCATATAAACCCCATTACAAATCTTCCTTACGCTAAAGGCGAAAGAATGATTAACCCGTTGACAAACAAAGTTGCTCAAAACCTTATCGGTGAAAACGTATTTTGGGTTGCTTTAATAATGGGTATACTCGGATTTATATTCTTTATTTTTATGATTAAGAATATTACCTTGCGTGTAAACGAAAAAAATGTTAAAATAGAAGAAAACGGTCAAAAGGTAAACGTTTTCCGTTCTTTCGGTACTTTCCTTAAAAACCGCGCGGCAGTAGGCGCTACTATTGCAGCAATGGCTATGTTCCTTGGTATGAACTCGGCTTCAACTGCAACTACCATCATGTTTGCAACCTATTTCGGCGAAGCAGACCTTTCGGGTATCGCGTCGGTTATCGGTTTCTTACCTATGTTCTTCTTTATGCCGTTTATTAAGAAAATAGTTACTAAATACGGTAAAAAAGAAGCGTCAACCGTCGGCGCAATAGTGTCGCTCGTAGGTGGAGCAATGATGTTTATATTCCCGCTTATTAAAAACACTACCGTTTCTCTCGTAATGTATATACTTGCTCTTGCAGTCTTTGGTATCGGTATGGGCGTTTACACTTGCGTATCGTGGGCTATGATGTCCGACGCTATCGATTATAACGAATGGAAAACGGGCAAGAGAGAAGAAGGTACGGTATATTCGCTTCACTCTTTCTTTAGAAAACTTGCTCAAGGCGTAGGTCCTTCAGTCGTTCTTTTAATAATGGGCGGTCTCGGCTACGTTTCTAAACTTGGAACTGTTGGTCAAAGCGCGCAAACGGCTGCAAATATGTGCTGGCTCGTTGCAGGATTATATTTGTTCAGCGCAATTTTACAATTCGTAGGTATCGCTTTGGTTTACAATCTTGACAAAAAGACTGTTGACACTATGAGCGAGCAGTTGCGTGAAAAAAGAGAAAAAGAAGTCGCTACTGAAACTGCAGAATAATTCAAATTTATATATTTAAGGAATAATTTATGAGAAAAATCTTAAACGTCAATGAAAATTGGCAATTTTACAAGGCTACAAACGTAGGTGGGGCGAGAGAAAACGGCGAAACCGTCAATCTTCCGCATACTTGGAACGCAACCGACGGACAAGACGGTGGAAACGATTATTATCGCGGAACTTGTCTTTACGTTAAAAAACTCTTAAAGAGCGAGTTGGAAGACGGAAAACTTTGCTATCTTGAAATTCAAGGCGCAAATTCTTCGGCAAGCGTTTATTTAAACGGCGAAAAACTTGCTTCGCACGACGGCGGTTATTCTACTTGGAGGGTTAACCTTACCCCGCATATTAAAGATGAAAACGAACTTGCCATAGAAGTTGACAACTCGCCAAACGATAGAGTTTATCCGCAAATGGCAGACTTTACTTTCTACGGCGGTCTTTACCGTGACGTAAATCTTATTTTCGTAGAAGAAACCCATTTCGACCTTGATTATTTCGGCGGATGCGGAGTAATGGTTACCCCTACCGTAAAGGATAAAAACGCCGAAGTTGAAATTAAAACTTTCGTTAAAAATCTCGGCGAAAACGATAGGTTGAGTTACGTTGTTTTAGACGGCGAAACCGAAGTTTGTAAGGTTGAAAGCCAAAAGGATACTGAAACTTTAACAATCGAGAACGTTCGTCTTTGGAACGGTAGGATAGATCCGCATTTATACGTTGCAAAAGTAAGCGTTTTGCGTGATAATGAAGTTATAGACCAACTTTCAATTAAGTTTGGCTGTAGATATTTTGAAATTCATCCCGAAAACGGCTTTATTTTAAACGGTAAGGAATATCCGTTGCGCGGTGTTTCTCGTCACCAAGATAGGCTTGGGGTAGGTAACGCTCTTACAAAAGAACATCACGAAGAAGATATTGACCTTATTTGCGAAGTCGGAGCAACTACGATTCGTCTTGCGCACTACCAACACGATCAGTATTTTTACGACCTTTGCGACGAACGCGGTCTTGTTATATGGGCTGAAATTCCGTATATATCAAAGCACCTTCCTTTAGGTAAAGACAATACCGTGTCGCAAATGAAGGAACTTATTACTCAAAACTATAACCACCCGTCGATAGTCGTTTGGGGACTTTCAAACGAAATAACTATGAACGGGGCGGACGACGACCTTATCGCAAACCACAATACGTTAAACGACCTTTGTCACGAGATGGACAAAACCCGTCTTACGACTATGGCTTGCGTTTCAATGTGTAAAATGGAAGAACCTTACGTTCAAATTCCCGACGTCGTATCGTTTAACCATTATTTCGGTTGGTACGGTGGCGACACTTCGATGAACGGACCTTGGTTTGACAAATTCCACGCAATGTTCCCTAATAAGCCTATCGGTTGTTCGGAATACGGTTGCGAAGCGCTTAACTGGCATACTTCAAATCCCGTTCAAGGTGATTATACCGAAGAATATCAAGCGTATTATCACGAAGAACTTATAAAACAACTCTTTACGCGTAAGTATATTTGGGCAACTCACGTTTGGAATATGTTTGACTTTGGCGCGGACGCTCGCGCCGAAGGCGGTGAAAACGGACAAAACCACAAGGGCTTGGTTACTATGGATAGAAAGTATAAAAAAGACTCTTTCTATGCGTACAAGGCTTGGCTTTCTAAAGATCCTTTCGTACATCTTTGCGGAAAGAGATACGTTGATAGAGTTGAAGACGTAACCAAAGTTACCGTGTATTCAAATTTACCCGAAGTTGAACTTTTTGTTAACGGCGAAAGCGTAGGTAAAAAGCAAAGCGCGGAACATTTCTTCTATTTCGACGTTAAAAACGTTGGCGAAAGCAAAATCGTCGCCGTTAGCGGAGAATATAAAGACGAAAGCGTTATCCGTAAAGTAGATAAGATGAACGAAGATTATATCCTTAAAGAAAAGGGCGCAATTTTAAACTGGTTTGACGTAAAAGCCCCCGAAGGAAGATTTTCGTTAAACGACAAAATGGGCGATATATTACAAACTTTCCGCGGAAAAATGTGGTTTGTCAAAATCGGCTTAAAGATTAAAAAGGCAATGTCCGGCGATAAAAAAGGCAAGGGCGGAGCAGGTTTTGAAATGAGCGAAGGAATTATGCAAATGTTAGGCGGTTTTACCGTTCTTCGTCTTACTAGTTTAATGGGTATGATGGACGTAAAATTTACCAAGGAAGACTTGCTTAAGATGAACCGTCAGTTAAACAGAATTAAAAAGCCGAAACCTAAAAAGAAAAAGAAATAAAAAAGTTGTAAAAACGCTTGTTTACAAAGTAAAAAAGTAATATAATTGTTATTGATGGCGGGTAAATTCCAAAAACGGATTTTACCCGTTAATCAAACTTGCAAATTGCATAAAGGGGAGATATTATGCCGATGCAAATGACTTTCCGTTGGTACGGAGAAGGAAATGATAAAATTAGTTTACAAGATATAAAACAAATTCCGGGAGTTAGTGGTATCGTTTGGGCTTTGCACGATAAAATGCCGGGCGAAATTTGGCATGAAGACGAAATTGCAAAGGTAAAAGCGCAACTTGACGAGTACGGTTTTAATATGGACGTCGTAGAGTCGGTAAACGTTCACGACGATATTAAAATAGGTCTACCTACCCGCGATTTGTATATAGAAAATTATTGCAAGACGATAAAAAATCTTGCTAAATTCGGCGTAAAAGTTATTTGCTATAACTTTATGCCCATATTCGACTGGACGAGAAGCGATTTGTTCCATCCCGTAGGAGACGGTTCAACCGCGCTTTTCTATCAAAAGAATATGATTCAAGACGACTATAATGAAATGGCTCAATATATTCTCGACTTTACAGAGAAGTATAATATGACTTTTCCCGGATGGGAGCCTGAACGTATGGCAAAACTCGACCAACTTTTCAAACTTTACGAAGGGGTTGATCACGAAAAACTTTGGGCAAACCTTAAATATTTCTTGGAAAAGATTATGCCTACTTGTGAAGAAACGGGTATAAAAATGGCTATACATATGGACGATCCGCCGTGGGATATTTTTGGACTTCCAAGGCTTTTGATTGATGAAAAGAGTATTGATAGATTTTTGAAAATGGTAGATCATCCGTGTAACTGTCTTACTCTTTGTTCGGGCAGTTTAAACGCAAATCCCGAAAATAACGTGGCGGATATAGTAAGAAAGCATTGCAATCGCATAGCGTTCGCTCATATTCGTAACGTAAAACATTTTGAAAACGGAGATTTTTCGGAAGCAAGCCATCGCGACGCTGACGGAGATACGAGAATTCTCGATATTTTAAAAGCCTACCACGATTGCGGTTACGAAGGATATATCCGTCCCGATCACGGCAGGCATTTATGGGGCGAAAAAGCGGGTACGGTTCGCCCGGGTTACGGGCTTTACGACAGGGCGCTCGGCATAATGTATATGCTTGGCGTTTGGGATATGCTCGACAAATTAAAAGGTTAATAATCGACTTATAGGGCGATTAAAAGGAGATATTATGATAAAACTTCCCTTAAACGTAGATTATACGGGAAAGGTCGTTGTGGTTACCGGCGCGGGCGGACTTATATGCGGAGCAATGGCTCGCGCGTTCGCTCAAAGCGGAGCAAAGGTCGCCGCATTAGACCTTAATGAAGACGCGGTTAAAAAACTTGCAAGCGAACTTAAAGCAGAAGGTTTTATTTGCGAAGGCTATAAGGCAAACGTTTTGGAAAGAGAGAGTTTAGAAAAAGTACGCGAAGCCGTTTTAAAAGATCTCGGCGAGTGCGATATTTTAGTTAACGGCGCAGGCGGAAACAATCCTAAAGCGACGACGGATAACGAATATCACCACGAAGCAATCGACGGCAAAAAGAGTTTCTTCGATTTAGACGACGCAGGCGTTGATTTCGTGTTCAAACTCAATTTCCAAGGCACGTTAATTCCAACTCAAGTTTTTGCAAAAGATATGGTTGGCAAAAAGAAAGGATGCATACTCAATATTTCGTCTATGAACGCATATACGCCACTTACCAAAATCCCGGCGTATTCGGCTGCAAAAGCAGGCATTTCCAACTTTACCCAATGGCTTGCAACTCACTTTGCAGGTACGGGTATTCGCTGTAATGCAATCGCTCCGGGTTTTTTAGTTTCGGCTCAAAATAAATCGTTGCTCTTTAACGAAGACGGAACTCCAACGGCTCGTTCTGCTAAAATATTGAACGGAACGCCAACTCGTAGATTCGTTGACGCGAGCGAACTTTTAGGCGCAACGCTATTCCTTTGCGACGATGCGTCGGCGTCGGCAATAACGGGCGTCGTTCTTCCTATAGACTGCGGATTTTCCGCTTATTCAGGAGTGTAATATGGATAAATTTATACCGGTAGTTGTTATTAAAGATTTAAAAGAAACAGACCAAATTTTAACCGCGCTTAAAAATAGCGACATAAATTGCGCTGAAATTACTTTTAGAACGGCTTGCGCTAAAGACGCTATTGCCTACGCTTGTAAAAATTATCCCGAAATGAATATCGGGGCAGGAACGGTAATAAACGCAGAGCAATGCAAAGACGCGTTAGAAGCAGGCGCAAAATTTATCGTTTCGCCGGGGCTTTCTCCGGCAGTTGCAAAAGTTTGCAAAGAAGCGGGCGTGCCGTATTATCCGGGTTGCGTAACCCCAACCGAAATTATGGCTGCGCTTGAACTCGGTATTAGTATCGTCAAGTTCTTCCCTGCAAACGTATACGGTGGACTCAAGGCGTTAAAGGCTTTGTCTGCTCCTTTCCCGCAAGTTAAGTTTATTCCAACGGGCGGTGTTGATAGGAGTAATATCGACGAATTCCTTGCTTTTGATAAAATTTACGCTATCGGCGGATCTTTCTTTGTTAAAGAAGCGCTTGATAAGATGAAAGGAGAATAACGTGAAAAAAGTTGTAACTTTCGGCGAACTTATGTTAAGGCTCGCTCCAGAAAACTATTTAAGATTTGTTCAATCGGACAAGTTGCAAGCGACTTTCGGTGGCGCGGAAGCAAACGTTGCCGTTTCTCTTGCTAATTACGGACTTAACGCAAGTTTCGTATCAAAACTTCCAACTCACGAAATAGGGCAGTCGGCGGTCAATTCGCTTAGAAAATTCGGCGTAGATACGAGTCTAATCGTTCGCGGTGGCGAAAGAGTTGGTATTTATTACTGCGAAAAGGGCGCAAGCCAAAGACCGAGTAAGGTAATCTACGATAGAGCGTATTCGTCTATCGCTATGGCAAAAAAAGAAGATTTCGACTGGGAAAAAATCTTCGACGGCGCAACTTGGTTTCATTTTACAGGCATAACCCCAGCCCTTTCGGACGAAGTTGCTGAAATTTGCGAAATTGCTTGTAAAAAGGCAAAAGAATTAGGTATAACTATTTCTTGCGACCTTAATTTCCGTAAAAAATTGTGGTCAAAGCAAAAGGCAGGCGAAGTTATGGGTAAACTTTGCCATTATATAGATTATTGTATTGCAAACGAAGAAGACGCTAAAGACGTTTTCGGTATCGAAGCGGATAACACGGATATATACGGTGGAAAACTCGATAGAGAAGGTTATATTTCGGTTGCTAAAAAACTTACCGAAAGATTTAACTTTAAAGGCGTTGCAATCACTTTAAGAGAAAGCAAATCGGCAAACGATAACGACTGGTCGGCAATGCTTTACACGGATGGCGAAGCGCATTTCTCAAAGAAATACGCTATGCACATAGTAGACCGCGTAGGCGGAGGCGACAGTTTTGGCGCAGGTCTTATTTATTCGCTTGTAGAAGGGTTTACAAGTCAAAGCGCCATTGAATTTGCGGTTGCCGCAAGTTGCTTAAAGCACTCAATCGAAGGCGACTACAATATGGTATCCGTTCAAGAAGTTATGAACTTAGCGGGTGGCGACGCGTCGGGCAGGGTTCAAAGATAATCGACTTATAGCAAGACTTTTTAATAAAAATCTAAAAAACGGAGTGTTTTCCACTCCGTTTTTATCTTTTAATAACGACGTAATATAAATACTTATTACAAACACTTTTGCTTTTGAGTTTTATTAAAAGTATAAGTGGTCGTGAGCAAAAGTATTCAATTCTCCGCTGGGGGAGTATAATAAAACAAGGAGAATACTCGCTAACGCTCGTGCCTACGCAATATTCTATTGCTTGGTACGAACTCCCACTTCGTGCTCGCTCGCTTTCGACTTGGGTGGTAAAATAATAAGAGCCATAGCGTAATTGCTATGGCTCTTATTATGGCACCCCCAAGGAGAATCGAACTCCTGATTCTGCCGTGAGAGGGCAGCGTCTTAACCGCTTGACCATGAGGGCATCTAAATTGCTTATTTATAATAGCATAATTATTTACTTTTTGCAAGGAATTTTTATTAGTTTAAAAAATTTTGCATAAAAAAGGGACGAAAATTCGTCCCTTAAAAATTTCCCCGCCTGTGCCGACCAAAAACAAAAATTAAACCCGCTTACGTGCAGGTGGGTGCATAGCCTGACAAATCCGTCTTCCTGTCATATAGGTCTGTCGATGACACAACCACAGGCTTTGCGTATTGCCATTTGGACGTCCGCTCCCTTACTAAAATTTGTGGATACAATTATGCTTTTGTATCGTACACCGCAGGTTTTAAAGCCTTATAAACTTCGCAATACTTCGTTTCTATTTTATCGCCAAGACTATGGTGAACAAAAAGTTCTACCAAACCCTTGTCGATAACATGAGCCTTGTCTTGCTTGTTTCTAAATCTTTAAAACTATGTTTTAAGTGTTTATAACACAAGAAGTTGGAAACTTGCTTGCAAGGGTTTAGAACTTCGCCGTGTTTCAAACTTTTTTAAAAGTTTATAAACGGCGGTATGCTTCGTTTCTGTAAAATAAAATCGATTGGGATGACCAACAAGGTCTATCCCATCCGTTTTTATTTTACGAGCCTTGCCTACCTTGTTTCTAACCACTTAAAACTATGTTTTAAGTGCTTCAAACTTTTTTAAAAGTTTATAAACTTCGCAATACTTCGTTTCTATTTTATCGCCAAGACTTCGGTGAACAAAAAGTTCTACCAAACCCTTGTCGATAAAATGAGCCTTGTCTTTCTTGTTTCTAAATCTTTAAAACTATGTTTTAAGTGTTTCAAACTTTTTTAAAAGTTTATAAACTTCGCAATACTGCGTTTCTATTTTATCGCCAAGACTTCGGTGAATAAAAAGTGCTACCAAACCCTTGTCAATAAAATGAGCCTTGTCTGCGTCGCAACACAACATTTTGTCAACCGTTTGCCTTTACCAAACGGCAAGACTTTGCAGTTAATTGCTCCTTTTTCCAAAAATTCTTGTATCACAATTATTTTTGGGATAGTAAAACGTTAAATCGCATTTCAACAATATTTTAACGCTAAAATACGTCTTCTCTTGCTTGTTTCAACATCTTTAAACCGCCGATTTAAAGGTTGCAACGGTTTCTACTTAATTATTATATCAAATCTTATATATTTTATGCAAATATTTGCGTGTAAAATGTTTTTATATTTGACATTATTTTCGCCGTGTTTTAAAATATAATAGAGGTTTGTCATAGCGTTTATTACAGGTTGTGGCATAACCATAATAAAAACGCAGGTGAGATTATGAAATTGACGGTTTTAGGTAAATACGGTCCGTTCCCCAAAGTAAACGGAGCAACGAGTTCTTATCTTTTGAAAATTGGTGGAAAAAACGTTCTTATAGACTGTGGCGCGGGCGCATTTAGCCGTTTGACAACCTTAATAAAACCCGAAGAAATCGACGTTATATTTCTATCTCATTTTCATTTTGATCATACTTCGGATATGGGCGTTTTAATATATTATTATCAGTCGTTATTTGCAAAGGGACACACTAAAAAACCCGTGGTGTTCTGCCCCGACGACGGTGGCGCACTCGTTGACTCTGTTATAAACTGTCCTTACTTTGACGTAAATCTCGTTAGAGGTGGGGAGATTTCTATGTTTGACGATATAGATTTTGAATTTTTTGAAATGCGTCATCCCGTTCAAAGCGTGGGCGTTAAAATTTCGCGCGGTGGAAAAGTTTTCGCTTACACGGGTGACACTAATATTTGCGACGGCTTAAACGACCTTTTCGCAGGCTCTAATTTAGTCCTTGCCGACGGGGCGTTTTTATGTAAAGACTGGAATCAAAATCTTCCGCACTTAAGCGTTGAATATATTGTTGAACTTTCAAAAAAGTATGGCAATAGGTCGATTATCTCACATATTAACCCAAAATATGACGAAGAAGAATTGCAAAAAGCAGTCGAAAATACTAATTGTGAAATTGCGCAAGAAGGAAAAAGTTATTCTTTATGACAAGACCTATAAATTTTAGGCCGATACTGCTGTGCGCGATATCTCTTATATTTGGAATACTTTTGTATTCGTATTCTCCATCACTTAAAATTTGGACGATTTTACTGCCCATAATAATATTATCTCTTATTTCCTTGCTATTCTTTCTAATAGTTGAAAAAGATAAAAGAATAACCGTTGCGACGACTTGCGTTGCGTGTTTATGTTTTGCCTTTTTAGGCTCGATACTTCTCGGCGTAAGCGTGCGTAAGACTGAAAAGGGTAAAGTGGAAGACGGCATTTACGAAATAAGCGGTGTCGTCGATTCGGTTTCTTACAAAGACGGCATTTATTATTTTGGCGTTACGAACTGTAAATATGGCGGAGAGAGCGGTGGAGATTTATTCGTTTACGGTATAAATCAAAAAGTTTCGTTATACGACGAAATTTTGCTAAACGGCTACGTTTACGGCGTGGAAAGGGTTGAAGATAAAAGCATAAGTAGTTCTATGATAAACGGCAGGTCTATGCTTTGTAGTCGCGTTTACGACTTTCAAATAACGGGTAAACAAAACAGCCTTGCGTCTAAATTTAAAGTAAAAACCGATTTGGTGTTTGAAAAGGTTTTAGGCGAAAGGTCGGGGATTTTATCTGCGCTCCTTCGAGGCGACGTTTCCGAAATGAAAGAAACGGTTTCTGCGTTTAGGCTCGTTGGAATTGCTCACGTTTTTGCGGTGTCCGGTATGCACATAGGTCTTGTGTTTACCGCTCTTTCTTTTTTATTGGGCAAAATTAAGTTAAACCGTTATGTTAAAACGGCTATAACTTGTATATTTTTATTTCTATATTCCTATTTATGCGGATTTACCTCGTCGTCGCTACGCGCGTCTATTACGTGCAGTTGCGTTGCTTTATGTAAATTGACGGGTGAAAAATACGACGGGGTGAACGCTTTGTCCGAGTCTGCGATAATCGTTTTAGTTCTTTCGCCAACCGAAGTGTTTTCCGCGGGATTTATTTTATCCTACGCAATCAGTTTTTCAATTACCGTTTTTGCTCCGACTTTTAAGGAATGGTTAAAATTTTTACCCGAACAGTTCGCGTCCGCAATATCCGTATTATTTGCGTCGCAAGCGGTGGCGTTGCCACTTTCCGTAAGTTTTTTCGGTAGTTTTTCACTCGTATCGTTTATAGCGAATTTTCTATTGCTACCCGTCGTTACGATAATATTTTACTTTGTCTTTATAGGCGCTTTAATTTGCGTAATTTTGCCGATTAATGAACTTATAGCCTTATTTATACCGCAAATTTTAATCGTTGGAACAACGGGTATAGTGTCGTTTTTATCAAAAATACCCGTTTTGATAACTTACTTTCCGCCGTTATTTTGCGTTTGCTATTACGGGCTTATACTTTGCGTTTCCGATTTTATTAACTTTCCGAAAAGAGTTAAGAAATTTTGCGGAATAGTCGCAATAACTTTCGTGATAGTCGCTTTAATTTTGAGTTTTTTCGGCGTAAACGCTTAAAATAAGCGTTATCTCTTGATTTTTACGCCGTTAAATGTTAATATAATACTATATGAAATTCAAAGATTTGAAAAAAAGTTTAAATTCGGAAATTAAACCGATTTATTTAATATGTGGCGACGACGCTTTTTTAGTTGAAAGGTCAACCCGCCTTATTATCGACGCTTGCAATATCGACGAGAGTTTGAATTTGTCGGTTTTTGAAGGACAAGGCGTAAAAGGGGATAGCGACGGGCTTATTTCTGCGCTTACGAGTTATCCTTTTATGGGCGATAAAAGGGTTGTTTTGATAAAGGAATTTTATCCGTCGGCAGTAGACGTAAAGGCTTTAAAAAATTATTTTGAAAATCCTTGCGAAACGACGGTTTTTATCATTGCGAATTTAAGTAAAAGCGACGCGGTGCTAAAACTTGAAAACGTAACCGAAGTCGATTGTTTTAAAGGCGACCAAGCGGTTGCGGAAATGTGGATAAAAAGCGTTTGCGCAAAACGCGGAGTTGCGATAACTAACGGCGCTATTGCTAAACTTATCGACTACTGCAACTCGGATATGACCAAGATAAACGGCGAAATTGAGAAACTTACGGCTTACGCGTTTGACACTAAAAAAATCGACGAGCAAGCAGTAGAAATTCTATGCGTTAAAGAACTTGAATACCAAACTTATGAAATCGTCGAGTTTATTTCGGCAAAAAAATACGAGAGCGCGTATAAATGCTTAACCGACGTAACGGCGACGACGGGCGACGGTCAAAAACTTTTCGTATCGCTGTATTACCACTTTAGGAGAATGCTTTATTCTGCGCTTTCTCCGCTATCCGACGCTGAAGTTGCAAAGCGCTTAAAAATTAAAGAATTCGCTGTGAAAATGGCGCGTAGGCAGTCGAAGGCTTACCCTATAAAAAGGTTAAAACAAATAGTTGACGCGCTTTCTAAATACGACGCTGAGTTTAAGCAAGGTATAATCGAGCAAAATTCCGCCGTATTAAACGCTATTTTCAACGTGTTAATCGTATAAGGTACATATTAAGACGAAACTTCGCATATAAACACAAGGAGAGAAAAATGACTTTTCAAGAATTTATGGCAAAAGTCGGCGCAACGTTCACGGGCGACGCCGTAACGATGATAATAACGTTGGTGATGTTATTCACGTTGTTCTATTTTACAATAAGAATTTTAAGTAAAAATAACGCGAGATGGGTTATTTTCGTGTTTATTTTCTATATTCTTGCAACGGGAACGGTGTTTATGTTCGCTGGTATTTCGGGCTGGAATTATTTTCCCGTACCGTTACTTTTTATCGTTGCAGTAGTCTCGCTTTTCGCAACCGAAATCAAGCGCGGTATTTGGAAAGTTAGAAAAAAGAAAACGGGCGACGTTAAAATTTTCGACAAATCTCAAAACGGTATGAACTATAACAATAAAAACGTAGACGAGATTGTAAAAGCCCTTTTAAATATGTCTAAAAACAACGTTGGGGCTATAATAATTTTCTCAAACGAAAAAATCCCGAACTCAATAATCGAAAGCGGAACGATATTAAACGCGTCGATTTCGTCGCAACTTATCGAAAGCGTATTCTATCCCAAAGCCCCCCTTCACGACGGAGCGATGATAATTATGGGCGATAAGGTTTACGCAGCGGGATGTTTCCTTCCTCTTTCGCAAGAGTTAAATCTTCCTAAGGAACTCGGTTCTCGTCACCGCGCGGGTATCGGCGTTACCGAAGCGATTAGCGTTACAGCAATAATCGTATCCGAAGAAAACGGTATTATTTCGATTGCGCAAAGCGGAAAAATAAGTAGGTATGCGGATAGTGAAAAACTCCGTCAAACCTTGCACGAATATTTCTGGCAAAGCAGATCCGAAGAACTCGGCGTAAAGGAGAACTAATATGAAAGGCGAACGCAAAGAAAAGGTGTATATAAAAGTTTTAAAACAATTAACGAGCGTGATAATCGCCGCAGTTTTGGCGGTATTCGTATTCGTGGTGCTCAACTATTGATAAAAGTAGCGAAGTTCGGCGGAGCGTCAATGGCGGACAGCGTTGGCTTTTTAAAGGTTGCCGAGTGGTTACGAAGCGATAAAGATATTAAAGCCGTCGTCGTTTCGGCGGGCGGAAAAACGAAAAATTGCCAAAAGGTTACAGACCTACTGCTTTGTGGAGCAAGGCTTATAGAAAAGGGCGAGAGCGTAAAAAAAAGTTTAGCCCCCTTTTTTGAAAGAGTGGTAGGCGACGCCGAAAAAATAGGCGTTGAAAATTTTATAAAAGACGAACTTATGAAGATCGAGCAAGAAGTCGAAAGGGATTTCTCGCTCGATTTCCTTTTATCAAGGGGAGAATATGTATACGCCAAAGCCTTTTCAAAATACTACGGGATAAGATTTGTCGACAGTAAAGATTTGATAGGTTTTTACTCAAACGGCAAACTGAATTTGGGTTATAGCGAGTTTAAAATCAAAGAAGAATACTTAAGGGGCGGAGCGTTTGTAACGGGCGGTTTTTACGGCGCTTATCAAGATGGAAAAATTAAAACTTTTTCGCGCGGTGGTAGCGATTTTTCAGGCTCTATAGTCGCAAAGGGGTTAAACGCAAAAAAATATTTAAATTTCACCGACGTGGACGGAGTTTTTTCAATTCCGCCAAGCATAGCGAAAAGTCAAGTTATAAAAAGAATATCTTTTGACCAAATAAGACTTTTAGGCGAGTTTGGGGCGAACGTTTTGCACCCGGCGAGCGTTATTCCTCTGTACGGATCGAGAGCCGAAATCGAAGTTAGAAACACTTTTAACAGAAACTCTGACGGAACTGTAATAAGCGAAGACTATTTTGGCGAGCCGTTTGCTCTTGCCGTTTTAAAAGAGTGTAGTTTTTTGCGAGTTGAAAAACAAGGTTGCGGGCGGACTTTACTTCAAAAACTTTGCAATGAAAATATAGAAATTATTTGTTCAACTTCTTCGCTCGATTTTGCAGAAATTTGTTTTAAGGGGAATTTTGATAGCGAGCGGTTTGCAAAAAATCAAGGACTAAATTACTTCTTTTTGCAAAGTGTTTGCGTTTTGTTTTTTACCAAAAACCAAAGGTCAATCGACGTAATCGAAAGGCTACGAAAAGAAAAAATTACGCTATTTACCGTTGATTTTGATAAGGGTAGTATCGTTTTGGTAAACGGCGAAAAATTGCCTATAATATCTGAAATTTTACAAATAATCTAATATTTTTTATTTTGTTATCACGAATGTTTCACAATGGCGTAGTAATATATAATCGTAAAGAATATTTTTATTACTGCCCACACCATAATCCCCCTTAAAATACAAACCGAAAGAGCGACTTCCTTGCGAAGTCGTTTTTTCGTGGTTTGTAAAAGGGGGTTACACGCATAAAATAAGTATAATCCCCCTTAAAATACAAACCGAAATTAGGGCTTCCTTGCGAAGTCGTTTTTTCGTGGTTTGTAAAAGGGGGGTAAATTTGAGTTTAGAGTTATAAGGCTCGACTTGCTCGCCGTTATGAATTTGCTATGCAAACGTTATGATATGATTGCCCACTGAATATAAACCGAAATTAGGGCTTTCTTGTGAAGTCGTTTACTTGTGTTAATCGTAGTTTTTAAACATAGGGGAGGGGCTTGCCCCTCCCTAAAACTTTCGATTATTTAGGTTGTAAAACGTGCTAAGTAAATAATAAAAATCAAATGAAAATAAACAAATTTTGTAAAAATTGTGTGTAATGTCTTTCGCAAATTTTAAAACGCGTTGACAACAAACGCAAATTGCTTTAGAATATTAAAGTAAAAAACTTTTTGCGAGATTTTAATGAAAACTAAAAAACCAAAGAAATGGGTTAAAAAAAGGCATTTTTTAGCCCGACTAATAATAAAAACTGTTTTTGGATTGTCTATAAAATTCAAATATAAAGCCAAAATACAGAAATTTAAAATTGAAAAAGGCAAGCAATATCTCGTTATATATAATCATCAAACGGGGTTTGATCAATTTTTCGTAATGCTTGCTTTCAATCGCCACCTTTATCAAATAGCGAGCGAAGATATTTTTTCGCTTGGGTTTGCATCTCGCTGTATAGAGTTTTTTGGCGGACCTATTCCCATAAAAAAGCAAACTAACGATATACGAGCGGTGATGAACGCGTTAAAAGTCGTTAAAGAAGGCGGTTCGCTAGCGCTTTCTCCCGAAGGAAACAGAACTTTCAGCGGTAGAACTTGTTATTTTAAGCCGTCGATTGTAAAAATGATAAAGGCTTTAAAAATTCCAGTTGCGGTGCTCAGAATAGAAGACGGTTACGGCGTTTTGCCAAGGTGGGCGGACGACGTAAGAAGTGGCGGTATGAACGTTTACGTCAAAAGGATTATCGAGCCTGAAGAATACTTAAGTCTTTCCGACGAAGACCTACATTCTCTCGTAAGCAAAGAACTTTACGTCGACGAGTCTTCCCCGAATAAAGAGTTTAAACATAAAAATTTGGCTCACTATCTTGAAAGAGCGATATATTACTGTCCCAATTGCGGTTTTTCTGTTTTTGAAAGTAATAAAGACTTGTTCGAGTGCAAAAAATGTAAAAAGGTCGTAAGATATTTGCCTAACAAGCAGTTTGAAGGCGTAGGTTTCGACTTTAAATACAAAAACGTTTTAGACTGGTACGACGGTCAAAGCGAGTTTATAAACGGCGTGAATTTAGACGAGTTTACTAACGAGCCCGTTTACAAAGACCAAGTCTTATTTTCAGAAGTTATTTTATTCAAGCGCAAGCGAAAAATAGATAAAAAGGCGCAAGTTTGTCTATACGGCGATAAAATAGTCGTAAAATATAAAAAAGGCGAAATGACTTTTGATTTAGAAAACGCAGGCGCTGTAACCGTTTTAGGTAGAAATAAAGTCAATATCTATTACGGCGACAAGTGTTATCAAATCAAGGGTGATAAAAGGATGAACGGGCTTAAATACGTTCATTTCTTCCATAGATATAAAAACAGTCACGGAGGAGAAAACAATGAATTTTTGGGACTATGAGGCGTGGGGTTTTTTAACCGTTCTTGCCGTACTACTTATCGGGCTACTCGTAGCGAATATCTTAAAAAGAACTATAAAACCTATTCAAAACTCGCTTATTCCGACTTCGGTTTTAGGCGGAATAATTATTCTCATCATCTCAACCGTTTATAAAGTATGTACGGGAGAAATGTTTTTCAACACTAAGTTTTTTGCAACTAACGGCGCTGCGGTGCTCGAAATTATAACTTATCACACTTTAGCGCTCGGTTTTATCGCTTCGGCGCTGAAAATTTCCGATAAAAAAATGACGGGAAAAAGAGGAGTTGAAATTTTCGATTCGGGCGTAACTACCGTGGCTACCTATCTTTTGCAAGCGGTAATCGGTCTTGCAATCACGATAGTGGGCGCGCTTTTCTTCGGTTGGGTATTCCCCGCCGCAGGCGCGATACTTCCTATGGGATATGGACAGGGAACAGGTCAAGCCCTTAACTACGGAAAAATGTACGAAGTCCAAAACGGTTTCGTAGGTGGCGCTAATTTCGGTCTTACAGTTGCCGCGCTCGGATTTTTAAGCGCGAGTATAGGCGGCGTTATTCACCTTAACGTAATGAAGAAAAAGGGTAGACTTAAAAAAGTAGACGCCAAAGACCGCGTTATAACGCTTGAAACGGTTGAACACCCCAACGAAATTTCAATGAGTGGCGACATGGATAAATTTACCGCTCAACTCATATTTATTTTTATTGCCTACCTTTTAACCTATCTCGTAATGTGGGGATTAAGTGTCTTGCTTCCAAGTATGCAGGCTACGATTTACGGGTTTAACTTCCTTATAGGTGTACTTATGGCAACGCTTATTAAACTTGCTATGAAGGGCTTAACAAAGGCAAAAATCCTTAAAAAGCAGTACGTAAACAATTTCTTAATGAATAGAATAAGTAATCTTTGTTTCGACGTAATGATAGTTGCAGGTATCGCCGCTATTGACTTAACTCTTATTGCAGACTACTGGGGAATGCTTTTGATTTTAGGCGTAGTAGGGCTTGTGATTACTTATTTATATAATATATTCGTTGCTAAAACCATATTCAAAGATTACGCCGACGAGCAATTTTTGGCAATGTACGGAATGCTCACGGGTACGGCAAGTACGGGCGTTATGCTTTTAAGAGAAGTAGACCCCGAGTATAAAACTCCCGTTCAAGACAATCTCGTTTACCAAACTTTGCCTGCAATAGTATTCGGTTTTCCGATAATGTTTTTAGTTCCTATCGCTCCCGACGTTCCGTATTTAGTCTTGGGTGTTTGCGTTGGCTTGTTTGTGGTAATGAACTTAATTTTGTTTAGAACGAAATTATTTCCAAAACTTTTTAAATCTAAAAAAGTTGAAAGCGAACAAACCAATAGTTAAAACAAGGCGTTATGGCAAAGCCTAAAACGAAAGCCCCGAAATCTCGTTTGAGATTTCGGGGCTTTTTAACCCTAAATTTTATTAGAAACGAAGAAGATTGCAATCGAGCCTACGCCTGTATGCGACGCTATAACAGGTTCTAAAAGGTCTATTTCAACGTTGACGTTTAAAGATTTTTTGATTTTATCTGCCATAGCGATAGCGTCCTCTTTGCAGTCTGCGTGGGCGATAGAAACAGTAGTCGATTTATCGTCGGTTATATTGTTTTCTATTATTTTTATAAGACTCGTAAGAGATTGTTTTCTTGAAATTACCTTGCTAAGCGCCACGAGTTTTCCTTCTTCGTTTACCTTTATTATAGGCTTAATTTTTATAAAAGAGCCTATTTTATAGGAAATAGAACTCAATCTTCCGCCTTGGTATAAGTAATAGAGGTCGTCAACCGTAACGTAGGTGTTTAGTTTGGAGCGATTATTTAAAACGTAGTCGCGCGCTTCTTTCGCCGTTTTACCGCTTTCTCTCATTAAAACGCACTCTTGAACGAATCGTCTTTGCCCAAGCGAGCCTGTTAAAGTGTCAACGCAATAAATTTCGGCGTTTGGATATTCTTCTAATATTCTATCCCTTGCCAAAATTGCAGAGTTAAAAGTCGCGCTTACGCCGTTAGAAAAACCGATATATAAAACGGATTGATTGTTTTTTACCGCCTTTTCAAATTCTTCAAAGTATTGATTTTCGTTTGCGCACGAAGTCGAAAGTTTCGGTCTATTTTTAAGTTGGTCGTAAAACTTTCTTAAAATCGCGTCGTCGTTTAAGTCGAAAGCAGGGTGCGTTTTCCCTTCTAAAACGTAATATAGGGTAACTACTGAAATTTCTTTTTCAATAGCGTATTCCGCGCTTAAACTTGCGGTTGAGTCTGTAACTATTTTAAAATTCATAAAATTCTCCTTTTGGTAAATGCCGTATAAAACGAGCGTTAGGCGGTTTGAAAATCAATCGCTTTTATTGTACCGCCAAAATAATTTTATTATTTTATTAAGAAAAAAGCACCCTAATTAAGCGTTTCAATTTTCTAATAGTCGTTTTTTAAAAGTAGATTTAAAAATTTTAATTCTACCAGTAGTAGAATTTGCGAAAATTAAGCAAAAAACTTTACATTTTTTAGGCTATTTAGTATAATTCTTATAGGAGCATAAATATGAAAAAGTTAGTAGTAGCATCAAACAACAAAGGCAAACTTAAAGAGATAAGAGAAATTTTGAAAGATAAGTACGAAGTAGTTTCTATGGGCGAAATGGGATACTATGACGACATTGTTGAAGACGGCGAAACCTTTTACGAAAACGCTTTAATAAAAGCGAAAACAATTTCGGAGTTTTTCGGTTGCGACGCGTTAGCCGACGACAGCGGTCTTTGCGTCGACGCTTTAAACGGCGCGCCGGGCGTTTATTCGGCTCGTTACGCAGGTGGACACGGCGATGATAAGGCAAACCGTGATTTGCTTTTAAAAAATCTTGAAGGAGAAGAAAATAGAAAGGCAAAATTCGTAAGTTCTATCGTTTTGGTAAAAGCCGACGGTAGCGTTGCGCAAGGCGTTGGCGAAACTTATGGAAAAATAGGTTTTAAAGAAGAAGGAACTAACGGTTTTGGTTATGATTGTATTTTTATATCCGACGATTTGGGCGTGAGTTTCGGGCTTGCAACCGACGAGCAAAAAAACGGCGTAAGCCACCGTTATCGCGGTTTAATCGACTTATTGAAGAACTTATGATAAAAATTACGGTAATTTCGGACACTCACGGAAATCTTCGAGACGTCGACGCTTTAGCGGAAATTATGATGGAGAGCGACTACGTTTTCCATCTTGGCGACCACTACGACGATATGAAAAATTGTTATCACGTTTTAGGTGATAAACTTTACCGAGTTCACGGTAATTGCGACTGGGGTAGTTTAAAAGATATCGTCGTAAAAGTTGGCGACGTTAAAATTTTTGCAACTCACGGCGATTTGTACGGCGCTAAACACGGGGTTGAACGGCTTGTAAAAAAGGCAAAAGAAGAAAAGTGTTCGGTCGTTTTGTACGGACATACGCATATTTCCGCGATTGTAGAAAAAGACGGGGTTTTGCTTATAAATCCGGGAACGCTTAGTAAATACGCAAGTAAAAAAACGTTTGCGTATATCGTTATAAACGGAGATAAAGTTACGCCCGTTATAAATGAAAAATTTTTTAGCGGTAGATAAAAGAAATAAATAGGCTCAAAAACTGACAAATAAGGCTAAAATTATCAATAAAAAAAATACTTTAAAAATTTTTAAAAAACCGATTGAAAACGATTGACATTGAACTTAAATTTTGATAAAATAAGCAAGCATTGTGAACGAGATGCGGGTGTAGTTCAATGGTAGAACCCCAGCCTTCCAAGCTGGTCGCGTGGGTCCGATTCCCATCACCCGCTCCATTGTATGTTGTGGGCATAAAGTAGGGATTTACCGGCACAACGATATGCGCCTGTAGCTCAGCTGGATAGAGCACCGCCCTTCTAAGGCGGGTGTCAGGGGTTCGAATCCCTTCAGGCGCGCCAGCATGGCGGGAGTAGCGCAGATGGTTAGAGCGTCAGATTGTGGTCCTGAAGGTCGTGGGTTCGACTCCCATCTCCCGCCCCATTAAATATACTGGGGTGTCGCCAAGCGGTAAGGCACTGGATTTTGATTCCAGCATCCGTAGGTTCGAATCCTGCCACCCCAGCCAATTTAATAAAACGTATGGACCATTAGCTCAGGCGGTAGAGCACATGACTTTTAATCATGTTGTCCGGGGTTCGAGTCCCCGATGGTTCACCAACGCACCTTTAGCTCAGTTGGTAGAGCAACTGACTCTTAATCAGTGGGTCCTGGGTTCGAGTCCCCGAAGGTGCACCAAAATAGCGGTTTTGAAAGTGAAAAACTTTTAAAACCGCTAAATTTTTTGTTTAGATTTCCTAAATAAATTTTTAAATTAAGTAGAAAATGAAAAATGTTGGGTAAGAAGTTGGGTAAAATTTTGTGGTCCTAAAAACTTAATTGATTAAAAATCAATTAGTATTTAAACTTCTTAATTTCGTCGAGTTGTATTTGTTCGTTTTTCTCTAAATGGGTGTAAACGGTTGACGTAATAGACGAGTCGGCAACGTGTCCTGCCCAAAGCGATACAATCTCTCTGCGGATACCGACTTCTTGACAACGCGTAATAAAAGTATGTCTAAGTTCGTGTAGATGGTGCGTTGGCATAAACTCTTTAAAGGTCTTTGAAATGTTAGTCATTTTAAGGGCCTTTATTTTTTCTAAATCAATCTGCGGTAAATATTTTTGTAGCATAGGCGAGATAGGAATTCTTCTCGTCTTTTCTTTTTTACCTTTTCTAATTTTAGCGCAAGTTACGTTTACAAAACCGTTTTCAATTTCTACCGAGGCAAGTTCGGAACGTCTTATCCCGGTATAGAGTATAAAAACAAACGCTTGGAGCGATACGGTTTTTTTAGTTTTGAAAAGGTTTATAAGGTTTTTTTCTTCTTCTAAAGTTAGCGCCGTTCCGTGTTCTTTTTCTCCAGTCGGGCATTTAATCTTCGCCATCGGAGAGCGAGAAACTATTTCGTCTATGTAAGCGTATTCAAAAACGGCTTTCATAAGTTGGTGTAGTTTTTTTGCCGTGTTATACTTTCCCGTAGATTCATATACGTTAAAAAAGGCTTGTAGGTCAAATTGTGTAATCTTACACACTTCTTTGCACTCAAATGCAATTTTAATGTAAGTGTTATAAAGTTTAACGTAGTCGGCATAGGTCGTTTCTTTTACAAAAGGCTTTTTTGTAAGTTCTAACCACTTAACAAAATAATCTCCAAAGAGTATTTTCTTTTTGCTAACGATTTTTGTATTATCTTTGATAATACAAAGCCTTGTAATAAATTTTTCTTTAGCCTGTTCAATCGTTTTAGCAGTCGCTGTAATTTGGTTATAGTTAAGTTGGCAACGTATTTCGTAACTGCCGTTTTTTTGTAGTCTTACGTGCGCGGATATTTTGTTTGTTCTAAAAAGTTTCCTAAATTCTTTTGGCATTTTGTTTATCTCCTTAGGTGTAAACAAAACGTCTTCGCAGTTATTATTAAGTTGTAAATCTTCGTTTGTAGACTTTCGGTCTACATAATCTTTAAAGTGTAAAATTTTAAACTTGCTACGTGTATTTTTATATTCGTTGATATCGCCTATAAGTTCAAGAGTAAGTTGATTGATTAAAAGTAGTTTTTCGTAAAATTCTTTCTCATTTAGCATAAATTTAAGCCCCTAAAGTTTATTTTAGGGGCTATTATACTATAAAAATAAGTGTTTTTCTTAACTCAATTTTAGGCGTAAAATTGAGTTATTTATGTAGCCAAACGTGTCCGCAGTCTTTACAAACAATTTGAACGTGAGATTTAGATTCGCTTGCTACGATATAAGCATTAATCATAAATATTAATAAGCCTAAAATTGCTATTACAACTATACCTGGTCCTAATTTTTTGTTTTCAATTGCGTCGTATATAGTAAGAAAACTAATAATGAACAATATGCCTTTTATAAAAGAATTTAAAATTCTTAATCCCCATTCTTTATGAAATTCTGAAATGATTGCAATGTTTTTACTTGAGCAGTTTTCACATTGAATAGGTGTGTGATAGTAAGCCATAAACATTCTCCTTATCTTACGTTTTTAAGCACGTCGTATTTAGTGCGCTCGGTTGCAGGTAAAAGTATATACATATTTCTAAGTATAACTTCTTTGTTAAAGTCTGAAAGTTCTCTGTAAATGTCGATTAATTCTTCTTCGTGCAGAGAAAATTCGGACTTTTTTTCTTTTATTGGGTTTGGATTATCTAGTAGATAATCTAATGAAACATTATAAAAGTTTGCAAGTTTTATATAGAAGTCTATTGGGGCTTCTCTATATTCTAATTCGTATTGCGTGTATGTATTAAGGGGGATTCCAAGATTTTCTGATACTTCTTTTTGTGTTAAATTTCGTTTTTTTCTTATTTCTTTAAGTTTCATTTTTACATCTCTTTTTGTTTTAGTATATAAAAATTTGAAAGATTTGTAAATAAATTTTCTCAAAATGCAAGAAATTTAAAAAAAACGCTTGACAATCTTTCAATATGAGTGTATTATATAAGTATAAATATTGCGTTACGCAAGATTTAAATAATTTAATCAAAGGAGAAAAAGAAAAATGGCAAAAACAATTATTCAAACGGTAGGCGCAATTCAAGGAAGAAGAAAGGTAAATATACCGAAATTGAAATACTCGCTTACCGAATGGGTCAAGTTGAACGCGGACGTAAAAACGAATCGCTAATTAAAGATAGTTACGACCGTGGCGTAGTGTCCGGTAACAAAGAAAAAGCACCGAAGAAGACTCTTTTTGGTGACTAAATTAAAAACCGCTCGGGGAAAATTTCCCCGAACGGTTAATGCAAAATCTATCCCTTTCGAAAACTCGAAATAAAACTTTCATGGGTTTTTGCAAAGGTTGCCACAATTGCGCAACTGTCGTGTTCACGACCTTTGAAAGAGTGGTTACATTATAGCAAAAGGAGAAAGTTAATGTCAAGACCTTTTCAATCAAAAAATAAAGATTTAGTAAACTTAGAAGTTGTAACCGCAGATAAAGTGTGGGAAAAAGACAAGAAAGGGAAACCAAAACTTAAAAAGGACTTAGGGATATTCGGAAGAATAGACAAAGGTACAAGTTCATTTATAACTTCTACGAATTTAACAGGTGGAAATCATAAATTTGTAGAAGATACGAGCAACCTATCCACAAAGACAAAAAATGAAGTAGTTAAGTTGTTAAAAACGGAAGGGAAGCGAGTTGTTTATTTGGTAAGAAAAAAGGCCCACTTCAAACAAGTAGGCATAAAAAAGAACGGTGGGATACCCGAAACTTAATTCGTACATGTCCGCTCAGCCGAAATAAATCAGCGAAGCACCGTTCAGTAGGTATTATATTCTAAATGCAAAATTTTGTCAAGATTTTTTGCACTCAAGTGCAAAAACGGGAGATGTAAAATGAAAATTAAAATTTTAACGGATGAGATATACCAAAGAATCGAAGAGTGTAACGATAGAATATCTCATTACACTTTTCATAGGTGCTTTAGATTGAAAGACTTAGAGTGTGTAAAAAAGCAAGCGTATTCTGAAATATTAAGAGCAATAGAAAAGGCTTCTAATGCTAAAGAGTTAGAAGAAACGCTAAAAAATAAGTCTTATTTAGAACACGGTGATTACAAGGGTTTACTTGAAAAAGGGTTTGTAAGGCTTGCCGAAGAAAAGTACGTAGCAAGTAGTGTGTATTTTGAATTTATACATAATTTACACCTTATTTCCCTTTAAAAAAGCAGGAATTACAATATAGCCAATTGCTTTGAGAAGTAGAGTAAAGCGGTTTTTTACAACCTTTACAATATCTTTTAGGTAAAGATTTAAGCAGTCTATAGCAGTTGATACAAAGTTCGTGGTCATCTTCAATAGGTGTAAATCTTGAGAAACAAAAAGAACAAATTTTAATTTTCATAAACGTTTCCTTAAAAAATTAACCGCCCTAAAAGGACGGTTAGTGCAAAGCTTCACATCAAATTATTTCAACATCATAGATACTTTGCCTGGTTAAGCAACAACGTTCTTAACTTCAATCCAAACGGATATGCCGATGTGATTACATTATAGACAGAAAATAGGAGAAAGTCAAATGAATAGGAAAAGAAAACCTAAAAATGCAAATCTTTCTGGTCTTGAAGTAGTTGATTATAAAAAGGCTTATGACGGAAAAAGATTAAAGAAAGAAGTTTACGGAATTGTATCGAGAGACCACTCTTTTATTTTTAAAAACGTAGTTGATAGAAAGACCAAGAAAAATAAACCAAAGTATGTAAACGATACGACTAAATTGCCGAACGTGGCGAAAGAAAAGATTATCAACTTTTTTGATGATAGTCGTAACAAGACAAAAAATAAATGTTATTTAGTTGATAAGTAAAATTGCATTTAAGTGCAAAAGGGAGAGATGAAAAATGAGAAACTTAGGAATAAGAGCAGGGTTTAACATATTCGTAACGTATTTTGAGAGATATGAGCGCCCTAATCGAATAGAAATAGACGTGTTTGAAGATATATGGACAATGTTTGATTGTATTTGTCAGCAAACGAAAACTGTAATGTCGGTATATTTTGCAGTATGTGAGCCAGATGGGTCGTTAATACGTGGGATACAAGTCCCGAACAATGCAAAATATAATGACTATTATATGTATAAAGAATTATTACATTTGGAGTTGTGTCCTTATGAGCAAGCAAGAAAGATACAAGCAAGAGCGCGCTTGGATACGTAAAAAGATAAACAAAGGTGTATTACAAGACGAATTGCGAACGTCGGTAGGGATATTTTCCAACCGAAAGAAGAAGTCGGTAATGGAGCAGAAGAAATTATCTGAAAAGCAATATGCAAAGCGAAAGAAGTTTTTAGGGAACTGTTACGTATTGTTAAACAATGAGAAGTTCGATAAGAAAAAAGAGCATAAGGCTTTTCAAAGTAGGACCTATCCAAAAGGATATTGGGACCATTACGACGATATAGACGAAATAAGTTGGGATAGAAGCGACGAGTAATTGTTTCTCCGTGTAAACTCAACGCTTTTAAATGAAGGTGGACAAGTTCACCTTCAAAAATGCGGAAATGCAGGTTAGCCAGTTTAAGTTTCGCTGTCAAGTTCGAGTCTTGAATTTCCGCCATCTCTTAAGGAGAAGTGAAAATGATAAAAGTAAGTATAACAGAATATAAAACAAATAATTTTGGCGAAATAGATAAAAGCATACCAGCAAAGGTAACGTTTGAAACGTTAGGTTTAAGTGGGATTTACGATTTGTTTCAATTTGAAAAACTGTTAAATGCAGGGAATAAAGTGCGAATAAATTACGAAAACGGAACGAAATACGTAAGTATAGTAGGCAAAGATTTTCGTAAGTATATAAAAATAATTTAAAATTGCACTCAAGTGCAAAAAAAGGAGATGTAAATGGAAACTTTAAATTCATTACTTGTAAAAGACAAGTCGCAGTTAAGCCAAGAAGAAAGTATGTTTTTAGGCTTACATGAAGTAATTATGTACGCAGGCAGTACGGCGAGCCTATATATCGTAGAGTTTGCAAAGCGATTGAAAGAAATGCGCGACAGTAAACTGTATGAAAAGGTAGGATATACGACGTTTGGCGAATACGTAGAGCAGGCGGTAAATATAAAACAAAGGCAGGCCTATAAATACATAGAAGTATATGAAAATTTTAGTGAAGATTTTTTGATACAAAATAGTAAATTAGGAATAACGAAACTTTTATTATTATCAAATTTAAACGAAGAAGACAAGGCGCAAGTAGCAATTGAAGCAATAGAGAACGATTTAACGGTAGAAGATTTAAAAAAGATTATAGCGGAAAAAGAGAGTAAAATTAGTCAGTTGCAACTTGATATAGGTAAAGTACATGAGAAGAAGATTACAGAGGCAAATAAGAAAGCAGATAAGGCGAAAAAGGACCTTGAAAAAGCGATAAAAGAAAAAGACGAATTATATAAAAAGTATGAAGAATTAAAGAACGCTCCTGCGAAGGTGGACGTTGTCGATAACCCAGAAACGCTAAATAAGTTAAAAGAAGTGAGTTTACAACTGCAAGAAAAGCAAGAAGAAATTATTAAATTAAAGAAGAAAACAGATTTAGCAAGTAACAGCAAATTAATGGTGTTTAAGGTTAAGTTTGAAGAATTACAAGTGTATTTATCTGGTATAAAAAGTTTGATAGACGAAATGGAAAGTTCGGACAAAGATAAGTGTAATAAGGCGTTAAAAGCAGTTATGGGGGCTTATTTATGAGAAAAGCCGATTATTTAGAAATGTTATCACAAGCCGTAGTAAGTAAGTCGGATAAAAAGCCTTACGTTGACGTAGTAGAGTGTGTGTATCTTTCTCTTTCAGAAATGCCGAGTAATTTTGAAGTTGACGGAAGTATAACGATAGAGTCGTTATACGAAATGATAGAAAAGAAAGCGAGAAAAGAGTGCTTAAGTTGTGTAGGACCGTTTTTAGTTGCGGAAATGTTCGCAAAGAGATTTGGGGCAACTTACGAGCGACCATCAAAGAAGATGGGAATAAATAAAATGCTTGGCAAAGTTATAGACTTTGAAGATTTTATTTAAAAGCGGAGAAAAAAAGAGATGAAAAAAGTTGAATTTGAAGGTTACGTTTTTGAAGAAAATGGACCTAATTTAGATAAATGTGTAAGGGAAGACCTTAATTTAGATTGCTGTTTTTATCACAAAAACAGTAAGAAAAAAGAGATGGAATGCTACTGTCCAACCACAGGAAGAACGTTTACACAAAGTTATGAAGAAAGCGATTGTTGTTGCAGTAAAGGTTACAAAGAGCAAAATTTTATTTGCAAAAACGAGTTAGATTGTTTGTATTGTAATTGTAGATTTTACAATGCAAAGTATTCGTTAAATAACGTTAAACGTCAATATGACGTGGGTTTTTTTCAAAAGACGAATAAAGGCATAGTTTTTAGGGCGTTTAGAGTTACTTATACGTTTGGAGCAGAACGAGTAGAAGGACAAGGTTTATCCGAAGACGATCATTGTGGATATCCGCTTATTCGCATAGGCGATTGTGATATAGAAGAAACTGAAAGGATATTTTATAACTATGATAGGACGGTAGAAGTATTTAATAAATACGTATCAGTTTATAACCCTTATACAGGTTACAAAATCGGCGTAAGAGCAACCTGGTCAAAAATAAAATATCCTTACAATATAAGATTATATTATGTAGGAAATTTTTATGAAGATTTAAAGAGTTTGCTTTTTAAGTCGTTTTACGACTATATGATTGATTTTGAAAAACGTTTATGTGAAATAGATTCTTTAGACCTTTTCCCCGAAGTATTTTTATTTGCGTTGTTAAAATATCCCTTATTACAAGTTATTAAGTACGGTTTTTACGAGATTGCACGAGAAATATACGAAGCGTGTGGACGTGGCTCTATAAGTTTAGTAAAAGGAATAAATTATCGTGGAAAAAAGATAGAAAAAGTTTTAGGTTTTTCTTTATCAAAAATACCGCATTGTTTGTGTGAAGATATAACTTGTGATTGTGTCGATAGAGTTAAGTTTGCAATCGAAAAAGGTTTAAAAATAAACCGAAAAAATTACAAACTTGTTAAAGATTTTTATTTTAAAGATTTATTTAAATACGTTGATATAAGTGAAATAAGTCAAGTTTGTCGTTACTTATTAAACCAAAGAAAAAGATATAATGCCGTATGGGTGTCGGAATATTTATTCTATTTGGAATATTCAAAGAAATTTGGCTTTGATTTAAATAATAAAGAGTTGCTTTACCCTGTAAATTTATCTTCAGCGCACGATAATATGGTTGCGTTAGTAAATAAGTACAATGCAGATAGTTTACTTAAAGGTTTTTATAAAGCAGTAATACCGTATTGTAAAATAAAATTGTCATATAAAGATTATTATATAAGCCCGGTTTTAACACCAATGAGTTTACGGCGTTACGCGGACAAGTTCCATAACTGTAGTTATGGTTGTTGTAACGGGATATGTGAAGGTAAAAGTGTAGTGTTTGTTGTTAAATCAAAACTTGAGCCATTGATACCGTATTATATGTTTTCTTATAGTCCAAAACTAAAATCTTTACTAGAGTTAAGGGCAGTGAAAAATTTGGAAGCGCCTAAAGACATTGAAGATTACGTAAGGCGATACGTAGAACTTTTAAATAATACGAAGGTGTGGTATGCGACAACTTGAAAAGGCTTTTAACACAAAGGATAATACGAAGTTTGAGATGGCGTGTAGCGCATATAAAGTGCTATTTGACCATCTTCAAGCGCGAGAGCATTCAGAAGTAGTATTTGGAGCAAACTTGCAAAAGTTTAAAAAAGAACGGTATTACAGTGTTATTAAGCCAGATTCGGGATATACGTTTTCGGCAGTTTATAGCAATATATATGAGTTTTGCGAGCGAGAATTTGGACTGAAAAAGCGCGCGGTAGCAAACAGGATAGCAGTAGCAAAGCGATTTGCAAATTCTGACGGTGAAGTAGTAGCGGAATTTAAGGAATATAGTTTCTCTCAACTTGTTGTTTTGTTAGACGTTTTGAAAGTAAATCAAAATTTAATAACGAGGTTTAGCCCCGAAATGAAAGTTGCGGATATGAAAATGCTATGTAAGGCGATAAAGAAAAATACTTTTGATTATCTTTTGTCTAACGAAGAAAACATAGTTAAAATAAACGCGTATCTTGAAGCGGAAAAGGCAGGAAAGGTAGAAGAAACGATAAAGAATATAGAGAGCGTAGAAGAACAGTACGAAAAAAAGGACCGAATAACTGCCGAAGGCGAGTATATACCAAAGAGAGAAGACGTGCACATAAATGCACTTTTAGAAAAGCAAGAAGCAGTAAGGCGAATAAAAAAAGTTTTCCGAGAAAACGAAATAACGTTTTTTCGTGGAAATAAAAAAGCGACTACAGAAACGGTAGTCAAATACATAATAAAGGAGATATACGGAGATGAAGTATAAGTGAAATATCAAGTAGAGTATGGCAGTTTTGTCAAGCACAGAGTATCTTGCAATAGCAAGAGTGAAGTAAGTTATTGTCAACGAACGTTAAAAGCGCAAGGAATAGCAAGTAAGGTAATAGACGTAAGTTTGTTATCGTCGCGAGAAAAAGCGACGTTGACGAAAAGTGATTTTAGTTTTCAAAGATTCAAAAAAGAAATTTTAAAATAAGGAGAAAAAATAATGAAAAACGAAAACGTAAAAGTAAATGAAACCGAAACCGTAAACGCAGAAGAAATCGTAAAAGTAGAAGAAGTAGTAGAAGCAGTAGAAGAAGTGCCATCACTTCCTATATACGTAGAACGAACGGTAGTACATACAAACGGCAAGAAATATAACAATTATTTTGTTAGGTCGAGTATGCACGGAAAAGAAATTAAGGCGGACCTTATCGCAGGCGACTTAGGCGGATATGAAATTTTGGACTTAGCCTTTGGCGACGAAAAGAAGAAGTTGCTTGGAATAGAACGTAGTGTAAGATTAGATTCAGCAGGCAAGAAAGTTCGTTACAACAGTTATTATATTGAAGGCGAAGACGAAATCGGCGTAACGTTTAAAGTAGCGATAAAGCCGAGAGAAACGAGCGATAGGACCTATCTTGAATATATAATCGCTAAAGAGCAAAAATTGCTTGAGTTAAAAGAAAATAAGTCATAAAATTAGTCTCCCTAACGGGAGACTTTGGCGTGGAAAAAAGGCAAAATAAAATAACCGCCCTAAAAGGACGGTTATAATAGAGAGTCTACGCATTTAAGCCAAACGTTCTCTCTTGTCGTTGCGGAGTTCCCCAACGCTTCCCCATACAGGGGCTGGTGGCGAAATAATAATAACATAGGAGAAGAAAAATGTCAAACGTAAATTACAGTTTAAAACATAAAGGCGTTAGGTTGGTTACAGCGGAAAATGCGTGGGTAAAAGGAAAAAACGGAAAAATGAAGTTAAATCCAAAATATTCTTTCGTAGGAAAGATAGAAACTTCAATGCCTAATATGATTGTAACTGCAAGTGATAAGAAAAAGCCTAAATATAAGGGAAGTACTTACGATTTAAATAGGATAGCAAAGAGCCAAATAGTAGAACATTTTTACGACGACAAAGGTAAGCGAAATAAACGAACTGTGGCGTATTTTGGCGTTGAAAAACCTATTAAATGAAGATAAGGAGAGTGTTATGTCTGGTAAAGGAAAACCGACGTTTAAAGAACGTCAAGCAAAACGAAAAGCCGATTTTAAGCGAGGCTACGTGAAAGGTTACGAAAGCGCGTTAGAATCGGTAAATCTAAAGCATTTTAGCAATTTGACAGGATATAATCGCGGAATAACCGATTCAAAGAAAGTTGCTAAGATACAAAGTAAATATAAAAAATATAAAAACGAGATTTAAAAAGGAGAAAAAATGAAAAGAGTAATAAGTATATTTGTAGCCGTAGTATCGGTATTAACTATAATGATAAGCGCAGTTTCTTGTAGCGCTGAAGAATTTTGGACTCAAATGACTTGTGAACACAAGTATGATACCGAAACAATAACGGTAGATCCAACTTGTAGCGCAGAAGGCGAAAAAGAACTTACGTGTAGCATTTGTGGATACGTAGATAAGGAAAAAGTAGAAAAGTCTGCACACGAATATGAAGTAGTACCTGCGAAAGAAGCGACTTGTCGTGAGACTGGTTTGACAGATTACAAAAAGTGTATTGAGTGTGGCTTTGTTGAGATTGAGCCTACTGTAATACCCGTCAAAGGACATACTATAGCGTATCACGACGCAGTTAAGGCAACTTGTTTAGAGAATGGCTTAACTCAAGGCAAATATTGTACGGTCTGCGACGAAGTATTTGAAGTTCAACAATATATATCTCCACTCGGACATAGCCTTGTGGTAGTAAAAGGCACGCCTGCAACTTGTGAAAAAGCAGGTTTAACGGACGGCGTTTTTTGTGAAAATTGTGATGTTGTGTATAACGAACAAGTGGAAATACCTGCTGTTGGACATAAAGACTTAGACGGAGACGCTATCTGTGATGTTTGTAATGAAGAAATTTACGACGAATTATTAGCTATGTATAATTCTGCTAACGTGATTGAGAGAGATGCAGTAGAAGGTGAAACGTTTACTGAACCTTTTGTGCTTCGTCTTTATCGTCGTACATACGTAAATGAGTTGGATAATGAATGCTCTGAAACATATGTAGGCTTGTATAGTGAAGCTGGTGGAAGTTTTTATTTTTATCTATTAGTAGAACAACCAGAGCAGATTTTTTTAGAAGAAAGTAACGGCAATTTTGTGTCTATAGCTTTTACGGGCGAATTTGCATATATAGATTATGGAACACACGTAGATTTTTATATAGGCAATCAATTTAGTGTTTACGTTACAGTTAAAGAATCTGTTTTAGATTCAGACTATAACGAAACAATTGTAGAAAGAGTTGAATCAAAAGTAATTACAGGAGAAAAATCCTTTAGTTTTATAACTCCAGCAAGTAGTGGGAATATTAAAATTTTAAGTTTACCAAATTAGTTTAATTAAATAAAAAAGGCTCTGCTCTTGAATTGGGCCGAGCCTTTTAACGTAAAGGAGAAATATGGTAGGTATCACAAAGCGAAAAATAATAGCGGTAATACTTGCTATTATGAGTATATTATTTTGCAGTATATCGTTCAAATTAACAGCAAGCGCGGAAGAAACGACGGCATACACGGACGTATTGGAAGACTTGCAAAAAGATGACAGTTTTAAAATCGAGAATTATCCTGCAAATACTGTTAAAAAAATAAGTGTAATTCAAATAGCGGAAAGTTCGGATAAAGAACTATTTATTTACGTTTACGAGCCGTGTTACAAAACGGAGAAGTATAACGTAGATAAGATACGATTAGGCGACGTTGAAATAGGTATAGATACGGAATACAAAGATTATGATTTAACTTTGTTAAATTCAAACGGCGTATTTTTTAAATATAAGGTTGAAGATTTTACGGTGCGTGAAAGCAACGTAAGATATTATGACGTTGTTCATATACTTGTTAAACTTGACGAGCCGTATAAGAATTTACTTGGACAAATTATAACCCACGATAAAATTGCTATTAAGCAAAAATGGCAAGCGTTGACTGTGAACGGCGAAACTACGTATAAATATGAATATTTACAAACTGTAACAATAACGGATAAGTTTGTAGGTTTTGTTCGCTACAATGATGGTTATAAATTCCATACTTCCAAAGAGTGCGACGCTCATTTTGTTGCGTTTAGTACTGACAAAAAAATTGAAGATTTGCACGAAGTTTCTTTAACTTTTGTTACAAAAAACAAAAGCGTATCTATATACAACAATGGTTTTACTGAAACAATTAATGAGTCTTTAGGCAAAGAAAATCCTAAAGAAGAAATTGTTTTTAAAGGAGAAATGGGGGATACAAGCGGGGATTTTTGGTTTTCAAAGAAAAAGAATTGGAATAGGATATCGACCACCGCAATTTTTTTAGAAGAAAGTGAAGGTAATGAAGTAACCTTTACTAATCAAGCGAATTTTTCTTTTGCGCAAACCGATTGGGTTATAAACTTTTATGAAACTTCGTTTACTAGTACGTCTTATGTAACAACGGATCCGATAAGTTTTGTAACTACGACAACTACTTATATCGAGTCTATTATTGTGTCGAGTGTTTCTATACTACGACTTAAATTTGTAACTGACGGTAAAACGTATAATTTAGGTGTTGTAGATAATTATCAAACAGGAAGTAGTGAGCCTGTGGGTACGGTTAGTCCACAAATTAATTTAGATGGGTTATGGGATATGATACAAAAAGCAATATCATTAGTATTAATAATAGTAGTTGGTGGCGTAATATTGGCGATATTAGCGCCGTTTATACCTATGATTGTAAAAGGAATAGTATTAGTATTTACTTGGATAATAAAAGGTGTATGGTGGGTTATATGCTTACCGTTTAAATTGATAGGAAAATTGTTTAAACGAAAGGATAGTTAAAATGGCAAAGAAAAATAAAAAGCCGTCTAAAAAGACGGCAGTTAAGAAAGACTTTCCAAAGCGTTTTCCTTTTTGGGCAAGGCTTAAAATAAGTAAAAATAGAACTACTCTTGTAATAGATGAAGAACGTTTTATTGATAAGAAAAGCAAAAAGGAAGAAGACGGTTTTGTTCATAGAGAAGCAACTCATACAAAGAAAAAAGATTATGAAGAAATTAAACCAAATCCCGATAAAACAGATAACCGTTCTATGTATTTAAAGAGACCGTCTAAACTTCCTAAAAGAATGTTTATTCCTCACAATAAAGATTTAGATATGCCAAAACATTTAAAAGAAAAATATGATAAGAACAATCGTAAATAAAAAAAGAGTTTTGCAATCCCGTCCTTTCGACTATACCTTGTAAACAAGGTCAATGCAAAACTCTTGAGATTATTATATACGATAAATTTAAAAATGTCAATACGTTAAGGTCAAGTTATGAAGATATTAAAGAGAATTTTAATTTTTATTTTAGTATTATTTTTAGTCCTTTTAGTTGGATATATGTATTTTGTAGGTACGCAAATATGAGAGTTTTAAAAGCAATAAAAAATCATTTTTTAAAAGCGCAGTATATATACGTTTATGCTGTAATTACGGCTATATTTGTTTATTTGGGCATATTTCGTTTTCCAACTTTTTTAGGGCGATTAGTAGAGAGTTGTATAGATTTTGGTACAAGTTGCGCGAGTGTGTTTTGTTATGCGTTTGATATAGAAGGTTACGTTCCGACGGTAAATAACTTGCCGGACTATTCCTTTTTAAACTTACGAGATTTAGTATTGTCGTTATTTAAAGTCGAGAACGCGCCTTCGATATCAAATCCGACGACTTTTATTCCTTCTGAAATTGGCGCATTTTGGCGGAAATGGGATTTGTATTGGCAAACCTTTGCTAAAAAAGTTGTCTTTTTTAGATATATATATCACGTGTTAAACTTATTTACGATAGTAAGTACGATTGTACTTTTTGCCGTACCCATATTTTTTATATCTTTTTCATTGTTTAAAAAGTGGTATTTCAAACCAAAAACTGAAACCGTAATTAAAGATAGTAAGTTTTTGAAATTTTGGCGTTGGTTAGAATTTAACGTGTTTAAGCATATAAAAAATTGGGTTGTAGGTTTTTTAAATTTTCTAAAAAAGAGCCCTGCAACGTACATAGTTTGGATAGTCTTAGGCGTGTTATATATTAACGTGCCGACGATTTTTATTGAATTTATATCTTATTACTTATATTTTGCCGTATCTTTTGATTTTGTGAATTTGTATAGGCAAATATACAAGTTGTTTTTAGATTTATGGGCGTTTTTCACGTTCTTTCCTTGGTGGGGTTACGTAGTAATTGCTTTCATTATTTTGTCAGTCATAAGCAAAAAAATCGGATATAACCGTTTAAGGCGTAACGAACGAAGAAATAGGGGTTTTATAAATGAATTAGGTGTCGTAACCTATATTTACGCGGAAATGGGCGAAGGTAAAACTTCAATGCTTACGGATATGGCTTTAAGTATGGAAGTACAACTTCGCGACGACGCGCTTGAAATAATATTAGAGTGCGACGCGTGTTTTCCAAATTTTCCTTGGCTTGCATTTGAAAGAGTTTTGAAACAATGTTATGCCCATCACGTTATCTATGACAAGTGGTCCTGTATTAGATGGATAAACTCTGAAAAAGAAATCTTTTTGAATAACCCTTGTAGCGCAACGATATACGGTTACGATATAGATAAATATCCTGTAGTTTATGATAACAATTTATATCTTGAAGATATATGGGACGTATTAAGAGATTATGCTCTCGCTTATACGATTTATACAACCGAAAGTAGTTTGATTGTATCAAACTATTCAATAAGAGTAGATAGCCTTTTAGAAGATTTAGGCAATTTCCCTATGTGGAATAGCGACTTTTTTGCTCGTGATAGTAGATATATTGATTCGTTTAGTCGTCATAGTCATATACTTGATTTTGACATGATAAGACTCGGCAATCAAATGATTAAGGATAATCCTAACCGCTACGCTTTTGGATGGGGCGTATGGATAATAACGGAAGCGGATAAAGAGTTCAAAAATACGTTAGAACTTCAAGAAGTAAAAGGCTCAGATGAAGAATGCAACCAAAAGAACGATTTGACTCACGTCCTTTTTAAAATGTCAAGACACGCTTGTTATATACGCCATAGGAATATGGTAAGTATAGGCGCGGATATGCAACGTATTGAAAATATAACGGCAAATTTAAGGGGCGTAGGACAAGTTGCTTTAATAGAAGATAGTAGTGATAGCGCTACCGTTTTGCCGTTTTTTAGCCCTTTTAGGATGTTTTCGCCCTTTTTGTTAGGTTTAAAAAATAAACTTGACGGCTTGTATTTAGAAAATCGTTTTTTAAGAACGGACAATAGGCTTTTGACAACTTTTTTTGAATTTTTAAGAACGACTATAGGGCGTTGGAATGACAGGACAATGAATTTGTTCGGCGGAAAGCGTTTAAGCATAGAGTTGCAAAGCGGACGTATGGAAGGTAGGGTAAAAAATAGCAAGTATTATCTTTCTTTCAAGAAAAATCGTAGTAAGCGTAACGGGAGCGACTGTATGTCAGGAACGTTTGAAAGTCGTGTCGAGTATAATTTGTTCGGACTTGACGATATGAAAGAGTATGCGGACTATATATCAACGCAAGATGAACTTTTATAGAAACACAGTTATACTCAAAAGGAATTAGAAAAATATCGTGGAGACGTAAGTATGGCAAAAGGAACGGATATTAAGGCAATGGAAAAATTATTAAGCGCGAACGTAGAAGGGCTTGCTCTTTTAAAAAACAATAAAATAACCCTTTCCGACAACGCGATAAAGGGCTCGAAAATTTTGATTAAAGAACTCTGCGCAAGTGTGACGGAGTGGGTTGACGACGTTGACGTTTCCCCCGAAACGGATGAAAATAATTAAAGGAGAACATTATGGAAGATAAATATTACAAAGAACGTGCTTGGATAAAGAAGAAACTTGATTCGGGCGTAACACGGCAAGAGCTACATAATACGGTAGGTATGTTTTCTAATAAGTCAAAGAAAAAGGTTATGCAAGAAAAAGGACTGACTGAAAAACAATACGATAAACGATATAAGTTTTTGCATAACGTTTTTAATATTTTAGACGGTGGTTTATAAGGAGATTATGGCTAAAATGAGAAATAACTTTCGTAAGGGTTTTAGAAAAAACAAAGCAACTAATCATCCTGCATATACTTATTCAAAAAAAGACGGTAAATATCAATACGTAAGTATAACGCATTCAGATAATTATGATAATGAGCCGACTATTCCTTTACATAAAAATCCAAATAGTAAAGATAAGAAAAAAGCGTATATTTTACCAAATCCTTATGAAGATAAAATCAAAGATTTTTCTCGTGGATATAATGATTGGAAAATACACGCAAAAGATAAAAGCAAGTTTGATTCAGTAATGAACAAGCCTATTAAGAAAAAATAGCATAAAAAAAGAGAGTGGCAGTTACAGTCCTGTTTCCAGCGTAAGTCGTTCAGCCGAACTTAATCAGCGAGTCCTCTCTCTTGATATTATTATATTCGATTTTTACGTAAAAGTCAAGTAGTTTTTTATAAGTAGGGAATTTATATGGAGATGGTATTAAGAGAAGCAATTCCAGAAATTGCAAGATATAAACTTAAAGTAAACGGTTTTCATTTGGTCGGAACACGAACAGCGATTAAGAGCAATAAAAGAAGAATTAAGAAAGATTTTATTTCGGAATTGTTCGAGATAGCCTATAAAGAGTCTAAAGATTTGAATTTGAACGTTGAAAAGCAAAAAGAATATATCAATAGTAGAATGATTGTTTTGTATAAAAATAATCATTATTATGAAGATTTGTTTGATATGTTAAACAATGATATAGATTTTAGCGATTACGTAGAAAAGCGATTAAAGCAAAAAAGAATTAATTTAATAATGCGGAAAAAACGTTTCAAGGAAAAGGCTAATTTGCATTGTTGGAATTATTTTGTAACGCAAACTTACGATTCTTCTAAATTTGATAATGAAGAAGAATTTAAAAAATCTTATTTAACCTGCCTAAGTCATTTAGCAACTGATTATGGTTGGCGATTTATGGGTGTTTGGGAAAACGGTGCAGTAACAGGAAGATTACATTTTCATGGCGTTTTTTATATACCTAAAGGACAGATGAAAGGCTTTTTCAAAGTAAGTAAGTATTTTAATCCTATGCGTAAGCGTATGGAAAAGTCAATGATAAATTCTTTTTTTGCAGTTCGTTTTGGAAGAAACGATTTTCAGCCTATAGAAAATAACGTCGGTGGCGTTGCTAATTATATTATTAAGTATATAGGTAAAACAGAAGAAAAAATAGTTTATTCAAGGCATATTGATAGTTGTTTAGACGTTGAATTGGAAAAAGACGATATAAGTCTTGGCTATAAACTTAGTTATTGTAACAAGTTTGTAATTTATGATGAAATTTTAAAGTCAACCATATTAGATCCAGAATTAAAAAGGTCCGATTGTGATGTGTTTCCGCTGTTGAATTAGAGCGGTACGGTAATGAATAATTAAACTTTAACCCACATAGTTATGTGGGTATTTTGCGTTCAAAAAAAGAAAAAGACGGTTAAATACGGAAAAAAGAAGAGCGGGATAGCGGAAATTTTCCGTATCCCGTCTTCTTTTTCTTGTAACAAAACCCATATAAGTGCAAAAAGTGCAGTGCATTTACCGCACCGCTCGCTTGCGAGCGGTGCGCTTGTCATAGTAAATGTACGTCTAATTGCAGTAAAATAAAACGGGTTGGGTTTGTCGGTTTTAGGGATTGACAAAGCAAATAAAATGTGTTACACTCAAACACAGGGAGTGTTATTTTTTATTGTTGTTTTTAATTTCAATGATTGTGTTAATGATTTGAAGTATTACAAGTAGGAGTTGTAATGATATCATAAAAAATAACCTCCTTTTTGCCTGCAACAACACATTTTAATGCTTTGTCAAAGGGGTTATAAATATTGTTAAAAAGGGCTTAGGGCTCTTTTTTTATTGCGTAGATTTAAAAGTTTTTGCAGTAAAAGGATAGGGGAAGGCTTGAAAAGTAGGCAAGATTAAGGACTTGACTTAAATTTTGAAACGTGTTACAATAAACTCGAAAAGGAAGGTTAATCGAGTTCTTTAAGAATTAAGATTATTTGGTAGATAATCTTTAAAAGTATGTAGAGAAGTTCAAGTGTTGACATACGGATTAACCTCCTTTTTCTTCTTGCTTAATACGAAAGCAAAAGAGAAGTCAAGTTAGGGGAAAGAAAAAGAGCCTTTCGGCTCTTTTTATATTAACTGCAAAAGACGTTTTTTAAGTTGGGTAAATGTTGGGTTGGGTTTTTCGTGTTCTTAAAATCGCAGATAAAATGGGCAATTTTGCGTGTTAAAAAAACCTTTTAATTGGCTCTTAATCAGTGGGTCCTGGGTTCGAGTCCCCGAAGGTGCACCAAAATAGCGGTTTTGAAAGTGAAAAACTTTTAAAACCGCTAATTTTTTTGTTTAGATTTCCTAAATAAATTTTTAAATTAAGTAGAAAATGAAAAATGTTGGGCACGAAGTTGGGCAAAATTTTAAGGTGGCACTACCTTAATTGATTAAAAATCAATTAGTAATTAAGGTGTTGCACTTAAAAGTATAATTCACCCATATCAATAAAAAAGTAGGTTTTGCAACCTACTTTTTGTGTTTTTATTTTTACCAAATTACAATACGCTTGTTTGGAGCAAGATACATCTTGTCAGTCTTTTTAACGTTGAACGTTTCGTACCATTCGGGGAAGTTTCTCGGTGGCATGTTCGTACGCAAAATATTAGGACCGTGAACGTCAATACTTAAGAGTAATTGTTGATATTCGGGTTTTGCCTTTACGCACCAAACTTTTGCCCAGTTAGTAAAGTATTCTACGTAAGACGCGTTAGGAGTTTTAGACATAATTTCCAACGTAACAGCCATACCGCCGTTATCTGCCATATTTTCGCTAACGATAAACTTGCCGTTTACCTTACCCCAAGGAAGTTCAATGCCGTCGAATTGTTTAACCATAGCGTTAACTTTAGTCTTAAATCTCTTTTCGTCGCCTTTTGTCCACCAGTTGTTGATGTTGCCGTGTTCGTCGCATTTAGCGCCGTTCGAGTCGAAAGCGTGAGAAATTTCGTGTCCGATAACCGCGCCGATACCGCCCAAGTTTTCACTTCTCGATTGCTTTAAAGAATAGAACGGCGGTTGTAAAATTGCAGCGGGGAAGGTAATGTCGTTTACCGACGGATCGTAACAAGCGTTTACCATATGACCCGGCATTTGCCACTTGGTTGGGTCGGTAGGCTCGTTCAATTTTGCTAACGAATCTAAAACTCTTACTTGGTTTAAAGTAAGCATTATATCGAACAAAGATTTCTTTTCGTTAAATACCAAAAGGTCGTAAATTTTTCTAACTTTGTCGGGATAACCCATTTTAACGCCCATTGTAGAGAGTTTTAAAATGGCTTTATCTTTAGTTGCTTGTTCTAATATATCGTTGTTTTGAATTCTCGATTTATAAGTGTCGATAATTTGATATACGATTTCGGTAATATCTTTCTTTGCTTCTTCGCCGAAATATTTTTCGCCGTAGTACAATCCAACAGGTTCAGAATACATACCCGACGCTATTTGATAAGCGTATTTTTCAAGCGGAGTATTAGCCTTAATACCTGCGATAGTGCGGTAGTAAACGCTACCTAAATCTCTCAACTCTTCGGTTAAATAAGAGCAGGAATTGATAATTGCGTTTACGTAAGCCCAACGCTTGTAAATTTCAAAGTTTTCTTCGTTGAATACTTCTTTAAACGCTTTAAAATATCTTGGCTCTGCAACGATAACTGTTTCGGGAAGGAAACCGAATAAATCTTTCAAAATCTTCTTAAAGTTTACGGGTTTAACCATAGAAGCAACTTTAGTTGATTTCATAGGGTTGTAAGCCTTAACGTATTCAGACCATTCTTCGCGAGTTTTTACAAGATTTGCTAAAATAGCGTCGAATTTAATAGTATCTGCAAGGAATAATTCTTGATCTTCAGGGCTTAAATCGGTTTTTGCAAGAATTGCTTTCGCAACGTTAGTCCAAACGCCCAAAATCATATCCTTTTGTTGCGCTCTTTCGGGTTTATAGTAAGAAGCGTCTGGCAAAATAACGCTTGGACCTTGAATTGCAACGCAATGCTTTTTAGAGTCTTTCATATCGGTGTCAACCGAAATGATGAAAGGAAGGGGAATTCTCTTAAGTTTCAAAGTCTTATAGTGTTTGCTAAAAGACTTCATATCCGTTACTTTGTTTAATATTGCAACGTTTTTAAGAGCGGGGGTAATACCGTCTTTTTCTCTCTTTTTAACGTTTTTGATAACCTTAAACAATTTGCAAGCGTTTTCTAAATAAACGTTAGGATATGCTTTAGACTTGCTCATAGCGTTAAATTCGCCAATCATCAATTTTTCAACGTCGTCTGCAAGTACTTGAAATCCGCCTGCGGTAGGCTTATCGTCGGGAATAACTAATTTATCCAACGCTTCTTGGTTTACGTGCGTAAATAAATCGTCTTGAATTCTTACTTTTTCCATAGTCGTCTCCTTATCTTGTAAAAATAGCGTAAAATATCGCTAATCTTTTTATTATATTATACACTAAAATCTCGATAAATCAAGGAAAAAATCAAAAATTTTATCGTTTTCACATAATTAACTAAAAAGCCTTAGCGTAAGCCAAGGCATTTTCCATTATTTGTTATGATATTCTTCAAACAAGTCGTTTGGAGTGCATTCAAGTATGTCGCAAATAGTTTTAAGATTTTCAAATTTTATGCTTTTCGTTTCGTTGTTTACGATTTTATTAAAATTTTGATAACTTAAACCAAGTTGAATATATAACCAGTATTTACTTCTGCCTTTTTCTTTGAGAATTTCTAAAATTCGTAATTTCATAGTGTACCCCAACATTATATAATGCAATCATTATATACTTAAAAAATATTTGACAAATAGACTTGCAAATGATATAATGTGCACATTAGATAATCTTATTCGGATTATTGATAAAAATTACGTAGGAGAAATAAAAATGTTTTGTAAAAATTGTGGAAAAGAAATTGAGTCTGAAAATGCAATTTGTACAGGTTGCGGTTTTCGTGGCAATAACGGAAATAAGTTTTGTTCTCATTGTGGCAAGGAAGTATTGCCAGGTCAAGCAATGTGTGTAAATTGCGGTTTTATGCTTTGCGACGATTTAGAAACGGCGGAAAAAAGCGATGTGGTAGAGAAAAAAGAACAAACTGTCAAGCCGTATACTAAATATACGTCAACAGTAAAGAAGATAAACGTTTTAAACATAATATTACACAGTTGCGCTATTTGTCTTGTTTTATGTATGTTATTTTTACCTATTTACAAGTGCAAATATGAGCCAACTATTGAAGAAATTGAAAACTTTGAGCAGTTAGAAGACGCGCTTGAAGACGGATATATTGAAAAGAACTTTACGTTAGTAGAAGATATTGTAATCACCTTTAAATCACTTTTTTCTGAAAGTAGTAAAGAGTTTTATGGATTGGGTGGGGTGTGGCAAATTGCAACGGGAATGTTTGCTTTATTTGAGTTTGTTTTTGGTGTTACATTAATTGTAATGTCGAGTATTTCAATTTTTAAGACGGCAAATATGCTTATGGATGAAGAAGGCTCTACAATGCTGACGTACAATTCAATGCTAAAGACAGGTGAACGGGATAAAAAACAAGGCTTTTTTCAAAAGCAATCTATTTTTGGTATTGTATTATATCTTATATTTGACATTATTTACGCAAAATTGTTTGGTGGAATGTTTGCAAATATGGGAGGAGAAGAAACTACTATGCAATATAGAAATATGATTAATTTTTCTTCTTTTTCAGGTTTTATAGCGATAATGTTAGTAGTTTTTACTGGTTATATAGTAATATCCGTTTTAAAAAAGGCGGAAACGAAAAAAATGCTTTTAGACATTACGTCGGCGCAATATGATAAGTAATAATAAAAAGGACTTGGCGAGCCAAGTCCTTTTTATTATTATCGTATAACTCTAACTTTCAAAAAACCGTCTATTTTCTTAAGTTCGCAAATTACGCTTTGCGGAATTTCTTTTTCAACGTCTAAAATCATATAGCCTACTTCTCCGCGACCTGCGCTTAAAAGGTTATCTATGTTTATATGCGCATCCGAGAAAGGTTTGGTTGCGTAGTTAATCATATAAGGCACGTTTTTGTGAATGATTATAACTCTATGAACGTACGCGTCAGGACCTTTAAGGTTAGGGAAGTTTACGCTGTTTACAACGTTGCCGTTTTCGATATAGTCGGTAAGTTGTCTGCCTGCCATAATAGCGCAGTTGTCTTCGGCTTCGGGAGTGGACGCTCCAAGATGAGGAATAGTAACCACGCCTGCAACTCCTAAAAGTTCGGCTACGGGGAAATCGGTTACGTAGCGAGAAACTTTTCCGCTTTTTAAAGCCTCTTTTAAGTCGTCGTTATTTGCGAGTTCGCCCCTTGCGCAGTTGATTATGCAAACGCCGTCTTTCATTTGCGAAATGGTTTCTTTGTTTATTATTCCTTTCGTGTCGGGATTGAGTGGCATATGTATGGAAATATAATCAGAGCCTGCAAAAAGTGAAGCAAGTTCCTTTTCGTGCTTAACTTTTCTCGACAACCTCCACGCCGCGTCAACGCTAATGTAAGGGTCGTAACCGAGCACGTCCATACCGAGATCGATTGCAACGTTGGCAACCTTCGCGCCTATTGCTCCAAGTCCTAAAACGCCGAGAGTTTTACCATAAATTTCACCGCCGACAAACTGCGATTTGCCTTTTTCAACGAGTTTAGCCACGTCGTCGTCTTTAGAAAGGTTTTGCGCCCAAGTAATACCCTCGTAAATTTTTCTCGAACCCAAAAGTAAAGCGCAAACTACGAGTTCTTTAACTGCGTTGGCGTTAGCGCCCGGCGTGTTGAAAACGCAAACTCCTTTTTCGGACATTTTATCAAGGGGGATATTGTTTACACCTGCGCCCGCTCTTGCAACGGCAACTAAATTAGAGCCGATTTCGTAGTCGTGCATTTTGAAACTTCTAAGCATAATTCCGTCGGGGTTTTCAGCGTAATTACTGTATTCGTAATTTTCAAAATATTTATCAGCCAAAGGGCTTATCTCGTTTAATTTTAATATTTTTTTCATAGTGGTTTGCTCCAAGAGAGTTTATTTGTTGTTAAGTTCAAACTCTTTCATAAAATCAATGAGTTTTTTAACGCCGTCTACGGGCATAGCGTTGTAAATCGACGCTCTCATACCGCCGACAAGCCTATGTCCTTTAAGCGAAACAAGTCCGTTTTGCGTTGCTTCTTTTACAAAAAGCGCGTCTAATTCTTCGCTTGGGGTTACGAAAGGAACGTTCATAATAGAACGGTCTTTCGCTCTTACCGAGTTGGTAAAAAATGAAGAATTATCAATAAAATCGTATAAAAGTCCTGCTTTATATTCGTTTATTTTTTGAATTTCCTTAACTCCGCCAAGCCCTTTTAGCCACTCTAAAACGAGCATTGCCATGTAAATTGGGAAACACGGAGGAGTGTTATACATACTGTCTGCGTTTGCCTGAGTTCTGTATTTAAGCATAGTAGGGCAGTTTGGGGTTGAAGTTTGGGCTAAATCTTTTCTTACGATAACTATCGTAAGACCTGCGGGGGCAATATTTTTTTGCGCGCCTGCATAAATAAGTCCAAATTTGTTCACGTCTATTTCACGGCTTAAAATTTCCGACGACATATCGCACACGAGCGGAGTAGGAGTTTTAGGGAATTCTAAATATCTCGTTCCGAAAATTGTGTTGTTTGAAGTTATGTGAACGTAATCTGCGTCGGGGCGGAAATCCTCGTATTTAAGTTCGGGAATATACGTAAAGTTAGCGTCTTTAGAAGACGCGATTATTTTAGCGTCGCCGTATCTTGCCCCTTCTTTTTGGGCTTTACCTGAAAAGTTTCCCGTTACGACGTAATCGGCTTTACCAGTTTTCATAAGGTTTAACGGAACAGCGTCGAATTGTTGAAACGCTCCGCCTTGTAAAAATAAAACGTGGTAGTCGTCGGAAATACCCATAACTTCACGGAAAAGGGCTTCGCATTTTTTTGCAATTCCGTCAAAAACTTTACCGCGGTGGCTCATTTCCACAACGGACGATCCCGAGCCTTCATAGTCTAAAAATTCTGCTTGCGCCTTTTTTAAAACGACTTCGGGGAGCATGCTTGGACCTGCTGAAAAATTATATACTCGCATAGGGTTACTCCTTGAAAAAAATTGCGTCTATTATACTATATAAATCGCGCGTATGCAACTTAAATAACGGTACAATTTAAAATATTGTCGAAAAATAAAGAGTGTAAAAAATTTAGAATTTAAAAGTAAAAGAAAGGGTTAAAAAAGTTGATTTTAAAGGGGATATATGTTAAACTTAAATAGTTATGCAATAGTTATGCGGATGTGGCGGAACTGGCAGACGCGATGGACTTAGGATCCATTGGGTAACCGTGCAGGTTCGATTCCTGTCATCCGCACCCATAGACAAGGGGTGGCTTTGCCACCCCTTTTCTATTGGTGCGGTAAGCAGAATCGTAACAAAATTTGCTTGCAAATTTTGGTCGCATTTCCTTTAGGAGATCTTGCTCCCTTGCGGAGCAAATTCCTGTCATCCGCTTTTAAATTTAGAGGAATACTGAATAAAGAGCACCTTTCGGGGTGCTCTTTTTAATGGTGCGGTAAGCAGAATCGTAACAAAATTTGTTTGCAAATTTTGGTCGCATTTCCTTTAGGAAATCTTGCTCCCTTGCGGAGCAAATTCCTGTCATCCGCTTTTAAATTTAGAGGAATACTGAATAAAGAGCGCCTTTCGGGGCGCTCTTTTTGGTGGTGCGGTAACCATAACGAAATTTATCCTTTTCGTTGTGATACGTTATTTTGTAAGAGGTATTAACAAAGTTCTTAGAACGGTATATAATAACACGTGGTTTAATTATATAATGATGAATAGTTTACAATATGGCTAAAATAAAGTTTCAAATTTTAAAGAAGCGACTACAAAAAGGGAAATTTTCAATCGCGGTCGTCTTTTGACGGAAAGTGAAAAGGGGGAGTTTTTCCTGTTAGTTACTCTTTACAAATATAAAGCAAAAAAATTAATATAGGAGGTTAAAAATAGGAGGTTAAAACATGTATGAAGAAACCAATTTGCTAAAAATCTTCTTAAAAAGAGAAGATGTTGTTCGCTCAAATGAAAAAAGGAGCGACGAAAACGTAGACAATGGAGGTTGGATATAATGGAAAAAGTGAAGAAAAGACGTTTTTATTAATAGCGGTGTTTTTTCTAATAATTTCACTTATCTGCGCTATAGGTTGTAACGGGGACTCGGAGCAAAGTTCTTCCGAAAACGTTTCGCAGGAAAGTATTTCATCAGAATCTAAGTCAGAATCTTCCTACGAGGAAAAAATTTGGAATGATGAAAACGTAGATCAAAATGGTTGGACGTAATTGAAAAAAAGGAGAGAAAAATGATGGAATCAAAAATGAAAAACAAATTATTCGTATGGATTTCGACGATTGTCATGGTTCTTTGCTGTGTGCTTGGCGTTGCTTCTTTACAAAGAGTGCAAGGACAGGCTGAAGCGTCAGGCGAAGAAGTAACGTTGGAGATTGTTTCTAACAACGTATCATACGACGACGAAGTATACATACTTTACGCAGTAACTAATAGTGGTTTTGATAAAACGAAAAACGAAATCACTATGCTCTTTTGGACGGAATTGCAAGATGCTTACGTGAAAGGTACTGAAGCGTACGTATCAACAACGCAAGGGTCTACCACGCTTGACGATTTGTCGTGCGAAGTATTCTATTCCGAAGGCTTGCCCGCAAAGAAAATGGCGGACGATTTGTATTGCAGAGCATACGTGCAAATTGACGGACAGGAGTAACCTAAAATTAACTTAAGTAAAAAACTCCTTTCGGTCATCCGAAAGGAGTTTTTTTGTTGGCGATTAGTTAGATTATTTTTTTGTTGGCGAAAGCCGATAGTTCACGAGTGGTTACGATTATAAAATTCTTTTTTTGTAAGCGGAAGGAGTCATCCCAACGTATTTTTTAAACACTTTTGTAAAATAGGTCGCGCTTTCAAAGGTTAAAAGATTTGCAATTTCCGCAGAAGAATGATTTTTGCGCAAAAGTTTTTTGGCTTCCTCTATTTTCAAACCGTTATAATATTGCATAATAGTAATTCCCATATTCTTCTTAAACAGGTGGTTTAAGATAGTTTTACTATAATAGGTTTGTTGGCTGATTTGCTCTAACGTAAGCCTAGCGTAAAGATTATTTTTAAGTAGTGAAATAATATCGCTAATTAAATTGCGTTCTTTTTCTATGCTACTCATAACGAATTTTATCTGTTCGTTTTGTTTAGTTTCGTTGCGTATTAGTTGAATAAGTAGCGTTTCTATGTTGTTTTCCACAAGTTGTTGAGACGCGTATAAAGGAGAATCGAGCAATTTTAACTTTCGGTTAAAAGGAAATTCAAAAGCGTTTTTAGCCTCTTGAAGTATGTTGGCAACCAGTATTTTTAAGTCGCTTGATAAAGAGATTTTTTGTTCTAAAATAGACAATACGTCTGCGCTACATTGAAAACACACGATAAAAATAGACGAACGCTCTCCTAATTCAACGCTAGAATAAAAATGCCGTTTGTGTGGGGCTATTAGTAAAAAATCGCCTTGCGAAAGTTGGATTTTATCGTTTTCTATATGGCAATAAATAGCGCCGTTGTCGATATATGCGAATTCGTAAAAATCGTGGGTTTCTTCGGGATAGGTAAAGTCGTCGCCGATATCTAAAAATTCGACGGTAATTAAATTTTGAACGACGATTGCTTTTTTTACTCGATGTTTAAAGTATTTATTCATAGCGTAACTCCTAAAAAAAAGTATAGCAAACGATTTTTCATTTTGCAATCTTTTGGGGTAAATAAAACAAAATAAAAAAATTGGTTTTATTTTTTACCATTTTTCAAATTTTTTTTACCTTGAAAATATAGCGAAATAATGGTACAATATGAAATTGTAATAGGATATTTTTAAAACTATTGCTACGGAGAATAAGTTTTATGAAAATTTTGGTTGCTTCTTTTCAATGTGAATCTAACAGCAAAGCAAAACTTCATCCAAAGCGGTCTGATTTTGAGTATTTCAAAGGCGAAGATATTTTCAAAAAGTTAGTCGTTAAAGAGATATTTGAAAAAGAAGGCTTTGAAGTAATTCCTTCTATTTATGCGGTAGCGTTGCCTTCTGCAACCGTTCCGTTAGACGTTTACAACGATTACAGCGAGCAAATTTTGGACGTAGTTCGCGCAAATCCCGACGTTGCTGGCGTGTATATCTTTTTTCACGGCAGTATGGAAGTTGAAGAAATCGGTAGCGGAGAGTTGTATTTACTCAAAAAAATTCGAGAGATTGTCAGCGAAGATTGTTTAATTTCTCTTTCTTTAGACGCTCATGCGAATATAACCGACGAACTGCCGACGTACGCAAATATCATTAGCGGATTTAAAACCGTTCCACATATCGACCAAAAAGAGTGTCAAGAACGCTCGGCAAAAGCGCTTTGTTATTGCCTAAAAAATAATATTAAGCCCTACGCATATATGTGTCGCGTACCCTTTTTGTTAAAAAACGACACTTTGCAAACTGTTTACGAGCCGTTAAAGAGTTTAATTGAAGAAACGTTCGTTTTGGAAAACCAAAAGGACGTTTTTACGGCGAATTTATTTTTAGGGCATTGTTGGATAGACGCTCCAAATACGAGCGCGTCGACTGTCGTTTGCGCAACGAGTAAGCAAACAGCCGAGAAAATCGCAAAAGATTTAGCAAATAAACTTTGGGCAACGCGTAGAGATTATAAATTTTTATGTGAAGCCGAACTGCCCGAAGAATGTGTAAAACGCGCGATAGAAGGCAAGGAAAAACGCATTTTTATAACGGACAGCGGAGATAATACGACGGCAGGCGCGGAAGGTGATACTTTAGGCTTGCTTGAATTGCTTATCAAGGCAAACCCAACTAAAAAAACTTGCGTTGCAGGTATTACAAACCAAGAGATTGTAGAAAGGTTTTGGGCTGTATCCGACGGTGAAGAAATAAAATTGTCAATATTTGGCGGAGTAACGGCAACCGTAAAATCACACGGAGAAATTCTCGGTTGGACTAAAGAGATTATCGGCAGAAGTCTGACTGTATCTATTGGCAACGTTGACGCCGTTTTTACAGAACTTCGTAGCGCGTTTATAGAGAAAGGTAATTTCGATAAAGCCAACGTAGATTTGCTGTCGTATGAAATAGTCGTAGTTAAACTCGGTTATTTATTTACCGAACTTAAACCCTACGCGGACAGAGAATTGTTCGCATTATCCGACGGCGCGAGTTGCGTAGAGTTATCTCGCTTAAACTTAAAACGAATTAAACGCCCAATGTTTCCGCTTGAAGATTTCGAGTGGAAGGCGTAAAAATAAAAAAGGAGAAGATATCTGGAATATTACAACAAACAAGAAACTGAAAACAGAGTTGCAAATGTAGTAAAACTTCTCAACGAGAAAGATACGGATATTGCAATCATTTACTTTGACGAACTTAACGTTGCAAACGGTTGGTATTTGACGGGTTGGTGCGGACAGTTTGAAAAGGGCGCGGTATTAGTTGGTCGCGATGGTACTACGATGCTTCTCGGCGGACCTGAAAGCGAACCTTTCGCAAAGCAAGATTCGGCGATTACCGACGTTCGTTGTTTCCCCGTATTTATGGTTCCAGACGAAGAATATCCTTTGGCAACCATCATTAGTTTTAGCGATTTATTTGCAGAACTTTCTAAAAAATTCCCCGTAAAGAAAGTAGGTCTTGTCGGTACTACGGATATGCCGTACGCAGTACATCAAGATTTAGTTGCGGGCTTTGAAGGTTGTGAAATAGTAGATTTAACTGAAGATTATCTTAAATTCCGTTACGTAAAGAGCGACTGGGAAGTAGAACAGGCTCGTCAGGCTACCCAACTTGCTTGTAAAGCGTACAAAGCAATGGCTGAAAAAGTAAAGGCGGGCAATAAAGAATATGAAGTCGCTGCGGCAGGCGAAGCGGTATGTCGTGAAAACGGAGCGGACAGTTTTGCTTATAGAACGATTGTCGGTAGCGGTATCCGTTCTAACGCAGTCGTTCCTACTGCGACTAATAAAGTAATGCAAGACGGCGAAATGGTTATGCTTGGTATTGCGCCACGTATCAACGGATATGCAGGTACGTTCGGTCATACTATTCCCGTAAGCGGAGAATACACCCCCGAACAAAGAAAATGTCTTATTGATATGATTGAAGTTATGAAACTTACCAAGAGTATGCTTAAAATCGGCAATACGGGTAGACAAATCGACGCAGTTGGTAGAAAACTTTACGATCAAGGCGGTTATTTGAGATATCTCGTATGTCCTTTCGCGCACACTATGGGGCTTATGGAAGCCGAAGCGCCTTTCTTTGGACCAAACAGCGACGACGCGCTTGAAAAGAATATGATAGTTAACGTCGACGTATCTTTTTTCGGACATCCTACCTTACACGGTTTGCGTGTAGAAACCTGTTACGTCATTACTGAAAACGGCGCAGAACCTTTGTGCCCCGAATTTGAAGAAGAACTTTTTAACTACGTTAAATAATAAGGAGAAACTAATATGAGTTACGGAAAAAAGAACTGGGTATTTTGCGACGGCGATTTACCCCCTAAAGGCGATAATCCCGATTTCCCCGGTCACGAAGCGTTGATGATTACTAACATTTCAAAAAAGAACGCTAAAATTAGAATTAAAATCTTGTTTGAAGACAAACCGCCTTACGATAATATCACTATTGATTTAAACGCAGAACGCACGACTTGTTTGCGTTTGGATAAACCTATCGGTAAGGAAGGGTATCAAATTCCTTACGGACAATACGCAATTCACGTTATTTCAAACGTACCCGTAGTTGCATGCTTTGGTCGTTTGGACGTAAGACAAACGAATATGGCGTATTATAGCCCTGCAGGTTACGGATTTTAAGGCGATTGCATAATCGTTAAGAATTGTATTATTGCAAAAATATTAGTAACGATAAAAAAGAGCATCTTTTGGGGCGCTCTTTTTATCGTTTATACAACTTCGCATAAAGAAAATTATCTATCTAATTAGCGTGACGGCGGTTAAAAATCTTTTTATTGAAAATAGCGAGCGTTTTATTGCGCGCGCTATTGATTTTTTTATGAAAATAGTTTAAAATATAAACGTAATTGTTAAAAACCATATCAAATCAAAACTTATAGTTGGAAGTAATTAAAATGAGAGTTGCCGTTATAGGACTTGGAGTAATAGGAGTCGGACACGTTTGGTTACTGAAAGAAAGAAATGAAGACGTAGTTGCCGTGTGCGACGTAGACGAGAAAAAGTTGTCTGCGTTTCCAAATATAAAAGGGTATCAAGATTATTTACAAATGATGGACGAAGTAAAGCCTGAAGTAGTGCATATTTGCACTCCGCATTATTTACATACCGAAATGGTAACGTCCGCGTTAAAGCGCAATATACACGTTTTGTGCGAAAAACCGCTTTGTATAAAAAAAGAAGATATCCCCGTAATTTTGCAAGCCGAAAAAGAATCGAAAGCAAAATTAGGCGTTTGCTTTCAAAATAGGTACAATCTTTCTTCTTTGTTTGTAAAAGAGTGGTTGAAAGGAAAAACTATTCTTTCCGCTCGCGGTTGTCTTTGTTGGAATAGGGACGAAAATTATTACGGACAAGCAGAGTGGCGCGGTGTTAAGAAGACGGAAGGCGGTGGAGTTTTAATAAATCAAGCCGTGCATACCGTAGATTTATTGCAATGGTTTGTGGGAATGCCCAAAAGCGTAGTCGGTTGGTGCGAAAACGTTTCTTTAAAAGGCGTAATTGAAGTTGAAGATACGGCAATGCTCACTTGTATGGGCGACGTTGATTTTTCGCTTTGCGCAACCACGTCGGCAAAAGACGATTATCCCACTCAAATAGTCGTTGTAACGAGCGACGGCGAAATCCGCGTAACTGATAACGACGTGTATATAAACGGAGAACTCGTCAATAAAAATTCTTCAAAAGAAAGTTTTATTAAAAAGGTATACGGCGAAGGACATAAAGCGCTTATAAGCGATTTTTACGACTGTATTAAAACGGGTAGAGATTTTGCCATTGACGGAAAAGAAGGTTTAAAGGCTGTGAAAATCGTTTTGGCAACTTACGAAAGTGATGGAAAAGAAACTAAAATTTAAAGGTGAAAACTATGTGTCTTTCAAGAACTTGTATACAAAGAACTGACGGCGAAATATCCTTAAACGTAAGCGTTCCCGACGGCGTTAAATATACTGTTTTACAATAAATTTAGTAGGTAAAATATGAAATACGTACTTATAACGGGCGCGTACGGCGGAATGGGTTATCAAACCGTTAAACTTTTCGCAAGCAAAGGTTTTACGGTTTTTGCGCTTGATAAAAAAGTTCTTGAAAAAGAGCCTAACGTCGTGCCTATAATTGTTGATTTTACAGACGGTCAAAGTATACAAAACGCCTTTCAACAGGTTAAAAGCCTTACCGACGAACTTTTTGCAATCGTCCATTTTGCAGGGATATATACTTTAGATTCTTTAGTCGAAATTGCCGACGAAGATTTTGAAAAAGTGTTTAAAATCAACTTATACGGGGCTTTTTGTGTAAATAAGACGTTTATGCCGTTGTTAAAGAGCGGAAGTAGAATAATAATGACTACGAGCGAACTTGCTCCGCTTGACCCTTTGCCGTTTACGGGACTTTACGCAATTTCAAAAAGCGCGCTCGATAAATACGCGTACTCGCTGAAAATGGAATTGCAACTTTTAGGAATTTTCGTTTCGGTTATTAGAGCGGGCGCTGTGTCTACTGGGATGCTAAAAGTTTCTACCGACGCGTTAGACCGTTTTTGCGAAAAGACGACTACTTATAAGTGTAACGCCGAAAAATTTAAGCAAATTGTAAACGGCGTTGAGTCAAAGAGCGTTCGCCCTGAAAAATTGCCCAAAAAGCATTAAAGATTTTAACGGTTAAAAAGCCTAAATTTGCGTATAGCGTAAACAGAAATAAACTTTTGTTACTTCTAAACGCTTTGCCGAGGCGGTTGCAATTTTTTGCGATAAAAAAGATTTTAAAATAAGACTATGTCACAACTCGTGACTGATATTCGAGTGTTTATATGCTACGCAATATTAGTATTTTTATGGCTTTTTACAATTCCGATTTTGAGCAAGGTAATTCCCTTGTAAAAATCTCATAAAAACCCCGTCTTGCTTGCATCTAACCGCTCTCATAAAATCAGTCATACGTTATGACACAGCCTAAAACAAAAAATTAAATTGCCAAACTAAGTGCAAAACTTAGTTTGGCAATTTGTTTTTATCTGTCTTTTAAACGACTAAACGATTTTAAACATATTATAGATTTTAAAATTCTCTACTTTTACTGTAACGTATTCGCCGTCAAAATCAAAATCAAGTTCTTCTTTTTTAGGCAAAGAAATTACTTTAGTCGGTTTTTTATCCGTTTTTACACTAACCGTAAAAGGCGCGATTTCCTTTGCGTAAGGCTTTTCATCAACGGTAATAAGGTTTACTCTTAAACCATCGGTTTCTTCAAATAAAGTGATTTCTACAGTATCAGGCGCGTCAGATTTAAACGAAGGTTTATAATCTACGAGCATAGGTCTTAAAAGTCCCATAAAAATCTCTCTATACTCACAATAGTCTATCGCTTCTATGGGTAGCGCCGACCAAACGACTCTACCTTTACCGCAAGTTGCGCTGATTATTGCAGGGTATTCGGTATTTTTTCCCGGTGGGTCAGAGTGTATTGCCGCAAATTCAAACTGGTCGGGTCTTGTATAAGGTAAGGTCAAAGTGGCTAAAACGTCAACCTTTCTCGTCGCTTTAACGTACGGCGCAGTTCCCTCGAAAGCAAGAGGATATTTCTTATTAAAATATAAAAAACCTTCTTCTTTTTCAGGCGCAATATATATTGACTTTTCAGCAGTTTCTCCAACAATTTCAAGCCCTGTTAGCCTATATAATAGTTCTGGATTATCTCCACCCGAAAGGTAGATATTTCCACCGTTTTCAACGTAATTAACGATTCGGTCAACGTCTTTTTCTAAAATGGAAAGCATAGGCGCGATTAAGAGTTTATAACCGTCTAACCTATGGAAATTACCCGTAACGCCAAAAGGTATATGTTCGCCTATCAAAGTTTTAGAAACCTCAACCAAAGAAGACTTGTTAGTGTACGCTTCGTCTCTTTCGTTGTGCTTACTCATAAGGCTGAAATAAAGCCCTATATCTTCTACCATTTCGCCGTTTAAATACGGCTCGTATTCTATTTCTTCGTCAATAATTTTACCGAGTTTATCGTAAAAACGCATATCCATAGTGCCTACGGGATCAATCGCGTCTATTACGAGCGTTGCGCCGTTGTGGGCGGTATTCATAAATATTTCGGTGCGAATTTCGTCGTCGGTTTTGGTAAGGGTATGATATCTAAGCCCCGGTTTACAACGCGAAAACATATAGTCAAACGGCATATTTGGGGTGATATTTTTAAAGAATTTACACGAGAAAGAGTGATTTAAAATTCCGCCGTATAAATCTCCGCCTAAAAAGTCGCAAGCCTTTGCTACGCCCTCGGCGCAACCCGAACCCGTGTCGAGAGAAATTGCCGCAGAGAAATTATGTTCAACTGAAATTTTAGGATTTCTTTCTTTTACGTGGTCGGTAACGGACTGTATCCACTCAGCCATCCATTCGGCTTTTTTCTGCATAAAGGTTAAATCGTTATAATTTGACGGAAGTTCTCTACCAACTTCTTTTAAAAATCTCGCCTTACAGTTGTCGCAGTAACAAGTATGATCCCAAAACGGCATATCGAAAAATACGCCCTCTACCTCGCCTGCATAATCTAACATTTCGTCGATTTGCTCGTAAGTAAACTGCCTATAAGGCATACTGTTGGGACAACAAATACCGTATCTCGCTCTCTTTGGAGATGCAAATATTTGATTTTTTGCTTGGCTATCGCTCGCCATACCGCCTGCTCTTACTGACACACCGTGTTCGGTAAGCGCGCGGAATTCTTCGTGGCGGTCGTGCTCTAAAGTGTTATAATTAAGGCTATAATACAAGGTAACCGCAATCCCTTCTTTGTGGCAACCGTCAATAAGTCTTTTCATGGTATCTTCTTTTCCAACGAACGCCTTGTGCATTACGCCTACTTTCGTTGGGAAATTGCAAAGCCCTACGTGCGACTGAAGATAAATCATTGCGTTTTGTATTCTACCTTTTTTAAGGGCCTGTATATAGTTTTCCACCTTAAATTCCGAAAGAAACTCGTCGCTCCAGTCGGCAATGTGCATATCAATAAGGTGTCTTACGTAATTTTTTTTATACCACATAATTATATCTCTTTTTCGTATTAAATTTTTAAATCGGGATTTTCAGCAAAGTGTTTAAGCATAACGATGGGGTCGGATTCGCTTAAATTTTCAATTAAAACGCCCTCTTTTGCTCTCTTTGCGCTTACGAAATATTCGTCGTGCGTAAGTTGACCGTAACGGATAAGCGACGGGGTTTCGATAACGTGTCCGCCGAAAGTGCCGTGTCCTTGCAACATTATCATACCGTAAGCGGCGGCGTCTTTAATTAAAACTTTTTGTCCGGGGTAAATAGTCAAACGCTTTGCGCTTGCGAGTTTGCTCTTATAACAAATCCATTCTTCTTTATGAGCGCTGTCTTCGCTACAAACTATCGGGCGCATAAAGCGGTTTTGTTTGAAGTTTGGGTCAACGTTCAAATCCCAGTCGATAACGTCCATAAGGTAGTCGAAATTGCCTTTTTCTTCTTCGGGGCAGTTTTTCCAAAGTAAATCTTCGCCTACGCATTGTCCGTCGTATAAAACCGATTGATACATTGCGTAAACGTCTGACGCAAATTGAGGTTCGTAAGTACAAAGACTTGCAGGCGCGTGTAAAACTCCCGGCGGTACGTCCCAACCCGTGTCGAGTTCGATTTTATACGCTTGAGAATAATCTAAAAGATGATTGTCGCCCTTCGTAAAGTTTTCAAGACAAGTCTTGATTTGTTCTTTAGTGCAATCGGGGTTAATGCCGAAGAAAGTAAACGGAAATTCTCCGCCGTGGTTGTTTACTTGAGCGGGGAAGAAATACATTTCAGGCTTTCCGGCAGCGCCAACTCTCGCTGCGTGTTCGTCGCGGTGATGTATGTGGTGTGGGAGCGGACCTGCGTTATCAAAAAACTTTGAGAACATAGGCCATTTGTGGTATTTATCCCAAAGGTCGCCAATAACTTCGTCTTTGAGTTCGTCAACCAAGTCGCGAAGAAGAATTTGCTCGCTTCCGTCTTTTGAAACGACGTAAGAAAGACCTTCGTCAAAAGGCGTGTTAGGTCCGTTTTCCGCCCAAGTAGTCGAAGCAAACCATCTTTCGTCGATACCGCCTCTTTCAAGTCCTAATACGTAATAATCGTCTGGGTGAAGTTTAATTCTTTTACCGGGACGGCAAAAACTTCTCGGAACCCAAGTAGGTTTAAGTCTTAAAATGCCGTTGCCTTCTTTAAATAACTTTTCGCTGAGTGTCATTTCTTTTCTCCTTATCAGAAAATGTTTGTTTTTAGGTTGCAAAATGCCGAAAAACTGCTATAATTATATCGACACGTGTCCCTTTAGGGACAGTATACCACTAAAAGTCTACGAATTATAGGTGTGTTTATAATTAAAAACATTGTTTTTGTAAACTATGGGAGAAATAAAACGTTATGGATATAAAATACAACAAGCAAAAACTTTCGGAAATATTAAAAGACGTTTACGAACTTTTAAAAACGCCTATAAGTATTTTTGACAAAGAATTCGTGTTTATTACGTCTTATCCGCTCGAAGGGTATTTAACCGATTATTGCAAAATTATAAGGGAAGACAAAGGTAGGGCGAACAAGTGTCGCGAGTCGGACGAAAAGTCTTGCGCAAAATGTAAAGAAAGTAATAAAACTTATTCTTACGTATGCCACGCAAAAGTTAACGAAACGATAACCCCCATACGTTTTGAAAACGATATTATAGGATATATAATGTTCGGAGAATATAGGTTAACGGGAGATAGTATAGACGTAAAAGCGTACGCAAATAAAAACGCAATCGACGGCGAAAAACTACAAAAGGCGTACGACGAACTTACCCTTTTAACCCAAAGCCAAATCGACGCAACTTGTAACGTTTTAGGCTCGTGTATTTTACAGTTTTGGCTGTCGGAAGCAATTTCTTTAAAAGAAACGGGAATTGCTGAAAAAGTCAAAAAGTTTATCGACGAAAACCTATGCGAAAGTTTAACCGTAGCCGAAATTTGTAGCAACTTTTTTATAAGTAGGCAACGGCTTAATTCGGTTTTTTACGAGAGATTTAAAATCTCGGTAAAACAGTACGTGTTAAAAAGGAAGATAGATAAGGCGAAAAAATTACTTGCCCAAACTACTTATTCGGTAACCGAAATAGCCGAATATTTAGGTTTTTTAGATTATAATAATTTTATTCAAAGATTTAAAAGTATAGTTGGAATAACTCCGCTTAAATATCGAAAACAAAACTCTTAAAGTCCTTATGCACTATATGATAGAAATTTACTTTTTATTGACCTGTCGTTATGCATTGATTATATGCGATCTATCAACATATTGTTTACGAGTATAAAATAGGTGTACAGTCATTCTGGCAGTTTGCTCTGCAAATAAGAAAATCTCACCTATACGGGAGCTTAAAAAATAAAAGGGAGTAGCGAGCTACTCCCTTACGATGCTTTACATAAAAATTGTTTACAAACTACGTAAGAATCCCAATTATATTACATCGTATTTTTTATGTTTATCGGTAAATCTTTTGCCTACTATGCGACAATCGTGGTTTTTGTTTTTATCAAAAAGCGTCGTATTAGTCGATTTTTGATAAATATAGGAAGATTTATAACCTATGAAATTTTATTGATATAGGCATTGGATTACTTTTTAGAGCTATTTTTAGTTGCTTTAACATTTCCTTTCTTTTGCTTGGTATACCGCAAAAATCAATTCTACAGTTGCTTATAATACGCATCTGTTCGGGTGAAAGAGAGATTTTGTGAAAGCGTAACATAGTATATATGGTTGCTAAATCAAAAAGCCTAAACCTATAGTTCTTTAAAGGGTCATCTTTTGCGTTTGTATAAGCTTTTAGCAGTGTGTAGTATTCAGTTTCATTGTATTTGCTAATTCGCTCGAATCGTTTAGATAAAGCTTTTGAGATGCAATTTTCAGGATCGGTATCTACAAAGTTTTTAATGTTAATGCTAATATCTCCGTAAAAAACAAGAGTTTCTGAGCGGTTTACAAGATCGTACATGTTGTCTTCTTTGGGGAATAGCATTTTTTCAACATAGTCCATTTCAATTTCTTCAAATCCTAATAGTGATGAACTAATTGCACACCATCGTTTTATGCAAACATTTTCATAAGACTCACTTGAACTGTAATACAAGTTTTTTAAAACTAAAGAAATTTCTGCTAAAATTCCATCATCTGTAATATTGAAACGGCCTAGTCTAAAAATAATTTCTTTTATTATTAATAAATTTTTAGAATTTTTATTTTGTTCCTTTAACTCTTTTAATATGTTTCCATAAAAGCAAAGAAAGGTTTTTGCTAATAAATTGTTATCCGTTTGGGTATCGATTGCACTTGTAATCATATCAGCATGATCATTATTAAATGGTGTTGACAAGATTTCACGAATTGCATTTGGGCAAATACTAGTATTTTTTGCGTCAAAGGCAATTAAACTTTCAAAATAGTATTTTGCAATAAAATATTCAAAAAATCTAGCATGTATAAATATTATGTGGCTAAGGTCAGCATTTTTAAACAACCATTTGAATAGTTCATAGTATTCAATATCTTTTTTTCTAAGAGGTTTACCATCTTTGTATGATTTAAAAACAATTTTTGCAAGAGAATTAATCGAGTTTGAAATGTTAATTTTATCTCGATCTATTTGCTGTTGAGAAGTATATGTATCAATTAATGAGTGTACGAATTGATCAAATAAATAAAATCGGTTTATATGACATAAACTGGACTCACTAAAAATTTGTAAGTAAATAAAAAGCATAAGTAAGAGAGGATTATTTATATAAGCTTTATCTCCATTAAAATAGTGTCCTTTATTGCTTTTTATTTCTCTAACTGTAGATTTCAACATGAGTCCTTTCTTTTGGGTGTTTACTATTTTTAAAAAACCTTTCTTTTTGGATAGGGAAAGAACAATTGATTCAAGAGATGAAGAGTCCCAGTCCTGTATTTCGTAGCAAGTAAATTTTATTCCTATCTCGTTTGGGAAAAAATATTTTTTTACATGGAACTTGTCTGCAAAATTTTTTCTACATGAAACACGAATAAAAGGAGGATTTTTACAAGATGAAAAAAGATCGTTTATGAAAGATACAATTAGTTCTTTTTTGGTTTTAAAAGTTTCTCCAATTTCATCAACTGAATCAAAGTACACAGTTAATTTTCTGGGTAGTATTGTTTTTACGTTGTCCAAAATTTTATCGAATGTATCTTTAGTGCTGTTAAGTATGTCTTGAGCGCTGAAAAATAAAATTAAACTCCAATGTTTGAAATATGGCTGCTTGGAAAAAGCGTTATATAAAAGTGACGACTTTCCAGATCCACCTTCTCCAATAATTAAATAATTTTGAGAAAGTTTATGCAAGGAAACCTTTCTTTTTGAATTATCTGCAACATTGTATAGAGGAATATTTTTTGAAAAAAGTTTAATAGTCGTGCTTTTAGAGTTATCTATAAACAATTTAAAAAAATCAGCATTTGAAGCGAAAGCTTTATTTTTTTGTGTAAGATAGGTTTTGTATAAATATTCCTGTGCTTTAATTTGTTCTTCAGTTTGTTTAGAAAGTTTAGTAAGGCCGAAATGAATTAAATTTAAAAGAGAATCAATAATCTTAAGCATAAATTTTCCCCCGAGTAGAAACACTACTATAGTATAACGAATAATTTATTAAAAATCAACAAATTACAACAAAAAGAAATTTAAAGATGTTGAATAACAAAATAAATGGAGGATTAGATATGCCTAATTGTATAAAAAGTGTGGTATTAGTAACTGGGTATTAATGCCACACTTTTTAAATTTTAAATTTATCGCCGTAGAAAAGGTTAGAAGTTTCTTTTAAACAGTCTTTTGCGCCTTGAGATAAAGGATTGTTTACTTGCCTATAATCGTGATGATAGGTAAATTCGTCAACGTCTTTTTTAAGTTGCTCAATTCTCTTGATTTGAACTGTATAAAGGTCGGCTAAATATTCCTTTTGCTTTCCGCCTGCGCACGAAGAATACTTTAAAAGTACGGCGTAATGCTCTAAACAAAAACCGTGGGTTGCCAAAAGTCTGTCTTTAAAACTTGCAACGTTTTGATATACTTGGGCAACCGTTTTGTAGTAGCGAATCATATGTTCGTCAAGGTATTTACAAACGACGCAAGTTTCGTTGAGTTTTAAAACTGCATCGCCTTGTTTTTTGGCTTCTTTAGCGTTTTTGGGAAGTTTAATTTCTTTGAGTACGGTGTTTAGTCTTGTTGAAATCTGCAAAGCCAAACCGAGTTTAGAACGCGACGCAAAAAGTAAAGAGTAGTGATGGTCGCAAAAACCGAGTTTGTTTACTTCGGCTCTCGTATTGTCTTCCATAACGCCTTCGCCAAGATACGATTCGGTAAGCCTTTGGTCGACTCTCGCTTTAATTCTGCAAAGCGGGCAGTCGCATTTACCGTCGAAATTTTCGTCTATAAGCATAGTTCCTATATGATAATTCATCTTTTTCTCCTTAGTCTTTTCTACCCGTTAAATGACCTTCGCCGTTAAGTCCTTCAAAACCGTTTTGTCTGAGCGCTTCGTAAAGGGTAAGAGCGACGGAGTTTGAAAGGTTTAAACTTCTTAAATCTTGCCACATCGGAATTCGTAAAGTTTTATCGTAATGTTCTTTAAGTAACGGTTCTGGTAATCCGTGCGACTCTTTTCCAAAAATTAAAAAATTGCCGTCTTTAAATTTGGCGTCCGAATAAACTTTCGCGCCTTTGGTTGACATAAAGTAAAAGTTCGTCCCGTCGTAATACTTATCTAAAAGTTCTTGAAAACTGTCGTAATATCTAACGTCTAAATATTGCCAGTAGTCAAGTCCCGCTCTTTTTAAATTTTTGTCTGTGATTTCAAAACCAAGCGGACGAACGAGATGTAAAACGCTATGCGTAGCGGCGCAAGTTCTTGATACGTTGCCGGTATTTTGTGGAATTTCAGGCTCGACTAAAACGATATGAAACATCTTTAGTAATCTCCTAATTTTTGTAATAATTGCTAATAATCGACTTATAGCCCATTTTTATTTGCGAATACGGGTTTTAGTCGTTTTTAAAACAAATTCAAAGTTTGGTAAAACTTGATAAATTTCGCCGTCGGTTTTTTTATTTAAATTTCCTTTTACGTCCGAAACGAAACAACCGCCTTTGTAAGTCAAAATTATCGGCATGCCGAGTAGAAAAGAATAAGCGCGAATTAAAATTGACTGAATTTCCTTTTTAGAAAAATCGGTAAGACAAATTATAATTTCCGCTCCGCAAACGGCAAGCGATTTAAAAAGGTTAAACGAAAACAAATCGTCTTGTACTGCTATTCCAATTTTTCCAACGCTCAAGTCGTACAATTTACAACTGCTACCCGGTAGATAGTCGAAATTTTCAATTATTTGCGACGCGTCGCAAATTCCGAGCAGTTTGCCTTTTTCAAACACTCCGACGGACTTTTTAAGCACGCCGTAATTATCGGTATCAAACGCCGAAATTACGGGTTTTGAAAACTTTGCGGATAAAGCGCAAAGACCTTTTAGCGTTTGAGATTGTCCGCTTAACTCTTTGCCGTATTTAATTTTCTCGCAGTCGTTAAAGCCGTTTATAAACAGGTCGAAATCGCCTATCAAATCTTTTTCAATCGGCAGTTTGTTTTCGTAATCAACTTTTATTTTCAATTAAAAATCCCCTTTTTTTATAATATTTGAAAGGGTAAAAATTTGTTAATTGAAAAAATCGTTAATTGCAAGTTTTATAGATTTAACGTCTTTGTATGTAAAAAGTTTTTGTTTAAGTTCGGCGGAGTTTTTCTCGCCTTTAAGGTATAAACAGAGTTGTTTTCTAAAAATAACCGAAACGGTTTTATCGTCAAATCTCGTCAAAAGTCGGTCTATATGTTCGTTAATCAACTCTTTCTTGCTAATTTTAACGTCTTTTCCCAAAAGTTCGGCAAAAATCCAAGGACGCTCTAACGCTCCGCGAGCAATCATAATTCCGTCCGCTCCCGTTTCGTTTATCATCTTTTCAGCGTCGTCGGGAGTAAATATTCCGCCGTTTGCAATTACGGGTACTGAAGAAACTTTTTTAGCCTTTGCAATTTCGGCGTAATTTACTTCGCCCGCGTAAATTTTATCTCTCGTTCTGCCGTGTACGGTAACCATCTGCGCGCCACCGTTTACGACTGCTTTTACAACGTCTTCCGTAACGTATTGCCCGTCGGTTATTCCTATTCTGATTTTACAGGTAATAGGCTTACCGCTTTTTGAACACTCGTAAACGATTTTTTCAGCAAGCGACGGGTTTTGAAGGAGTGCGCTACCTTCTCCGTTATTAAAAATCTTTGGCATAGGACAACCGAAATTGACGTCGATAATATCAAACGCGGAAAGGGCTTGACTTTCAATCGCCCTACGCATAATATACGGGTCGTTTCCAAAAATTTGCGCGCATTTTATCTTTTCGTCTTGGGAGCAGTAAAGCAAATCTTTAGTGTTTTCGTTGTCGTATAAAAGCCCCTTGCAACTTACCATTTCGGTAAAGGTAAGTCCCGCGCCGAAGTTTAAACAAATTTGTCGCATAGCAAAATCGGAAAACCCCGCGAGTGGCGCAAGGAACAAGTTGTTCGGCGTGGTTATATTGCCTATTTTAATTTCTTTTAGTAGCATTGTAGTAATCGTCAATCTCTTTTGGAGAGAGTTCTTTCATATTTTTTCCGTCGTTTAAAATAAGACGTTCGGCTTTTTTAAATCTTTGAATAAATTTTTCAGTAGAAAGATTTAAAATTTCTTCGCTTTCAAGCCCCGAAAGTCTTGCTAAACTTACCACGGCAAACAAAAGGTCGCCAAGTTCTTCAGCAAGATGAGAAATATCGTTTTTGTCAAGGCATTCTTTAACTTCCAAAAGTTCTTCGGTTACCTTGTCGAAAACTGCTAAAGCGTCTTCAAAATCCATATTGTATTTTTTTGCTCTCGAACCGACTTTTTGGGCTCTCATAAGAGCGGGGAAGTTTTTTGGAACGGAATCAAGATATTCTCCGCCGTTTTCAAAACCTTTTTCCTTTTGTTTATTCTTTTCCCAAATGTCGAGGGCGTTTTCGGCGCTTGACGCCTTGTCCGCTCCAAAGATATGAGTATGCCTTTGGATAAGTTTAGAGCAAATTCCGCTGAGTACGTCTCTTACGGTAAAAGAGTTTCTTTCTTCGGCAAACATGGAAGAAAATACCGACTGTAAAATCAAATCGCCCGATTCTTCGAGCATACCGTCTTCGTCATTTCGGTTTATCGTGTCTACGAGTTCGTAGGCTTCTTCTAAAATGTCTTTTCTAATGCTTTCTTTGGTTTGTGCTCTATCCCAAGGACAACCGTTTTCAGAGCGTAGAACGGATACTATAGTATGTAAATCGTCAAAATCAAATCTCGTTTTTTGTATAAGATCAAGTTTATCTACGACGATTGCCGACGAATAATCAAAGTCGTTTTCAAAGTCGAACTCGTATAGTTTCATTTTTGAAAAAGAGCCGTTTTTGAACTTATAGACGGGTATTTCGTCGCCAAAACGGTCTGCAAGGGCAAGTTTTACTTCACTTGCAACGAATTGATTATCGACGTCGTAAACGGCGAGCGGAAGCGAAAAAGAGAAGTTTTTTATATCGTATGCAGAGCACGCCGAAAAACCGCCCGACACGCCTATTTGCGAAAAGAGATAATCGGCTTTTGAAACGCCTGCAATTACTTCGACGTTCTTTCTTTTTCGTAAAATAATCGAACACGAAACGTCGTCGGTTACGTTGCCGTCTACGAGATAAACTACGTCTTGATTTTTACTCGCGTCTAATACTGACTTTGCCAAATTTTTTGAAAGGGTATCGAAATTTTTTGATTTTTGGTAAATATAATCTAACGGCTCGATTTTTTCGTCAAGTTCTAAAACGCTTTTGCCTGCAACCGAAAGCGCGGTTCTAAGCAAAACTCTTTGACCGTTTTTTATAGCCTGATAGCCTTTAAGCGAAAGGTCGCCCGCTTGAATTCCTATTCCAACTAAAGTTATTTTCATCGCTCGCTCTCTCTTTATACAAGATATAAATAATATATAACAAATTCAAAAAAACTGCAACAAAATAACAAGTAATATCCGAATATAAAACGCCAAAAATATTTATTTTAGGATTTTTTAATAAAAATAATTGCATAATAAATTTAATTAAAACGCCGGCGGTTGAAAAAACGCAGGGGGCAAACGGTTTGCCAAGCGCGATTAAACACGACGAAAGAGTTTGGTTTAGCGAAAGCCCAACTACTGTAAAAAAGGCTAAGGATAAAAGCGACGCGGTAATTTTTCGTTCGCTTTCTGAAAGTCCGCCAAACAGCATTTTAGTAACTGTTTGCGAAAAAGAAAATAAAAACAGCCCCGAAACGCTTGCTAAAAATATCGTAAGGGAAAAGGCTTTTAAAAGTTTGTCTTTCACCGATAGAATATTACCCTTTTTTAAAGACGACGAAATTTGCGGTAACGCCGAAACCGCAACGCCGTAGCAAACGGCAACGGGAACGCTTACTACGGACTCTACGCTACCCGTATAAATACCGTAAAGGGCAGTGGCGTTTTGGGTGTAATCTCCGATAATATTAACGATTGTAAAACTGTCGAAAACCCTTGCAAGCGGAATTATAAGAGTAGATAAAGAAATGGGCAAAAGTGTGCCTATAAGTCGTTTATACGACAAAACGAAGGTGTTTCCACGCGGATTTCCGTCAAGGCGAAATCTTAACGAAAGATAAATTAGCGTTACAATTTCGCTAACCGTTACGGCAAGACAAGCGAGCGCGCCTTTAACCGACGGCGAACCTTTAATATAAAAGCATAGCAAAAGACCAACGGTAAGTTTTACCGCTTGCTCGGTTATTTGCGAAATCGCAGTCGGTAGCATGTTCAGTTTGCCTTGAAAATAGCCCCTTAAACAAGAAATTACCGACACTAAAAAAACCGACGGCGACAAAAAAACGTACGACAGCGTAGCGCGTTCGTTTCCCTGCATGGCTGATATTTTAAATGAGAAAAGGCACATAATTAAACTGCCGAGTAAACCTATCGGTATAAACAGAGAAAGAGATTTTTTAAGCACGCCGTTTTCTCCGTAACCGCTTGAAACGAGTTTTGCAATAGCCGACGGTACTCCCGTAGACGAAAACGTTAGAAGTAAACAGTATACGGGAAACGCAGTTTGGTACACGCCAAGACCTTCCGTGCCGAGTAGCGACGTTAAAGGAATGCGGTAAAACGCGCCTAAAATTTTGGTTATAAGTCCGCCTATAGCCAAGATACTCGCCCCTTTTAGCAGTCCGTCTTTTTGCTTTGAAAATTTATTTTTTTTGATCGTAGAATTTTCAATTTTTAAATCGTCGCCTATCATCTAAATCTTCCCGCAAGCACCGAGCACGCAAGTTCTGCAAGGTCGACGTCTTTTAAAGTGATTTGTTCACTTTTATCTCTACTGCACAAAATTATCGAGCCAACGCCTTCGTCTTTACAAACGATAGGTATAACCAGTTGATTACAGTAGCCAAATCCTTCTTCCCCGTCAAGCGGAACGGTGGTTTTTCCTACTTCAAAATTATTGATTAGCGTTTGCCTATCGGCGATAAGTCTAATCAATTTGCTTGTAAGTCGTCTACCCAAAAGATCTTTAACGCAATTTCCGCTTGCAGAAACGTAGGTGTCTTTATCGGTTATATAAACGCATTTGCCCGTTTTTGAAAATAAGGCGTAAGCCATTTCGTCTGCAAGCCCGTCCATGTTGGAAAGGGGAGAGTATTTTCTTAAAATTATTCCGTCTTTTTCGGTAAAAATTTCCACGGGGTCGCCTTCGGATACGTTAAAAATTTTTCGTATTTCCTTTGGAATAACAACCCGACCTAAAACGTCGATTCTTCTTACAATTCCTGTCGCTTTCATATTTATGCTCCTTTATATATTTGTTAAGCCAACGCTTTTATAAAATTTTGCCAAAATTAACCTAAAATATACTATAAAGTTGCTTAAATGCAGAAGATAAAAAAAATTTTTTAAAAATGCAGTTCTAAAGTTGACAAAGATGGAAATATATTCTATAATAAGGCTGAAATTAGCAGTCAGCCCAAAAGAGTGCTAACAAACAAAACCAAGGAGTGCCAAGTATGGAACTTTCCGAAAGGAAGAAAAAGATTTTACAGTACGTCGTTGACGATTATATAGAAACTGCCGTACCCGTTTCGTCAAAGAGTCTTACCGAAAGGCATTTATCCAACATAAGTTCGGCAACGGTAAGAAACGAACTTTCGGCTTTGGAAGAACTGGGTTATTTAACCCAACTTCACACTTCGTCGGGTAGAGTTCCGTCGGCGGAAGCGTATAAACTTTACGTAAGCGACCTTATGGTAAAAGATAAGTTAAGCGATAAAGAACTTGACTATATTAAGAAAATTTTTCTTGAAAAGGCGGACAATTTAGAAGAAGTTATCAAAAACACTACTAAAATTATAAGCGAACTTACCTCTTTAACGTCGGTTGGCGTTGTAAGTCCCGACGTTGGCGAAAAGATAAACGTAATCAAATTTTTCCGTTTTAAGCCTGATACGGCGCTCGTTTTAATCGTTACCGAAAGGCGACTTTTAAAAGACAATTATATTAACGTGCCCGAAAGCATGACCGACGAACAGTTAGTCGAAGCCGAAACGGTGTTAGGAAAACTTTGTTCGGGAAGAAGTTTTGAAGAAATTTGCAGTATAAAAGACGACATAAGTAGCGAATTTGCAGGCTATAAAAACATTTTCTTAAATCTTGTCGAAGCCCTTAAAGTTTATATGACCGTTAAGGAGTCTGACGTCGTTATGGAAGGACAAGATAAGATTTTAAATCATCCCGAATACGCAGACATAAATAAAATTAAGAACTTTTTATCGGTAGTAACCCAAAAAGACAAGGTTATGACTCTTTTATCGGGCGACGGTAGAGATATAAAGATAAACGTTAAAATCGGTACTGACGGATACGAGGAAATTCCCGACGATTGTTCGCTCGTTACTGCAACTTATTCCGCAAACGGCGTAAAGATAGGGACTTACGGCGTAATAGGACCTATCAGAATGGACTATCAAAAGGTCGTTGCCGTTTTGGAAAACGTAGGAAAAATATTAGAAAGTATATTGACTAACAGGTAAATTATGGCATATAAAAAAGACAAAAAAGAAAATCAAGAAAAAGTTGAACAAGTTGAAGAAGATGCGGTAAAAACCGAACAAACTGAACAAAAAGTCGATTTGCAAGCGAAAATCGACGAACTCGAAAAGCAAAACGCAGACCTTACCGTAAAGTGCGAAGAATTCCAAAAGGACTATTTAAGAGCCAGGGCCGATTGCGAAAACGTAAGAAAGCATAAAGGCGAAGAAGTAAGGCGCGCTTACGAAGAAGGAAAAACCGAAACCGTTGAAAAAATACTCGGCATAGGCGATAGTTTAGACTGGGCGCTTAAAATGCCACTCGACGCCAAGACGAGAGAGGGCATTGAAATGCTCCTTAAAAAATATCACGAAACGCTTGCAAATTTAGGGGTTGTTGAATTTACTCCCGAAGTGGGAACGCCTTTCGATCCTAACACCGCAAACGCAGTAATGCAAATGGACGGCGACGAAGGCGAAGAAAGCGGAAATATTAAGCAAGTATTCGGTAGGGGTTATAAACTTGGCGAAAAGGTTATTCGCTACGCGCAGGTAACTGTAGTTAAGTAAATGCGCGGCACTCTGGAGTTGCCAACGGCAACGGTGGAGACCCCAAAATAAAGCGAGTTTTGACTAACTCATTAATCACTCAACAACTATTAAAAAGTAAAAAATCCGTATTTTACGGTAAAATTATAAAGTTAAACACCAAAAAGGAGATATATTATGGCAAAAGTAATAGGTATTGACTTAGGAACGACTAACTCGTGCGTAGCAGTTATGGAAGGCGGTGAACCCGTCGTTATTGCAAACGCCGAAGGTTCAAGAACTACTCCATCAGTAGTAGGTTTTCAAAAAGACGGAGAAAGACTCGTTGGTCAAGTTGCAAAGCGTCAAGCAGTTGCAAACGGCGACAGAACGGTTATCTCTATCAAAAGACACATGGGTAGCGATTACAAAGTAAAAATCGACGATAAAAATTATTCTCCGCAAGAAATTTCGGCTATGATTTTAACTAAACTTAAAAAAGACGCCGAAGCATATCTTGGCGAAACCGTCAAAGACGCGGTTATCACTTGTCCCGCTTACTTTACGGACAGTCAACGTCAAGCAACTAAAGACGCAGGTAAAATCGCAGGTTTAAACGTTTTAAGAATTATCAACGAACCTACCGCGGCTGCGCTTGCTTACGGTCTTGACAAAGATACTACTTCTCACAAGGTTATGATTTACGACCTCGGCGGCGGAACGTTCGACGTTTCAATTCTCGATATCGGCGACGGAGTATTTGAAGTTTTAGCAACGAGCGGTAACAATATGCTCGGTGGCGACGACTTCGACCAAAGAGTAATGGATTATATCGTTGCAGATTTCAAGGCTAAAGAAGGTATTGACCTTTCTAAAGATAGAATGGCAATGCAAAGAATTAAAGAAGCCGCAGAAAAAGCAAAAATCGAACTTTCGGGTATGAGTTCAACTAACGTCAACCTTCCTTTCATTACGGCTGACGCAACAGGTCCAAAACACTTGGACGTAAACCTTACCAAAGACAAGTTCGATACTATGACGGCTGACCTTGTTGAAAAGACCAAAGAGCCTATGAGAAAGGCTATGAAAGACGCAGGTCTTTCTTATTCGGATATAGCAAAAGTAATTCTCGTCGGCGGTTCAACTCGTATTCCTGCGGTAGTTGAAGCAGTAAAGCACGAAACGGGTAAAGAGCCGTTTAAGGGTATTAACCCTGACGAATGCGTTGCAATCGGCGCTGCCGTTCAAGGCGGTGTATTAACGGGCGAAGTTAAAGACGTTCTTCTTCTCGACGTAACCCCACTTTCACTCGGTATTGAAACTTTGGGTGGAGTATTTACTAAACTCATTGATAGAAATACGACTATTCCCGTAAAGAAATCTCAAGTTTTCTCAACTGCTGCCGACAATCAACCCGAAGTTACTATTCACGTTTTACAAGGTGAAAGACAGTTCGCAAAAGATAACAAGAGCCTTGGTCAATTTAATCTCGGCGGAATTGCGCCTGCTCCAAGGGGTATTCCACAAATCGAAGTTACTTTCGATATCGACGCTAACGGTATAGTACACGTTACTGCAAAAGACCTTGGAACTCAAAAGGCGGCTGATATTACTATTACTTCGTCAACCAACCTTTCAGACGCAGACATTGATAAGGCGGTTAAAGAAGCCGAAATGTACGAAGAAGAAGACAAAAAGAGAAAGGAAGCAGTTGAAAATAGAAACAAACTTGACAGTCTTATTTTCCAAGTTGAAAAGACTGTAAAAGATAGTGGAGATAAGATTTCCGACGAAGACAAGGCTATCGTAGAAAACGCCGTTAAAGAAGCGAAGGAAGAACTTGCTTCTGAAGATAACGATAGAATTGTAAAGGCTACCGAAAAATTGTCTAACGACGTTCAAGGCGTATTTACTAAACTTTATCAACAAGCGCAAGGCGCAGGCGCTCCAAACGGCGACGCAAGTAGCGACGACGGCGACACGGAATTCCATCAATAATTCAAATAATCGACTTATAGATAGGGTAATAAGGCAGTTTCCTGCCTTATTACGCATATAGAGGACATAATGGCAAAAAATCATTACGAAACACTCGGCGTGCAAAAAAACGCCACGCAAGACGAGATAAAATCGGCGTATAGAAAACTTGCAAGGCAGTATCATCCCGACTTACATCCAAACGACGATGAGTGCGCCCGTAAATTTAAAGAAATAAACGAAGCCAACGAAATTTTGTCCGATCCCGACAAAAGAAAACAGTACGACTTTGAACTTGAAAATCCAGGCGCAAGTAATTTTGGCGGTTTTGGTGGATTCGGTGGCGGTCAAGGCGGATTCAGCGGTGGCTTTTCAAGTATTTTCGACGACTTGATGGGCGGATTTTTCGGCGGTGGCGGAGGTAGAGAAGATTCGTCGCAAAAAGTCGGAAAGAGTATAAAGATTGATTTAGACTTATCTTTTTTAGACGCTGCAAAAGGTTGTAAAAAAGAAGTGAAGTACGTTCGCGACGAACCGTGTAAAGCGTGTAGGTCGACTGGCGCGAAAAACGGTACGGCGTATACGCCGTGCTCAAAGTGTAACGGCGAAGGAACTATTCAGTACGTAAACAGTAGCGGATTTTTTAGAACCGTATCGAGAAAAGCGTGCGACGCGTGTTCGGGAAAAGGTAAAATAATTCAAGAAAAGTGTTCGTCGTGTAACGGAAAGGGTTATCAAAAAACTACTACGACAGTAAATTTAGATATTCCAGCAGGCGCAGATACGGGCAGTTATATGCAAAAACGCGGTTTTGGTAACGCCTCGCCATTTGGCGGACCTGCCGGCGATTTAATCGTTGAATTTAGGGTTTTATCTCATAAGATTTTCAAGAGAAAGAACTTTAATTTGTACGTGGATTTACCTATCGACTATAAAACTGCCGTGCTTGGAGGAAAGGTTAAAGTTCCAACTTTAGACGATACGATAGAGATTGAAATTCCCGAAGGTACGGGACACGGCGCTCAACTTTTAGTTAGAAATAAAGGTATAAAAACCCAAAGGGGAACGGGACATCTTTACGTAAACGTACTTATAGAAATTCCTACGAGACTTTCTAAAAAGCAAAAGCAAATGCTTGAAGATTTTGACGAAAGCGTTGAATTAAAGCAATGCGAAAATATGAAAAAATATTCCGATAACGTTGAGTCTTTATACGGCGATAGACCTTACAAAAAGAAAAAATAAATTAAAAACCTTACCAGAGCCAGACGGCAACGGTAAGGTTTTTTGTGAAATTGTCTAATAATCAACTTATAGAGCGGTTTATAATAATTTTTTTAGCCTTTGTTCGTAAGATTCTTCTAACGATAAAAGTTCTTTAGTTAAAGAAACGGTTTTCTCGTTTAGTTCGCTTTCGTGATTGTTTAAGATTTCGGTAAGTTCGGTTATACCCATTACCGTGCCTTTAATCATAAGTTCGGCTATGTGGCTTGTTGAATCGTCGGTTAAAGTATTCATTTTTATTGACGTAAACATAAACGCTTTTTGTAAAACGCCAATATCTTTCGGCTCGCAACCTATTTCTTTCATATAAGAAGAAAGTTTACCTATAAAACTCTCGTAACCGTCGTATTCGCCGATTAGTTCGTTTTTCATTTTTTCGTCGGTCGTTTCGCCTATAACGTTTGAAATTGATTGTAGAGCAATGTGCGCGTTTTTATAAACCGAAGTTAAAACTTCTTCATCAATATTTTTGTAATTCATAAGTTTTCTCCTTTTCGATATACCAAACGAGAATAAAACTAACCCGATTTGAAAAGGCTAATTTTGGTGTATACTTCGTTAAAATTCTTGTCTAACCGCGCAAGGTTAGCCTTCATATTTTGCCTTGTCTACACTTAAAATCAGACTTTTGAAATTGCAAGCACCTAAAACGGCGAAGTTTCAAGTGTTTTGTGTTAAAGACGCTCGCAGTCGTATACAAATACAACAAGAGCGGATTTGACAAAAAACAAGGAAAATCCACCGTTTTAGGCGGGTTCAGGTTATTCTCGTTTGGTATATAGTATTTGCAAAAAATAGAAATAATATTCAAAAAGTTTGTTTTTTGGCTTAAAAACGGTTGACAGTAAAGTGGTAAAAATATATAATAGATAAGAACCGCTCGGAAAGGGCAACAAAGTCGCGCTATAAAGCGCCGCCCAAAAATCAAGTTCCGGCGAGATTAGACAGGAGGTCTATTTTTCATGTACGCTATTATTGACAATGGAAACAAGCAGTACAAAGTGCAAGTTGGCGACGTAGTAAGACTTGAGAAACTTGACGCTGAAGTTGGCGCAAAGGTTGAACTCAACGTTGTTCTCGTTTCTGACGAAGGCGCGCTTAAGGTAAAGGAAGAAGCCGCAGGCTTCAAAGCAGTTGCTGAAGTATTAAAACAAGATAAAGACAAGAAAGTTATCGTTTACAAATACAAAGCAAAGAAGAACGAAAGAAAGAAGAAGGGTCATAGACAACCGTTTACCGAAGTAAAGATTGTCGAGATCGCTCAGAAATAATCGGAAGGAGGACAGGAAATTATGTTATTCATCAGATTGTTTGCACATAAGAAAGGTGTAGGTAGCACCAGAAACGGCCGTGATAGCGAAGCAAAGCGTCTTGGACCAAAGCGCGCTGACGGACAAGCAGTTCTTGCAGGTAACATTCTTGTAAGACAAAGAGGAACTAAGTTCCACCCAGGTAAGAACGTTGGTATCGGTAGCGACGATACTTTATACGCTTTAGTTGACGGCGTTGTAAGATTCGAAAGACTTGGTAGAGACAAAAAGCAAGTAAGCGTTTACGTTGCTGAATAATTTGTAAAAATGACGGACACGAAAATAGTGTCCGTTTTTTTTAAATCGTTAAAACGAATTTGCGTTTTAAGTTTTCAAAACCCAAAATAAGTAGGAAAGATTATGGAAATTTTAGAATTTAAAAGTGAATATTTCAATTTGAAAGACACCTTAGATTGTGGTCAAATCTTTCGCTATAAGTCGATTAACGGCGGTTTTTTGGTGTTTTCGGGAGATTTTGTATGTAAAGCGTATCAAAACGGTAACGCGACGATTATAAAGTGTGAGAACAAAGATTATTTTGAAAACTTTTTCGATTTAAACGAAGATTACCAAAAGATAAATATTTCGGCGCTTTCTTCGCCTTACGAAATAGTTAAAAAATCAGCCGAACTTGGCAAGGGTATACGAATTTTAAATCAGCAAAAAGAAGAAATGCTATTTTCGTTTATCATATCGCAAAACAATATGATACCGCGAATAAAAACAATAATCGAACGCACTTGTCTTGCTTTGGGCGAAAAAAAGATTTTTGACGGTGAAGAATATTACACTTTTCCGTCCGCATCTGTTTTAGCGAGCAAAGACGAGCAGTTTTTTAAAGACTTAGGCTACGGATACAGGGCGAAATATATGGTTGAAGTGGCTAAAGCGATAGTTTGTGGAGAAATTGATTTAGAAAATATTTCAAGTTTGCCAACCAAAGAACTCAAAAAGCGTCTTTTAGCCCTTAAAGGCGTGGGCGAAAAGGTTGCCGACTGCGTTGCTCTTTTCGGTTTTCATAAAGTAGATAGTTTTCCCGTAGACACTTGGATAGAGAAGATTTACCGCGAAAATTTTAGCGGAAAACTTACCGATAGAAAAAAGATAACCGAGTGGTTTTTAAGCGAATTTAAAGAATTTGCAGGCTATATTCAGCAATATCTTTTCTACTACAAAAGGAGTTTGGAAAAATATGAAAAAAATTGATTTTTCATTGATTTTCAATATTGCCGACGACGGTATTTACTACGACGGCGGAAAGTTGTCGTTTAGCGATTTAAAAATGGGCGAAGACGGATTTTACGGCGAAGAATTATACGAAAACGGCGAGATAAAAATAGTTTTTTACTCAACTTTAGACGAGATTGTTTTCCCATTTTCTCGCTTTGACTCGTTAAAGACGGACGCTTTAAAAAACGCTAAGGCAAAGAGTGGCTCGTGCGCGCTTTTCCTTTTGCAAAGGGGTATAAAAATAAAGACTTTAAGTTAACCAAAGAAAAATCAAAAAAGATTGAAAAAATCTTAAAATTTAAGATAAAAATTTTTACAATTGCATTGTAAAAATGGTTTTCTTTATGATATAATGTATGCGGAAAGGGTTGACCTTTTCGCATATTTTTTGTTCTTATCTAAAAGAAAGGAGTATGTATGAAAAATTTAACCGAAAGATTGAAAGGCAATTTAAGAGATTATAGACCGGTACCGTTTTGGAGTTGGAACGACGACCTTCAGCCAGACGAACTCGTAAGGCAAATTCGCGATATGAAAGACAAGGGTATCGGCGGATTTTTTATGCACGCAAGAGGTGGGCTTAAAACCGAATACCTTGGCGAAAAATGGTTCGAGTGTATTAAGGCTTGTATAGAAGAAAGTAAAAAGATAGATATGAACGCTTGGTGTTACGACGAAAACGGTTGGCCAAGCGGTTTTGCGGGTATGAAACTTTTAGAAGACCCTGCAAATCTTGAAAATTATTTAAGCAGAGAAGTTTGCGATAAATTCGACGAAAAGGCGGACGCCGTTTACTTTTTAGACGGAACGACCTTAAAAAGAGTTAGCGCGCCCTGCGGAGAAGGAACGTACGTAAACGTTACTATTTGTACCAATCCGTCTGTTGTAGATATTTTGGATAAAGATATAGTAAGAAAGTTTATTGACCTTACGCACGAAGTATATTACAAAGAATGCGGAGCGGATTTCGGTGAGTTTATGAAAGGCTTTTTTACCGACGAACCGCAATTTTATAGATGGGACACCCCGTATTCAAAGGTTTTAATTCCGTATTTTAAAGAAGAATACGGCATTGACCTTTGGGACGAGATAGGTAAACTTTTCGTCGAATGCGACGGCGCGTACGCTTTTCGTTATAAATACTGGAACGCTTTGCATAAGTTTTTTATAGAGAGTTTTGCAAAGCAAATTTACGACTGGTGCGACGAGCACGGTTGTCAACTTACGGGGCACGCGGTAGAAGAATCGGCAATGTTTATGCAAATGTGGTGTTGCGCAGGCGTTATGGACTTTTACGAGTTTGAACACGTTCCCGGTATAGATAAACTCGGCAGGGGAATATGCTCCGAACTTATGCCAAAACAAATAGGTTCTGCTTGTGAGCAACTTGGTAAAAAGCACGTTTTAACCGAAACTTTTGCTATGTGCGGATGGGACGTAACGCCTACTGAACTTAAGCGCATTACCGAGTGGCAATACGTAAACGGCGTAAACCTTATGTGCGCGCATTTGTCGCCTTATTCAATTAGGGGACAAAGAAAGAGAGATTATCCGCTTAACTATTCGGAACATAACTCTTGGCACGAAAAATTTAGGCATTTTAACGATTATTTCTCATATCTTGGTTATTTGCTTGCAGAGAGTAAAAATAGGGTAGATACGCTTATACTTCATCCTATCAAAACGGCGTATCTAACCTTTGATAGAAGAAACGATTGGGTTTCGGTAAAAGAACTTGACGAAAGTTTTGAACGCCTTATCGAGTCTTACGGCGCTAAAAATATTCCGCACCACTACGGCGACGAGAACCTTATGAAAAGACACGCAAGCGTAAGCGACGGAAAATTAAAAATCGGCAACTGCGATTATAAATACGTCGTACTTCCTTGGATGAAAACTATGGATAAATCTACCTACGCCCTTATAAAAGAATTTTTGGCGCAAGGTGGAAAACTCGTTATGGAACACGGCAAGCCCGAATATTTAGAAGGCGAGCCATACGCTTTTGACGATTTAGTTGCAAACGCTAACGTAGACGATATAGTAGCCGACCTTGAATATAAAATCGAAACTGATAGCGATATGGTTAGAAGCGCGTATCGTACGGGCGAGTTTGGAACTTTCCTTTACGTAGTAAATATCGGCGAAACCGAAGTCGACGCAAAAATCACCTTAAATTCTAAATATCCCGTTTTATACGACCTTGAAACTTTAGAGTCTAAGCCCCTTTGCATAAAAGACGGTAAGGTTGAACTTCATTTAGATTTCGGCGCTTCGGCAATAATTTTTGAAAGCGACGAGCCTTACGCTGTTTTAGGCGATAAAAATAACGACCAAATCGACCTTTCGGGCGAGTGGAAAGTTTTATCTTCTACTGATAATAGTCTTACGATAGATAAGGCGCAAGTTTCTTTAGACGGTGTAAATTATAGTAGAAAGGCTTATTTAATGGCTATTTTTAACGACCTTATAAACAAACAGCATATCGGAAAAATTTACCTTAAATACACCTTTAACGTAAAAGAAATACCCGAAAGGATTTATCTTGAAAGCGAACAAATGAGTATTATTTCTTGCTCTGTAAACGGCAAAAAGATTGAATTTGACGGTCAAGGAAGTTTAGATAAGAGTTTTATAACTGCAAATCTTGCAGGGCTTTTAAAGGTCGGCGAAAACGAAATTTTATACGAAATTGATTTCTATCAAAGCGAGCACGTTTACTTCGTTTTATCCGACGTTACGCCTGAAAAAGAATCTCTTAAAAACTGTCTTTCGTACGATACCGAACTCGAAAGTATTTATATTAGGGGAGATTTCGGCGTTTACGACGATAATTTAAAACAAGTCGACGATTTTATAATGCTTTCCGACGGCGACTATTATATAGCAAGCGCAAAGCAAAAACTCACCCCCGAAAACTTCACAAAGCAAGGATATTTATTCTTTGCAGGTAAACTTGAAATCGAAAAGAACGTAATTATAAACAAGGGCGCGAGCAGGTTAGACCTTTGCGGTAGAAAAGCAGTCGTCGACGTTTACGTAGACGGTAAGTTTGTAAAAACGCTTATGTTCCAAAACTGGGTAGACCTTTCGTCTTTTGCCGACGGAAAGGAACATACCGTACGCCTTGTCGCTTACGCAAGTAACCGTAATATTTATGGACCGCACCACTTTATCCATTACGAACCGCTCGACGTTTCGCCGTATTCGTTTGATTTAACGGGCGCGTGGAAGGACGATTATACTTGCGAACATTATAGAGAAAATTATTCTTTCGTAAAATTCAGCATAAAATAAAGGACGAATATGAAGAAAACTAAAATAGTATGTACGTTAGGACCTGCGAGTTCTTCTAAAAAAATTATATCCCAAATGTACGACGCGGGTATGAACGTTTGCCGTATCAATTTTTCTCACGGCACTCACGAAGAACACGCTGAAAAGATTAGAATTATTAAAGAAATTAGGGAAGAACGCGGAATTCCGCTCCCCATTTTGTTAGACACCAAAGGCCCCGAATTTAGAACGGGAACTTATAAAAACGGCAAAATTACCCTTGAAAAAGGGGCAAAGTTTACGTTTACAACCGAAGATATCGTCGGCGACGAAACTCGCGTTTCGGTAACTTACAAACATATTTGTGAAGTTATGAAAAAGGGCGATAAAATACTTTTAAACAACGGACTTATGGTTTTTGAGGTCGACTCGGTTGACGATAAAAACGTTTACACCACGGTATTAGAAGGTGGCGAAACGTCCGACCATAAGAGTATGTATTTCCCCGATAAAGAACTTAAAATCGAGTTTTTGTCCGAGAGAGATAAGCAAGATATTTTATTCGGCATTAAGCACGACGTGGATTTTATAGCCCTTTCTTTCGTTTCGTGCAAAGAAGACCTTTTGCTTGTCAGAGATTTTGTAAAAGCAAACGGTGGAGAAAAGATAGACATCATTGCAAAAATCGAATCTCGTCAAGGCGTAAACAACTTGCGCGCTATCGCCGAAGTGTCAGACGGAATTATGATAGCAAGGGGCGATTTGGGGGTTGAAATTCCTTACGAAGAACTCCCAAATATTCAAAAGCAAATGATAGACACTTGCCGTATTATAGGTAAAAGATGTATAACGGCTACCGAAATGTTGGAGTCTATGATACATAATCCGCGCCCAACGAGAGCCGAGATTTCCGACGTTGCCAACGCCGTTTACGACGGATCGAGCGCAGTAATGCTCTCTGGCGAAACCGCCGCAGGCGCTTATCCTATCCAAGCGGTTAGGGCAATGGCAAAAATCGTTGAACAAGCCGAAAACAATACCCAGTATATACAAAAGATTAACGACGAACAGTTTATAATTTCAACCACGGGCGAAGCGCTTTCGCACTCTGCATGTACGCTCGCAAGAGATTTGCACGCAAAGGCAATCGTCGTTTGTACGCACACGGGCAAAACTGCTCGTATGGTTTCTCGTTTCCGTCCGCAAATTCCTATTATCGGTCTTACTTCCGACGTAAAAGCCTTTCGTCAACTCGCTCTTTCTTGGGGAGTTCTTCCTATGATGAGCGACGAATACAATTCGGTAGATATTTTATTCTATTTTGCAAAGCAAGCCGCAAAAGAAAGCGGACTCGTTAAAAAGGGCGAAACCGTCGTTATGACGGGAGGAACGCCAATCGGCAGGGGTGGAAACTCGTCGCTTATAAATATTTCCACGTTATAGTATCAAATTAAACGTTACAACGTAAGGGAGGGGCTTGCCCTCCCAATTATATAAAGCGGTTTCAAAAAAAACCAAATTTCGTAGTGGAGGGGCTTGTCCCCTCCCAAAAATTTATATAACGAAAGCAAAAATAAAATAAAGCCCGTAGGGGAGGGCTTGCCCCCTCACGTTATCTTGTATTTTATTTTAATTTATAAAAATTCTGTTTGAGAAGTATCGTGCTAAAAACAAACTCGTCGGAAAAATCAAAACCGCAAGGAATTTCCCTTGCGGTTTTGATTTTATTCTGCGTTAGCTGTTTTTTGAAATTGCATCGTTTGAATATGTAAACGATACGTCTTTAGTAGTAAATATAATATTGCCATCGTTTAACAAAAGTTTAAAACCACTCTTTATAGTGATAGTAAGATTGCTTGGCATCCAAGTCTTTAAAACCATAAACTTTGTAAACAAACTCGTCGTTTCTACTGCAATCGGAGAGAAAATTCCGCCTTTAGACAACGGGGAAGTCGTACCCGTGTAAGAAGTGTTGCTACTAACAATACTTCTTGCAGATTTTCCGTTGAAGTACAAATAATCCATAATATCAACGTCGTTTACTGTAGTGTACGTAGATCCGTTATCGTTCCAGTAACCTTGAATTGAAGAATTTGCTACGAGATATTCATAGCGATAACCGCCGCTTGCATTGTTTACTCTAATAGAGAACGTTGTGCAATCAGTAGCGTTGCCACCGCTCGTCATCCAGTCGTCTTTAGTTAAGGTTATCGTATCAGTTACGTCTAATTCTTCAAAAACCTCAATTTTTGCAATCGTTCCATTTGCGTAACTAAACTTTACGTCTTTTGTCGTCGTTATAACGTTTCCGTCATCTAATAAAAGTTGGAAACCACTCTTGATTGTAATTACTACAAAACTATTTTCTGGCATCCAAGCCTTTAAAACCATAAACTTTGTAAACGAATCCGTCGTTTCTAACGCAATCGGAGAAAGAATGCCACCTTTTGAGAATGGGAACGTGGTACCAGAATAACTCGTTGTGCCATTTGCATTTTTTGTTAAAATATTTCTTGCAGACTCTCCGTTAAAATGCAAATAATCTAAAATATCAACGCCGTTTGTATTAGCATACGTAGGTCCGTTATCGTTCCAATAACCGCGAATTGAAGAATTTGCTTTGAGATATTCGTAGAGATAACCGCCGCTTGCGTTGGTTACTCTAATTGAGAACGTCGTACAGTCAGTAGCGTTGCCACCGCTCGTCATCCAGTCGTCTTGAGTTATCGTTATAGTATCCGAAACGTCGATAATTGAACTCGATGCAACGATTGTTGCGGTTACGTTTACGTCAGCGCCGTTTACTGTCGTTTCGTAAACGTTATCACTTTGCTTTGTCGCTCCGCTAACTGCTATTAAAACGTATCCGCTATTTGCCGATACTGTAAATACAAGTTGAGTTCCGTTGTCAACCCATTCTCCAGAGTCTATTGCCGTTCCGTCTGCTGTAATCGTTGCAGTTGCGTTACTTGCGCTAAACGTTACTTGGTAAAGTTTTTCGGTTGAAATGGTTACAGTCTTATGTTCGTTGGCTGTAACGGTGTAACTGTTGTTGCCACTATCAGTTGCGCCTACAACGCTCGTAAGTTTATATCCTTCGGCTACGTTAACCGTAAACGTTTTCGTTGTTCCGCTTGCCATAGCGAATACTTCGTCGTTTGAAATGCCGTCAATGGTTGCACCGTCGCCTATAACAAACTTTATGGTATAACCGACAATGGTTTCAATGGTAACGGTATTGTTTGCTCCTGCGGTAAGGGTGTAAGTGCCGTTTGCATTTAAAGTTTGTTCTACGCCGTTTATAACAACCTTAGATACAACGTATCCGCTGTTTGCAGTTACTTTAAAGGTGTAAGCTTGACCTTTTGCAGTGTGTTCTAAGCCCGTAACGCTTGCGTTGTTTGCGTTTATGGTTACGTTTGACCTATAGTCGCCGTTTACCCAGTTTCCGTTTACGTAGGTGTAGAAAATTTCTTCAGTAAAGGTTACCGTACCGTTTTGTGGAGTCCACCAAACAGAGCCTTTGGGAACGATAAAATAATCGCCGTCGTTTACGCCTTGACTATAAACGAGAGATACCATGTTGTTGGTTTGATTGTAATAGTGTCCTTTTGTTACAGTATTTCCGTTGAAAATTACAGGATTTCTGGTGTCAATAACCATTTCGCCGTAGTAATCGGTATTTAAAACTTTTCCGTTACCACTAAGCCATAAACGAACTTCGCCACCATTAGACGTATCGTTTGAAACCCAACTTAAATTGCTATTTGCAACGTTTACGTTGTTATCTCTAACGAGTACCCAAGCCTGTGGCATATCGCCCGCTGGCTCGTAACCGATATATCTAAACTCAAGCCTTTCGGTAAACTTATAAGCAACCGTACCGGACCAAAGGGTAGTACCTTCTTCAATTACGAGAGTGTCTTGGAAAAGGTCAATACCAACAGGCGAAACACTTGCTGTTCCTTGGTCAATGATAAGGAATACCATGTTTGCGTCCCAATAATAATAGGTTAAAGACGTATAACGGATACCGTTCATAGTTATACTACCTTTACCAATTTGCCAAGAGTTTAAACTGTTGTCAGTTTCAGTCAAACCTGCTAAAGGCGCAGTGAAGTGCATACGAATTTGAGTTGATCCGTTGTGGTAAGTTCTTCCGTTAAAACTCGACGAATTAAGTTCGCCGTAAGTTCCGTCAAAATTCTTTACCCAGTAAGTGCCGTTGTAGTAGAAAGTTACGGTTTCATTTATCGTGTAATAAACGTTTCCGCTCCAAAGTCTCGTGCCACCAACGATAGTTATCATATCGCCGGCAGTTTCGCCAATATTACCGCGAATACCTAAAATTTGATAGTTTCCACCACTGCCGTTATCTTGACCGTGATATACAAACTCGTTAATCTCAATTACAGTTCCGTCTGCCTTTGTAAAGTATGCGCCGTACGTTGCGCTGTCAGACATATTTTCAATAGAAAGCGAAGGAGTATTAGTAAACCAACGATGCGCCGTGTTTATACGAACTTCTCTAATTTCTCTATCGCCGTCTATATAAGGTTCAACGTTCGAGCCGATTTCGTCAAATTCGCTAGCGCCGTAACTTCCACTTTCAGAACCAACAGTCCAGTAACCGCCCGTTCTTTCATATTCGGGTGCGCTACTTGCAACGAATTTTGCGTACATTTCGTCTTCAAAAATATAATATCCGCCGTTTTGTACGAGTTTAGTTCCTGCTAAGCCTTTAAGTTCGTCACCCGTATTTAAACCGTAGGCAGACGATTCTTTACTGCTTGCGCTTGAACAAAGAAGTTCAAGTATTTTAAATTCGCCGTTATTCCAGTAATATTCTCCACCCAATATAGGTATGAATTTAGAAGGGTCGGTTTCATTTAATCTTTGAACGTAAACGGGGTTTGAACTACTGTCGTGAACGAAAGTGAAGTTATCCGTTATCATTATGTCGTCGTGGAATTCTACACGGATAGTCCATTCGTCGTCGATACCATCTTCGTCCGTGTCTTCAGGCGCGTTGTAAATAGATTTTACGTGCGAGTTGTTAAGATAACCCAAAAACATACCGAAGTCGGTGGTAGAACTTGTTCCAACTGTGGTTACGGTAACGTCTATCGTGTAATTTGCGGTAAGTTTATACATAACGCCGTTTGCATAGAATACCGAGTCGCCTTGTATTACTATTTCGTCGCCATTTTTTAACTTCGTAGTGTCGCACTCGAAGAATAAACGCATTTGACCGCCTTCTTCCATAGTGTAAACGTGTGTAAACGCAAAAGTTGCTCCGTTAAGTTGCGCGTTTACTGCGTGAATATCAAGTTCTTGGTTATATTCAAAGCCGTCGTTATGTAAGGTTGCAAACACTTTAAATCCGTCTAAAACGTTGCCGTTTATTTTAAAAGTATCGTGGGAAGCAACGCCTGTTAAAACGAATTCGTTAGAAGTTGTCGTTTGCAACGTTAAAGTTCTGCTTTCTGCAAAGGTTAACACGCCCGAAAGGTCAATTTCTTCGCTTGCTTTCGTGTCGTACCAAGAGTCTAAAACGTTGTCAGTAGGAACGTTTTGCGGAGCGTCGCCCCATAAAACCGTTTCGCTCGTTTTCGTTCCGTTTGACGTCGTGTAGTTCAACGTGTAAGTTGGAATAAAGCCCTCAAGAATTTCAAGAGACGTGTCGTGTAAGTCTTCGCCCCAACGGTACTTTCCTTCTTCGGCTTCGTCAAGAGCAGTTTGACGAGCAAGTTTAGAAACTTCGGCAATACATCTTACTGCGACGTCGGTTTGAGCAACTACCGTTTCGTTACCGTTTGCGTCAACCGTGCAGAGCACACCGCAGAACGAAAAAGTATCGGTATATCTTTTTGTCGGGATATTCCAAAGGTACGCAACCGATTCTAAGTTTTTGTCGCTATCATAAAACCAATATTCCGAAGTGTCTAACTTTAAAACTTTAGCAGAGTTAATGCTAAGATTTTCGCCTACGCCTAAAATACGGGTTGGCAAAATAAGGGTATAAGTTTTAAACCCTTCGTTTAAAACGAACGAGCCGTTTCTTTCGTTGGTGGCGTTGGTGTTTATAACTTCTTTACCACCGTAAACGTAGCCCACACCCATTTCAACGTGAAAACGAATACCGGTTCTTTGCGTTTCTATAAAATTGCCTTCAGAGTCTTTTTCAAAAACACGCACGGACGAACCGTCGGTTTGGTAAACGTTAGAAGCGATAGCGCCGTCTGCCTTTGCCGAGTAAAAATTAGGAGCAAAAGCAATAGCCGTAAAAGCAATAGCGATTACCGAAAGAACGGAAATTAAAAAGGTTTTCATTTTAAGGTTAAAAATCTTCATAATCCTTTCTCCTTAAATGCCGTTTTCCCAATCGCTTGGGTACGGGCTACCGATTTCTTGCGAGCCGTTGGTAAGAACGTCGTTTACAAAGTCGATAACTTGTAAAGTCGGTTCAAGATAACCTTTTTTCTTATCTTCACAAACCATAATAATTTCTCCTTTAATATGGCGTAATAATTGACGTTATTTTATTGCTATTCTAAAATTGCCAAAGGTAATGGTAGAATCTCTTATACGCTATTGTCATTCTGGAATTGTCAAAGGCAATGGTAGAATTTCTTTGTATAAGCGAATTCTGCCTTTTTCGCGCTCGTATGCGCGCATCAAAAATATAATACAATATTATATTCTCCTTTAGTTGATAAATCAAATAAATAAAAGTGTTTTTTTTTTTTTTTGAACAATTCACACAGTTTTCACAATAACAACACAAAATAAACACCATTTATCGACTTAACGTTGATAACTTCGTCAAAAAATGGTGTTAAAAAAATATTGAGTTAAATAAACGAGCAAACTAAAAGTAAAATTCCTAAGAATGAAAAATTAAAAATTGAAAATTGTAATATATACGAGCGAGATTTATGCGGATTATTTTTCAAAAATTCTCTTAAAGTAATCAAACTTGCAAGCGAAGAAATTAGCGTTCCAACTCCGCCTATATTTACGCCGAGTAATAAATCCTTATAATTAGTAGTAAATTGAGCAAGAAGAATGCTCGAAGGCACGTTGCTTATAACTTGGCACGAAAGCGCGCTAAACAGTAGAGTGTTTTTATCTAAAAGGTAACAAAATAGGTTTTTGACGGGTTCAATTCTCGACATATTTCCTGCAAAGATAAAAAAGAATACAAAAGTAAAAAGTAGCGGATAATCGACTTTTACAAGGGCTTTTCTATCTAAAAAGGTAAGTGAAATCACAATAATTATAAGCCCAATCCAGTATGGGATAATTTCAAATACTATGATTATCGCAAGAGCGAATAAAAGCAAATAAACGGTTGTTTTTAAAGGGGGTAAAGTAATTTTTCCTTCTGAAATTTCTAAAGGCTCGCTTTTTACGAAAATTATACAGCAAAGGGTAATTATTGCTATCGAAATTAGAAAAGGAATTAGCATTATACCAATAAATTCGAGAGTTGGAATTGCAAATTTTGAGTAAAGATAAAGGTTTTGCGGATTTCCAAACGGGGTTAGCATACCGCCCAAGTTTGCCGCTATATTTTGCATTATAAAGGTAAAAGGCATATATTTTTCTTTGCCCGTCGTAGTTAAAACTAAATATCCAAGCGGAAGAAAAGTAAGTAGCGCCATATCGTTTGCAAGAAACATAGAACCTATAAACGTTATGTATACGAGAGCAAGCACGCTCGTTTTTGCCGTTTTAAAAAGCCTTACCGTTTTTTGCGCTAACGAAAAGAAAAACCGAAGATTTTTAAGAGCGTTAACCACCGCTAAAGTGCAAAAAAGACACGTTAGCGTTTTAAAGTCGAAATAATCTAAATATGTTGCGTCTGGTTTAACGAAAAACGTGGTTATTAGCGCTACAAAAAGCGCGATAATCATTACGACGTTATTTTTGCAAAAATTTACGAATTTATGTAAAAAGTCGGCTATAAGTTGATTATTTAAGAGTTTACCGTTATGAACGTGGGTGTGTGTTTTCATTTTAAATTCCTTTTCCAAGAGTAAGGTATCGTTTCATTTTTACGTCCGACGGCAAGTATAAACCTTTAGGTTTAAAAAGTCAAAGAAAAAACACCGCAAAAATAAAAAATATTAAGTACTTTTTATACTGTGTACTATCTCGTGAAAGAAATTCAATGGCTTATTTACTCTACAAACTGCCAAAATGACAAGAAAATGGTAAAAAGCAAAAATGACAAAACCCGTAGGGGAGGGGATTGCCCCTCCCAAAAAGATAGAACAAGCGATATTCTAATTTTATTTTAACAAGCCTTCTCCTTGAGGAGAAGGGGGACTGCTTGCGGTGGATGAGGTGTTAAAATAACGTTTATGTAAATTGTCTTGCTACGCCACGCACCAAATAAAAAAGCACCCGCTTGGGCAATTAAAATATTTAAAGATGGAAAAAAGGGCGGTAGGATTTTGCCGAAAAAGAGTTGTCGTTTTTGTCACTCTGGAGCAAAGCGATAGAGTCTCGTTGTTATAGTAGGTAAACTAACTCGGCAAGATTTCCTTGCGGAAATGCGACCAAAATTTATGCTAAATTTTGTTTCTCGCCTTGCTACGCCACGTACCAAATACAAAAGGCACGCTCATTT
>JAFTKX010000034.1 GCA_017453045.1 Clostridia bacterium | reverse complement strand
TAAAAGTTCGGTAGCCTTTTCGTGAGCGTTTTTAATGATAGAAGAAATTTCTTCGTCGATAAGCGTTGCCATTGCTTCGCTATAATTTGCGCGAGTTTGCATATCGCGACCTATAAACACTTGGTCGCTACCGCCGTAGTTTACAGGACCGATTTTGTCGCTCATACCCCATTCGGTAACCATTTTTCTCGCTCTTTGAGTAACTACGCTGATGTCGTTCGACGCGCCTGCGGAAATATCCTTTATAATAAGTTCTTCGGCAACTCTACCGCCGAGAGTCATAACTATATCGTCTAAAAGGCGTTTCTTTTCAATATGTTCGTCGTCGCTGTCAGGTCTAGTCATAGTGTAACCTGCAGCCATACCCCTTGGGATAATAGAAACTTCTTGAACGGGATCGCAATGCGGTAAAAGTCTTGCCAAGATTGCGTGTCCTGCTTCGTGATAAGCCGTAATTCTCTTATCGGTTTCGGTAACGAGCCTTGATTTTTTCTGTGGACCAATAATAACTTTATTTATTGCTTCGTAAAGGTCGATATTAGTAATAACCTTTTGATTTTTTCTCGCAGCGAGAATAGCCGCTTCGTTTAAAAGGTTAGCGATATCCGCGCCTGAAAAACCAGCCGTCATACGCGCGAGAGTTTTAAAGTTTACGTCACTCGCAAGCGGTTTGTTTCTCGAATGGACTTTCATAATCGCTTCTCTACCTTTAACGTCGGGCATATTAACGTAAATTTGACGGTCAAATCTGCCCGGTCTTAAAAGCGCGGGGTCTAAAATGTCGGCTCTGTTGGTTGCCGCCATAACGATAATACCGTCGTTAGCGTCAAAGCCGTCCATCATTACGAGAAGTTGGTTAAGAGTTTGTTCTCTTTCGTCGTTTCCACCGCCAAGACCTGCGCCTCTGTGTCTACCAACCGCGTCGATTTCGTCGATAAAGATAATACAAGGCATATTCTTTTTAGCCGTATTGAAAATATCTCTTACTCTGCTTGCGCCTACGCCGACGAACATTTCAACGAAGTCCGAACCGCTTATCGAGAAGAAAGGAACGTTTGCTTCGCCAGCAACTGCTTTTGCAAAGAGAGTTTTACCCGTTCCCGGAGGACCTACTAAAAGAACGCCCTTTGGAATTTTTGCACCGAGCGACGAGAATTTTCTTGGGCTTTTTAAAAATTCAACGACTTCTTGAAGTTCCTCTTTTTCTTCGTCAGCCCCTGCAACGTCGGTAAATCTTACCTTTACGTTTTGGTTAACTCTCGCTTTGGTTTTTCCAAAGTCCATTGCGCTTTTTCCGCCCGAACTGTTCATTGCTCGAATTATAAAAAAGAGCGCGAAAAGACCAAGACCAAGTGAAAGAAGGGGTAGAATAACTTGAGAGAAAACTGCTCCCGAGTTAGGGTCGCTACATTCTAAAACGACGCCGTTTGCCTTTAATACGGCAAATTCATCTTCAAAAATGTTTGATGGGTAAAGGTTAGTAGTGTAAACTTCTCTTAATTTGCCGTTTTCCACTTTGTAACCTTTCATTGTGTACACGTTTATTAAAACTTGGTCTATTTCTTTATTGTTTTCGTTAAACGCAATACCGTCTTCGGTGTAAACGATACCGGCTTTTTTAAAGAAATCCGTAGTCGCAAGTTCTTTACCACTATTCGCCGAAGAAAGCATAATAAACGTGAACGCCGTTAAAACGGCGATTACTAATACGACGATAAAGGTGGTTTTGGATGATTTTTTCATTATACCTCCTGTTTAAGCGCTTATTTACTGCGCAATACGTCGTTTCTATTTTGTTCAAAAGACTTCGGTGACCGACAAGGTCTAAAACCCTTTTAAACAAAATGAGCCTAGTCTTGCTTGCAACTAATCGCTTAACTTACTTCTGTGAAATTTTTAATTTATAAAATAAGGATGCAACGTCACGTTGCTCTATTGTGTCTTGTGTCGCAAAACGAGCCTTCTTTTGCTCGCATCTAATCCTCTAAATAACTTTCTAAACTTTTGTAAAATTTTTATTTTATAAATGCGGTTAGAGCGTCACGCTCCTGCGTTGCGTTTCACAAAATGTTTCACAAAAACCGCACGGCTATTGTAACATAACTATAAATAAATATCAATTAAATATTAAATATAAGTTTTTTTTTACACAGTTTTCACTTTCGACCAAAAATTTTCAAAAAAGGTAAAAGTAGAGAGATAAATTTTCTCTCTCTTAAAAATTTTATTCAAAATTTAGAAAAATATCCTATTTTTAAGCGAATATCGTTAAATTGCAAAAATTAACGCATAGTCTAAACGCAATAATCTTAATTGAGTATTCACGTTAAACTATGCGATAAATTTTTAAATATTTTCCATCGTGGTGTTAAAACCGCTCAAAATCAGTTCGATAATTTTAGAAAAGAACTCTGTGAAAACGGCAAAATTATCAATTATAAACGGTTTTATTATTACAGAGCCTTGACTTGCTTGATTTAAAGCGTTCAAAACTGAAACTCGCGCTTCTTCGGAAACAAACGAAAGAGTGCCTATAAGATTCCAAACGTATAAAACTGTAAAGACTATTACAAAACCAAAGAAAATTCCCAAAAGCGTTCCTGCGATTTTATTCACGATATTTAAAACGGGAAGTTCAAAAATCTTGCAAATGAGTTTTTTAAGAAGTTTCCAAGTAAGACCGATAGCAAACGACAAAACGACGTAAACTACGAACATTGCTATATATTCGGCAAGCAAAACACCCGTCGTTTTTCCAACCGTTTGGGCGTAAGAATCTAAAAAAGTAATTCCTGCCATCGACGCGCCGAGCGACTCTACAACGTTGCCTAAAAATAACGAGTATAAAAGATTGTACACGGGCATAAAAAGAAAATATGCGCCGACGACTGCTACGAGTCCGTTAAAAAGCCCAAGAACGAGTTTTGCAAAACCACGAACGAGACCTACTACGCCAAGCGCAATTATTACGGCTGTGCAAACTAAATCTAAAATCATAAAAACCCCCTGTGAGTTATTATATTTTAACACATTTTATTTGTTTTTGCAATAGGTTTAATATGCGATATGTTTGTAAATAATAACCATTATGAAAAATTTTTGTATAAATTATTTATTAGAAGAAAGTAGACAAAGAATAAAAATCGCGTTAGACGAGTGTTTTAAAGGGCAAATTCCCGTCGTTGCGTGTATAGGAACGGACGCTGTCGTAGGAGATTCGTTAGGTCCGCTTACGGGAAGTATGATACGCCAAAAACTCGGCGGAAAGACTTTCGTTTTCGGAACGGTGGATAGCCCTATTACCGCAAAGGACGTAGGCGCGACGAGCGATTTTTTGAAAAACGCTTATCCCGAAACCCCCGTGCTTGCCATAGACGCGGCTCTTGGTAAAAAAAGCGAAATAGGAAACGTCAAACTTTTTCAAGGCGCTTTAAAACCGGGGCTTGGCGTTGATAAAAAACTAAAGGAAATAGGAACGGTTTCTCTAATAGGCGTAGTCGAGCAAAAAGACGGCGGAAAATCTCTTTTATCTTCAGTTCGTCTTTCGCTCGTGTATAATTTAGCAACCGTTTTAAGCGACGCTTTTTGCCTTTACGTTAAAGAAAGTTTAGAAAGAAAAACTCGTTACGCGCCTTCTTTTGCCGTTAATTTTTAACTACTTGCTAAAATTTTATACCCTAATTTTAACAAATAATCGACTTATAGCCTACTTTTTATGCGTTTTGTAAAAAGTGGGCTTAAATTTTTGAAAAAGACTTGACAAACAATACACCGCAATGTATAATACTATGCGTAACAAGGTATTAGGAGCAAAAGGAAAAATGGACGTTCAACTCAAAAGGGGACTGCTCGACGTGTGCGTTCTTTCCGTTTTAAAAGACGGGGAGTCGTACGGGTATAAAATCATAGCCGATTTATCCGAGCATATCGTTATTTCCGAATCTACTCTCTATCCTATATTAAAAAGGTTAGAGCAAGGTAAATTCGTTACGACGCGTACTGCGGAGCATAACGGTAGGCTTAGAAAATATTATATGATTACCCAAAAGGGCAAACAAAAAATCGAAGAATTTTTACAGGATATCGACGAGTTTTTTAAGGTTTACGATTTTATAAGGAGACAGAACTGATGAAAGCTAATGAGTGGATTGAGATACTTGAAAAGGGGCTTGGTCCTTTGCCGAAAGACGAAAGGGACGGAGTAATATCTTATTATAAAGAAATGATAGCCGACGGGCTTGAATGCGGAGCGGACGAAGAAGAATTCGTCTTTACGCTTGGAAATCCCGTTGACGTAGCGAATAAGATTTTAGCCGACAACGGCGAAAAAATATTCTCAAAAAACGACGGAGACTGCGCGTATGAAAATGCGGATACTCAATCGCCAACCCAAAACGACGGCGCGTGGATAAGGGGGCTAATTGCAATTCCCCTTTACGCGCTTACTTATACTCTTTTAATAATTCTCGGCTCGCTTATTTTTGCAGGTGGAGCAACCGTTTTAGCAGGAGTTATCGCATTGCCGTTTTCAATAGTGGAATGGGCAAGTGGAACTGTTATAAACGGAGCGGGTTTGTTTGGAATTAGCCTTAGCGCGCTTGGTGTTGGGCTTGCGCTTTTAATAGGTAGTATAATGGCTTTTAAATCGGCAACGAAACTTAACGGAAAAATCAATTCTTGGATAAAAGGAGAAAGAAAAGCATGAAAGCGAAAAACGTAATTATGATGATATTGATCTTCTTGGGTATTGTTCTTGCAGTCGTTGGCGGTGTAATTTTTACAGTTTCAATGTCTAAAAACGGGTGGGATTTTTCGAGTATTTCTAACGTGGTATATATTAAGAAAACCTTTGAATTTGGTGAAAAAGACGGTCTTTTAACTTTAGAAAGTTTTGAATTTGATATAACGACGAGCGACGTAGAGATAACGTTTACCGACGGCGACAAAATCGAAGTCGAAACCTACCAAAGAAGTAAAAGAAACGGAGTTGAAATTAGCAATACGACGCAAAACTTTGAAAACGGCGTATATAAAATAATTGAAAAGCAAAAAGAAGGAGTCGTTTTTACTGTTGACTTTGGAAAAACGCCGAAAAGCATTGTTAAAATTCCTAAAAACGTAAACTATAACTGTAGATTTAATATAACGACGGGTAAACTTACGATAGGAAAAGACGGCGAAAACTATTCTTTTGGTAAAGATTTAATTTTAGACAGTTCGACGGGCGAAATAACCGTTTTGGCAAATATTGAAGTAGGCGGTGATTTTAGCGCAAAACTCACAACGGGCAAAATTTCACTTGCAAAAGTCAAAGCAAATCAAGTAAAAATAAAGACGACTACGGGCGGAGTGCAACTTAACGGAAACGTAGAATGCGCTAACTTTTACGCAGAAACGTCAACAGGGGAAATTTTCGGCGAGAAAGCCATAAAGACGAACGGCTTTTACGTAGAAGTGTCGACGGGAGATACTTGGTTTAAAGAAGAAGTGCTTGCAACTGATATGAGCGTAAGCGCAACTACGGGAAAAGTAAGGTTTGATAAAATTACTTTAGACGGACAAAGCGCGGAGTTTGAAGTATCAACGGGCGATTTAATTCTCGGCTTTTCGGGTAAAAAAGACGACTATTCGTTTGAAATAGAACAATCTACGGGAAAGTGTAATATATCGTCTTACGAAAGGGGAAATAAGAGAGTAGAAATCGAGTCGTCAACGGGAGACGTAACCATAACTTTTTGGGGAGAAACCGCCCTATAAGTTGATAAATAAAGCAATTTATACGAAAAAGCGCCGAGCGAAAAATATTCGCTCGGCGCTTTTTAAAGGTTTATATACTTCGCAATACTAGTCTTTTTATGAGTTTTTACAATTCCAACGACCATCAAGGTCGCTTCCTTGTAAAACTCTCATAAAAATCCCGTCTTGCTCGCATCTAAACCTTTATGTTCTAATAGTTATACGTTATCTTTCAATAAATAATTATGCGTTTTTACCCTTTTTCTCGTCTTCGTCGCTCTCGCCGTATTTTACGTTTTTGTTGGCTTTTAAAAGAGTTGAACAAAAATCGTCGAAGTCTTTTTCATCAATCAAAATCTTTAACGAACTTTCGTCTTTAAAGTTTATAGCGAGCGCCTTTATCTTTACGTTTTTTACAACGTTGTCAATATCTTGAATATCATACTTATCGGCTAAAAAACCGAATTTTACAACCAAGCGTTTTTCGTCTATTTTATAGTAAGACGCGAGTAAAACCGAAGTTAAGAAAATTGAAATGACGATAGGAAGAACGAGGCAAAGCAGTATCGAAATATAAGTGTACGCTTCAATTACGATTTGCGACGACACCGATTGAAAAAGCCTTATCAAGTTCCAAGTAAAGCAAAGCGCCGCAAGAGCGTACATAACTATAAAAATTACGAGCATTGCCGTTGACAATTTATATTTGAATTTCATTTTTACACCGCCAAAATTTTTATAAGTCAATTATATAGTATTTTTTATAATTTTGCAAGACTTTTTTAAAAAGCGATTAACTGCTTGCCTTTAATTTGCTTTATTTGTCAAATTGTGCTAAAATATTCAAAAGGAGAAAACAATGAGCATACTTGAAATTAAAGGGCTTACCCACCGCTACGACGATAGAGATTTATTCGTTAAATCTGATTTAACCGTAAATAACGGCGAACATATCGGCGTCGTTGGTTTAAACGGGGCGGGCAAGTCTACCTTTATCAACATAATAGCGGGCAAACTCGTTCAAGACGACGGCGAGATAAAGCGTCAGCAAAATTTAAGAATAGGTTATCTTGACCAACACGCAACCTTGGACAAGTCGCTTACCGTTATGGAATATTTGCGCGGAGCGTTCACCCATCTTGACAAGATAAACGAAAGGCTTGAAAAAATGTACGAAGATATGGGCGTGGCGGAAGGCGACGAACTTGACCGTTTGATAGAAAAATCGGCAAAACTGCAAGAACAGTTAGACGACGCGGGCTTTTACGATTTAGAGTCGCAAATAAAACGCGTTGCAAACGGTTTAGGCGTTAATAAGTTTGGCTATGAGTCGATTATCGGCAATCTTTCGGGTGGAGAAAGGGCAAAACTTATGCTTTCTAAACTTCTTCTTGAAGGTCAAGATTTAACACTTTTAGACGAACCGACCAACTTTTTGGACGTAGAGCACGTCGACTGGCTTATAAAATATCTCAACGGCTACAAAAAGACCTTTTTGGTAATTTCTCACGACACCGTATTTTTAAACGAAGTAGCGAAGACTATCGTGAGCATTGAAAACGGAAAAATTAGGAAATTTTCGGGTAACTACGACCAGTATTTAGTCCAAAGAGAAATTTTAAATAAGCAGTACGAAGACGAATACAACCGCCAACAAGCCGAAATCAAAAAACTTCAAGACTATATTGACAGAAACAAGGCGAGAGCGTCAACCGCAGGCATGGCAAATTCAAGAAAGAAAATGCTTGACCGTATTGAAGTAATGGCAAAACCGCTCGTCGAACACGACTGTGAATTTTTCTTTCCATATCTTGAACTCAATTCAAAAGATATGCTCGTAACCAAAGATTTAAAAGTTGGGTACACTCATCAACTTATTCCCGACGTAAATTTGCATATCGGCTCGCAAAGTAAAATTTGGATAAGGGGAACTAACGGCGTAGGAAAGACCACTTTGATAAAAACTTTGCTCCGTAAAATTTCTATGCTCGGCGGAACTTTCCTTTTCCATCCTGCAACGAAAATCGGTTATATAGAGCAAGACTTAAACTTTGAAAACGGCGAACTCCCTGCATATAGCGTTTACCAAAACGCTTTCCCAAGAGCAAGCCAAAAAGAAATTCGTTCGGCGCTTGCAAAAGTAGGTATTATAGGCGAACTTGCAACAAAACCCGTCAAAAACTTGTCGGGTGGCGAAATGATGAGATTAAAACTCGCAATAATGTGCCAAACTCCGTCTAATATTTTAATACTCGACGAACCGACGAACCACCTTGACGTTAAGGCGAAAAGAGCGCTTAAAACGGCAATCGAAAATTACGGAGGCGCGCTTATACTCGTAACGCACGAGCCTGATTTTGCCGAGGGTATTTGTCAAGTTACGATTGATATTAAGGAAAAGTAAGAAGTTTTATCTAAAGATAAAAACTCAAAAGGCTAAATCAATTTATTTTATAAAAAATAATTGACTTTAAGTGAACTTAAGTCTATAATATAATAGGTTGGGCTAAAAAGCCCCTTAAATTACGTAAATAAATTTTCGGAGGTCATATTATTATGGCAAATGTAAAAGTTGCAATTAACGGTTTCGGAAGAATCGGTCGTCTTGCGTTCAGACAAATGTTCGGCGCAGAAGGTTATGAAGTTGTTGCTATCAACGACCTTACTAGCCCATCAATGCTTGCTCACCTTCTTAAGTACGACTCTGCTCAAGGCAGATACGCGCTTGCGCACACCGTTTCTGCAAACGACGAAGAAGGAACTATCACAGTAAACGGAAAGACTATTAAGATTTACGCTGAAAAGGACGCTGTAAATTGTCCTTGGGGCGCTCTTGACGTAGACGTTGTATTAGAATGTACTGGTTTCTACTGCTCAAAGGCTAAATCTGAAGCGCACATCACCGCTGGCGCAAAGAAAGTTGTTATTTCTGCTCCTGCTGGTAACGACCTTAAGACTATCGTTTACGCTGTAAACGAAAACACTCTTACCGCTGACGACACTATCATTTCTGCTGCTTCTTGTACTACTAACTGTCTTGCTCCTATGGCAAACACTCTTAACAAACTCGCTGAAGTTAAGAGCGGTATCATGACTACCGTTCACGCTTACACCGGCGACCAAATGGTACTTGACGGCCCACACAGAAAGGGTGATTTAAGGAGAGCAAGAGCGGCTGCTGCAAACATCGTTCCTAACTCTACCGGCGCAGCAAAGGCAATCGGTCTTGTTATTCCTGAACTTAACGGCAAACTTATCGGTTCTGCTCAAAGAGTTCCTGTTCCTACCGGTTCTACCACTATTTTAGTTGCAGTTGTTAAGGGTAAAGTAACTAAAGAAGATATCAACGCTGCTATGAAGGCTGCTGCAAACGATTCGTTCGGTTACACCGAAGAACAACTTGTTTCTTCTGATATTATCGGTATTACTTACGGCTCACTTTTCGATGCTACTCAAACTATGGCAACTTACATTGCTGAAACTGATGAAACTCAAGTTCAAGTAGTTGCTTGGTACGACAACGAAAACTCTTACACTAGCCAAATGGTAAGGACTATTAAGTATTTTGCACAAATTTAATTTTAAAGGCTTATCTACGTCGCAAAAGTGCGTTACTGCTTTGTGTTCCAAACCCCAATGACCAAGGAGGTCTATTGTGTCTTGTCCCACAAAGCGAGCCTTCTTTTGCTCGTATCTAAACCTTTAAAACAAGTAAAAAAATTAAACGCCTTGAATTTCAAGGCGTTTTTTTATAGCCGTCGCAATACTGTGTTTCTGCAAGATAATTTACGACTGGGAAGACCAACAAGGTCTATCCCATCCGATTTCCCTTTTTGAGCCTTGTCTAACTCGTTTCTAAACCCTTAAATACTCACTTGAAAAGGGCGAATTTGTTGCGAGCCTTGTTTTGCTCGGCTCTAAAGTCTTAAGAATAAAAATATTCGTAAGGGAGGGGCTTGCCCCTCCCGTTTTAAGTCTTATCAAACTCGCATCTTAACCTTTAAAACAAGTAGAAAATTAAACGCCTTCATTTTCAAGGCGTTTTTTTATAGCCGTTGTAACTCATAAAAAACCAACTGCTACTAAAAACACAATAAAGCCTAAATTTATTTGAGTAATTACAATCTTTTTGTTATAATAAACACGGTATTAAACAAAATTTTAAAGGGGAATATGGAAAAGTTTTAAAAAGTGTTGACGATAATTATTTTATCGGTGCTTTCTACGGTGTTTATTTGTTGTTCTTTCGGCGGTAGTTCGTCGTCAAGCCCATCGTCAAACCCGTCGTCAAGTCAAGGTGGCTCGGAAGAAAGTAGTTTAGGTAGCGACTCTTATCAAGATAGCGAACAAAATTCTTCTAACCCGTCTGTAAATGGCGGAGGAAATCCCGAGCCAAGCGCGCCAAAGTACGAACTTATTAAACCGATAAACGATAACGGTTCGCTTAAAAGACTTGTAAAAACAAAATATAAAACTGAAAGCGCAGTCGTAGCAGATGCCGTTGCAACGGGCTATGGCGCAGATTCAACGGGGAAAAAAGACAGCACGAGCGCAATACAAACCGCTCTTAATTACGTTAAGAACATAGGTGGCGGAACGGTATTTTTACCTGCGGGAAAATATTTAGTAACCTCTACTATAGTTATTCCCGATTACGTTTCGCTCGTTGGCGATTGGAATAAGCCAAACGCCGACAATACTGACGACGATTTTGATTACGGAACGGTTATTTTAGCAGAGCCACAAACGCTTGGCAATTTAAGTCCGCAACAAAATCCGCTTTTTAGCGTTAGCGCAAATGCAGGTATCGTAGGCATTACTTTTTATTATCCCGAGCAAGACGCTGAAAACATAAAAAACTATGGGTATACCGTTTATGCCGACGCTCCCGTAACCGCAACTTTAAAAAATTTAACCTTTATAAATAGCGCGTACGGAATAGGCGTTTCACTAAATAGTATTCAAAACGAACTCGTCAATATCGAAAACGTTTTCGGAACGTTTTTATATAACGCTATTAGACACAACGCAACGACGGACTTTGGTTTTTACGATAACGTAAACCTTTCGCCAAAGTACTGGCAGAACGCTTCGAGCGAGTTTAAATGTTCAAACGCAACAGTTTTAAATTCGTTTATTAGCGAGAACTTAACGGCAATTATTTTAGGCGATTTAGACGACCAACTAATTTCTAACGTTACGGTAGACGGCGGAAAAATCGGTATCAAATTTACTGTAGGAATAAGAACGGAAACAGGCTTTTGGGGGCTTATTCACAACGCGCAAATTGATTGTGAGCAAGGCGTTTATGCAGACCGTTTGCACGCGACGAGCGGTGTCGTTTTTACCGACTCAAACGTAGGTATAATTGAGAACAACTCTTTAGTAGGTTGTATAAAAATGAGTAACTCAACTTACCAAAGCAAAGGAAGTGGAAAAGTTATTCAAGAAGTGGGCGAATCCATTAAAAGTAAGGCTATAAGTCCGTTATCGCTTGAATTTCCTTTATCGCAACGGTTTTTTGTGGCTAAAGATTTAACTTCGGGCGGAAACGAAGACAACTCGTCTAAACTGCAAGAAGTTTTAAATTCAGTTGGGGAAGAAGGCGGAATCGTACTCGTACCTAACGGTGTTTATAGGTTAAACTCTACGGTTATTATCCCTAAAAACGTAGAACTTCGTTCATCACAATCGGTTTTTTCAAGAACGAGCGCAAGTCAAGACGGAAAAAACGGCGTCGTTTTTATTTCTTACGTTTCGGGCGCTACGTTTAATTTAAAAGAAAACGCAGGCGTGGTAGGAACACGAATTTGGCACGCTAAAAACGACTTTATTACAGCCTATAATAGCCTAAATAATTGTTCGTATACAAGCGATTCGTCTATAAAAGCCGATAAAGCAGGGGCTTATGCTTTTAATAACGAGAGCGTTGGGGCGTACGTTGGTTATGATTTTTCTGCTTGCGACAATCACGTTTTAAAGAGTAATTACGGACTTTCTTACCTAACCTTTATAAAAGCAGGTGGAAAAAACGGTATAATCAATCAATGCCTTACAAATCCTAACTTTATGTCAAGGTCTAATTTATACGAGTATTTTGACAGTTCTGTTTCAAATATCGACGCTTGGCAAAGAATTAGAAATAGCGGAGAAAGCAACGAAGATTTTGCAGTTTTAAGAGATGATATAGGAAGAACTTATACGAAAATGGTTCGCCTTGAAAATGCTGAAAATCAAGTGGCGTTAAACGTTTTTGCGTATGGACACGCAGGGCTTTTTGAAATGGTCAATACGACGGCAACGCTCGTTAATACTTCGCTCGATTATATTGTGCCAAGCAAGTACCTCTACGAACTTTCGGGCGGTAGTTGCGATATCGTCGGCTCGTTTAGAGTTCACGGAACATCGATTAAGGTAAATAGCGGAACGCTTACTGCTTACGGAAGAATTGCTTTTGGCGAAGTTAAAGAAAAAACTTATAATTCTGCAATTTCATTAGAAGATAAGATAGATTACGTTTCGCAAAATGCAAGGAGAAAGACGTTGTTTAATTGCGATTCGTCACACCAAGGCTTTAACGAAACAATTAATTATAGTTCTCAATATAAAATTGAAGGAATAGGCAGTTGGAAATGGCAAACGACGTCAATTCAGGCAATTTTAGAGGGAAAGTTTGAAAGTATTGACGTAAGCGAGTATAAAAACGGCTATTTACATTTTTATATATATTGTAGCGACGTTTCAAAAATGGGTGACGCAGGTCAAATAGAAATCACGTCTTCGGGAACTTGCGATATAAACGAGTATAATTGGAACGTTATGCGATACGTTACGCAAACGGGCTGAAACGAAGTTTGGCTTGACCTATCTACCGCAGGAACGACGGGTGGCTCGCCGGATTTAACAAAAATAAATTATTTGAGAATTTATATTTTAAACTCAACCGCAACTTTCTATATCGACAATATTGAAGTTGTAACCGATTAAAAGGTGTGCTATTTACAAGTCGTTACACAGCCAAAGATTAAAAATTATATAGGGGAAAGGTTTACCTTTCCCCTAATTTTATGTTTAACTATTTTATAAACAGTTCTTTAACTTACAAGTTTAGTTTTTTTGCAATTTTAAAAAGACATAGCAATTCTATTTCAGAGTCGTGTTGCCAAATAAGTGAAAGGGCGGTTTCGCTAATTTTACAAAGATTGCAAAAGTCTTTTTCGGTAAGGTTGTTTTGTTCTAAATAGTTCTTGATTAAATCTGTTTTAAAAATCTTTTCCATTTGTTATCTCTCCTATATTTATGGTTATATCTATATTATACACCATAAAAAGTCAAAAGTCTTTGACTACGGCTGAGAGCCGTATAGGAAAAATTTAAGCAAATTTAAGTTTAAGGCTTCTCCTTGAGGAGAGGCTCCGACGATAGTCGGTGGTGAGGTGTTTTCTCTTACAATTACGCTACTCGTTTATAATACGCTTTTTCCACCTCATCCACCGCAAGCGGTCCCCCTTCCCCTCTTTTATTTAGGGGAAGGCTTTGCGTCAAGTTTGCTTAATGACTACTAAGCCTCAAGGAGAAGGCGTTTGCTAATAAATTTATACAACTATTTCAAGGGATAGTTAAATTTACTAAAGGCTACAATATAAAAATGGCGGACGATTAAGTCCGCCATTTACTATTTTAATTTGAGTTAAAATGCTTTTTTGTAAATTTCTAAAATATCTTCTACGGTAACAGGCGCAGGGTTTCCACCTGTGCAAGGGTCGATTATAGCGTCCTTTGCAAGCATAGGTAGGTCGCTTTCTTTTATGCCTATATCTCTAAGTCTTTGTGGAATACTGATTTTTTTAGAAAGTTCCTTAACTGCATTTATTGCAGATAACGCTTTTTCGTCTTCGTTCATACCATTGAGATTTACGCCCATTGCCCTCGCAATATCGGCATATTTTGATTTAGCGTATGGCATATTGTATTCCATAACGAAAGGTAAAAGCAAAGCGTTTGCAACGCCGTGCGCAATATCAAATCTTGCGCCGAGTGGGTGCGCCATAGAGTGAACGATTCCAAGACCAACGTTAGAAAAAGCCATACCTGCTACGTAACTGCCCATTGCCATACCTTCGCGAGCGGAGGCGTCGTTGCCGTCTTTTACAGCCGTTTCCAAATTGTCGGCAATCATTTTAATAGAATTCCAACAAAGAAGATCGCTAAGTGGGTGCGCGCCTTTAGTGATATATCCCTCGATAGCGTGCGTTAACGCGTCCATTCCGGTTGCTGCGGTAAGACCTTTTGGCATGCTCATCATCATATCCGCGTCGTTAAAGGCAATGACGGGAATATCGTTAGGGTCTACGCAAACGAGTTTTCTACCAGCGTCTTCGTCGGTTATAACGTAGTTTATAGTAACTTCCGCCGCCGTACCCGAAGTAGTGGCAAACGCAATAAGCGGAAAACACTTATTCTTTGTGTCAGCAACGCCCTCAAGAGATTTTACGTCGGCAAAATCGGGGTTTGTTGCAATAATGCCGATAGCCTTAGCCGTGTCGATAACCGAACCGCCACCGATAGCGATAATAACGTCGGGAGCGAAGTCCTTAAAGGCTTTAAGTCCGTCTAAAACGTTTTTTATAGTGGGGTTAGCCTTAATATCGTCGAAAACGGTATAGCAAACTTTTGCGCCGTCGAGTTCGTCGGTAACGAATTTGCTAACGCCGAATTTAACCAAGTCTTTGTCCGTTACGACGAAAGCTTTTTTATAGCCCCTACGATTAAGTTCCGGGCAAAGTTCTTTTCTGCAACCTGCGCCAAAATATGAAGTTTCGTTTAAAATCATTCGCATAAAATACTCCTTTTTGCCTTAAGGCAAAGTTTATTATTATAATTGTACCACCAAAACGGCGGTTTTACAACAGGCAAAATAAAATTTCACAAAAAGCACAAAAAACGAGCGATATAGGTTTATATCGCTCGCAATATTTAAAAATCAATAGGTTACGCTGTTTAAAATTTCGGTATAATTTGGGAAAGGCCAAACTTCTTGGTCGGTAATGCTCTCGAGCGCGTCTACAAAGTCGCGAACGGAACGCATATCGGCAAGAATAACGTCTTTGTCAAAGTCGGCTTTTTCTAAAGAGCAAGATTTTTTAGTCCCTTCTAAAAGGTCGTATTCAAGTTTAGAAACGGCGGTGTAAAGTCCGTCTAAATTCTTTGAAAGATTTATAATTAACGACGCTTCAGCCGAATTTTTAAGCCCAAGTCCAAGCGCTTGTTTTTGATTTAGCGTTTTGGCAACCGTCTTTTCAAAATTGATAACGGCAGGAATAATTTGCCTTTTTACGACGTGAGCCATCGTTCTCGCCTCAACGTCTATTGCCTTACTATAAGCGTCTAACAAAATTTCGTGACGGCTTTCAACTTCGCTTTTTGTAAACACTTCGTGGCGAGAGAAAAGTTCGATATTTTTGTCAGCCGTGTAATGTTTTAAAGCGTCAACCGTAGTAGGAAGATTTAAAAGCCCCCTTCTTTCGGCTTCTTTTTTCCACTCGTCAGAATAGTTGTTGCCGTTGAAAATAATTCTGCCGTGTTTTCTTATTGCTTTTACGATAAGATAATCAACCGCTTCGTCGATATTGTCAGCCTTTTCGAGTTTTTCTGCAATAATTCTAAACTGTTCGGCAACGATAGTATTTAAAACTATGTTAGCGTCGGCAACCGACATATTCGAGCCGACCATACGGAATTCAAATTTGTTACCCGTAAAGGCAAACGGAGAAGTTCTGTTTCTATCCGTCTTGTCTTTTTTAAGGTGGGGAAGTATTCCCTCGCAAAATTCAACTTCGTCGGCGTCTTTATCCTGATATTTCGTACCCGACTCGATAGCAGTGAAAACTTCGGACAAATCGTCGCCGATAAACATTGAAATAACCGACGGAGGCGCTTCGCTACCACCTAAACGGTGGTCGTTGCTTGCGCTCGTCGCCGAAATTCTCAATAAATCTTGATACTTATCGACAGCCGAAACGACGGCGGTGAAAAAGAGCAAAAAGCGTTTATTTTCAGCAGGCTTGTCCGTAGGGTCGAACAAGTTTTCGCCCCTGTCGGTTGCAAGCGACCAGTTGTTGTGTTTACCGCTACCGTTTACGCCTTCAAACGGTTTTTCATGCAAAAGACAAACCATACCGTGTTTGTTTGCAACGCTTTTCATAACCGACATAATAAGTTGGTTGTGATCAACCGCCAAATTAGTCGTGGTGTATACCGACGCGAGTTCGTGTTGAGCGGGAGCAACTTCGTTATGTTTTGTTTTGGCGTAAACGCCAAGTTTCCAAAGTTCTCTGTCAAGGTCAGCCATATATTCCCAAACTCTCGACTTTATTTTGCCGAGATAATGGTCTTCAATTTCTTGTCCTTTAGGCGGTTTTGCGCCGAAAAGAGTTCTTCCGCAGTTAGCAAGGTCAAGCCTTTTTTCGTAAACGCCTTTATCAATTAAAAAGTATTCTTGTTCAACGCCGACGGTTGGAAAGACTTTTTTAGTCTTTTTATCGCCTAAAAGGCGTAAAACTCGTATAGTTTGTTTGCCAACCGCCTCAACGCTACGAAGTAGCGGAGTTTTTTTGTCTAACGATTCTCCGCTATAAGAGCAAAATACGGTAGGGATATAAAGCGAGCCGTCGCGAACGAAAGCCTTACTCGTCGGATCCCAAGCCGTGTAGCCCCTTGCTTCAAAGGTAGAACGAAGACCGCCGTTTGGTAGGCTCGACGCGTCCGATTCGCCCCTTGCAAGATTTTTGCCCGTGAATTTTAAAATTACGTTTTCATTGCCGTCAGGCTCTAAAAAAGCGTCGTGTTTTTCGGCGGTAACGCCCGTTAAAGGTTGAAACCAATGGGTATAATGCGTTGCGCCTTTTTCTATAGCCCATTCTTTCATAGCCTTTGCAATCTCGTTTGCAAGACTTAAAGGTAGGGGCTTGTTTTTTGCTACCGTTTCTTCGTATTCGGCATAAGCCTTTTCGGGCATACGCTTTTTCATTTCGGCGTCGGTAAAGACGTATTCGGCGAACGCGCCCTTAAAATCGAAGTTTTCCATTAGTTTCTCCTTTGTCGAGGGGTTGAGTATAGTAATATACTCATTTTACTTAAATATCGCCCTTTTGTCAACGGTTTAAGTGGGGAATTAGTAAGTGGACTTGTTTTCTACGGCGTCGCTTGGCAATCTTGAAAGATATGGCGACGGATTTCTTTGATATACGTTTTGTCCCTGCACGCTTTTTGACGGATAGGTTGCGATAAATTTCTTTTTCGCGCGTGATAAAGCGACGTAGAAAATACGTTTTTCTTCGGTTTCATCTCCGCTTTGTCTTGCCCCGTAAGACGGAAGTTCGTTTTCGCTTGCCCCTGCCAAAATAACCGTTTCAAATTCGCATCCTTTTGATTGATGGACTGTAATAAGCGGAATTTTCCCGTGTTTTTTGATAATTACGTCGAGTTGACTACCCGAAAGCGCCGCGTCGGACAAAAACGATTTTAGCCAAAGCGTTGTATCTTTGCTGTTTTCAAGTTGTTTTAAGGCTTTGTACAAATCGTTTGCAGAGTCTTTATCGCTCTCTTTGGCGTTCCGTTTTAAAACGCCGAAAGTTTGGTCGATAAATTTTACGAGCGAGAGAGTTTGTCCATTGCGTAAATACTCTTGCATTAGTAGATAATCTTCGTAAAATTTTTGGAATTTCAAAGCCCTTGAAGAAACTAATCTTCTCCGCGCGTCTTTTTGCGGAAGGATAAAATCTTCTAAAAATCTTATAAAAATTTCAAAGGTGGCTTCGACGTCCGAAAAGGCGTCGTGCGCCCTTTGGTTTACAACCCCGAAATGCTCGCAACACGACGAAAGTTTATAATTGACGAGGTTGGGGAGTATCGTTTGCGCTAAAGAAAGAGTGTCGAAAAAGTCGGTTGGAGTAAAGTTTATTCCGTTTTCTTGAAGTTGGCGCTTTAAAATAAAATCGTCGAAACTCGAACTGTTATGTCCAACTAAAACGCAACCCTTTGCAAAATTTGCAAAGTCGCTTAAAACTTTTTTCGCGTCTTGTCCGCCGTTTGCTAAAATATGCTTTAAGTCATAGCCGTGAGTCGCGAGCGCTTTTTCTGAAATTTCTCTTTTAGGAAGAACGAAACGATTGAAATTTTCGCCCGTGAGTTTTTTGGCGGAAAGTTGTATCATCTCGTCTTTTTCAAGGTCAAGCCCAGTCGTTTCTAAATCGTAAATCACCACGTTTTTCGACTTATAGGCGGAGATTAGAGAATAAAACGGGTCGTAGTTTTGATAAGTTTCTCGTTTTAAGAAAGACGATAGCGACAAGCCGTACGCGCCGAAATCTTTAATTGCCGAAATCGTTTCTTTTCCAACGCCGTTTATATATTTTTCGGCAATACGAGAAAACGCCGTGTCGTCGTTGGGGTTTACCAAAAGTTTTAAAAAACTTAAAAAGTCTTTTACGACGGGTTTTTTATAAAACTGAAAATCCGAATCGGCGGTAAAAAACGCTAACCGTTCGTTTTTGGGTAGAGTTAAATTTCTACTTTCAAAACGCTTGTAAAGGTCGGCGAGGTATCTGTTAGATCTCGCCATAACGCATAGCGAAGATAAGTCGCCTTTATAATTTTTTATATAGTCGAAAAGGTAGTCTGCTTCGTCTATAAAATCGTAGCACTTAACGATTTCTATTTTTTCTTCGTCCTTTTCTATGGTTGGAATTTGCTCTAAAACGCCGTCTTGAAAAGTTTTAGACAAGTAGTATTGCCCTGCGTAAGTTATGAGTTTAGACGAGCGGTGGTTTCCGTTTAACCTAACGGTTTTTGCTCCGTAAACCGAAGTGAAATCACGCATTATATCAAAGGGCGTAGAACCGCGCCAAGAGTAGATTGTTTGATACGGATCACCGCACATTAAAACTTGCGCGCCTTTAAAAAACTGCTTTGCAATTTCGTATTCCACCATGCTCGTATCTTGCATTTCGTCTATGATAATCAACTTATAGGCAGGTTTTTTGTATTCTTTTGATAAAAGAAGATGCTTTGCGAAGAAAATAAGGTCGTCGAAATCTAAAAGGTTAGATGAAAGCAAGTAGCGTTTGTAAGCAAGGCAAAATTGTCCGCCTTTTTTCTTTAAAAGGTCTATAAGAGAGTAGTCGGTTACCTTAACCCCCCTTTTTTTAATTGAAAATAGAGAGTTAAAAGAAGAACTTTCTAAAAACAGAGTGTTTATCGTCGCGCCGTAACCGTCTTCGGAAAGATAATTAAAGCCAAGTTCGTCGCGCTTGTGCTTAATTTGCGATATAATTTTTGAAAGTTGCCTTTCGGGAAGAAGTGGAGCGTCGTCCGAAAGCGAGTATTCTCCGTTTTCAGCAAAATCGCGTAGAAGTTTTGCGAGCGCTTCGCCCACGTCCACTTCGTCGGCAATGAGCGGTTCGCGCATATAGGCGGTTTCCTTTAGGTGATTTTTTATTAAATTATAGCAAAAACCGTGTATTGTAAAAACGTTTACGCCGTCAACTCCGCAATATTTTTTAACGTCGTCTTTAAGTTCGCCCGCCCCCTTTACCGTAAAGGTAAGACATAAAATTTCTTCAGGGGAAAGTCCGTTTTCAATAGCGTTTGCAATTTTATTAGACACGGTAAAAGTCTTGCCAGAGCCTGCTCTTGCAAGAAGAAGTAAATTTCTTGAATTTTCTTGAATAACGGCTTTTTGCTCGTCGGTAAAAATAATCGTAAAAATCACCCCTTTGCCCTTTAAGACTTTCTAATTATAGCATTTTTTCAAGGGGTTTTCAACTGATTTTATCAAGTGGCGACCTTAAGAGAGCAAATAGGCGGTAGCCCCTTTAAAAATAAGGATTGCAAGTTCTTGGCGATACTCGTCTAAAAGTAATAGTTTTTCTTCTTCGTCGTTAGATAAAAAACCGCATTCGCAAATGACGGCAGGGCAATTCGCTTGGTTTAAAATAAAATAATCTCCCTTAAGGGCGGATAAATTTCTCGTTTGACCGCTTGAAGAATTTAATTGCGTTTGCACGGCTTGGGCAAGTCGTTTGCTTTTTTCATCGCCGTCTTTATAAAAAGTAGTCGCGCCCCTGCATTGTTGAGAAGAAAAATAATTTAGGTGCAAAGATATCATAAGGTCGGCGTTAGCGCCGTTAATAATTTCAATTCGTTTTTGAAGGTCGCGTTTTTTAAAGCCTTTTGCAGTCGTTCCGTAAAGACCGCCGAAAGAAGATCGCGTCATAACGACTTTTACGCCCGTTTTTTCAAACTCTTTTTTTAATTTTTTGGCAATATCCAAGTTTAAATCGCTCTCTTTTACTTTAGAATTTTTACCGCTAACGCCACCGTCGATACCGCCGTGTCCCGCGTCGATAACTACTGTAAAAGGATAAAAATGAACTTTGGAATTTGCTTTTTCCACCCCTTTTACAACCCAAACCCCAAATAAAAAAGCGACGAAAAGGCAGGCGCAAAAAAGAGCGAAAAATTTTCGCTTAAATCGTGCTGGTAATTGCATAAAAAAGTCCCCTTTATAATGTATTTTAAAACAACTCTAATTATTTCAAAATCAAAAATTAAGGTTACCCACACGAACGTATGTTTTTGTGGATAAATGTGGATAACTTTCGCAAAATAGGGGCACTTATCCACATTTTGAGTATGTTTTTCCACATATTTTTCAAAAATTTCACAATCTTTATGCAGAAATTTATACTTAAATACATCGTTTAAAAATTTCTATCAAAAAACAAAACTTAAAAAAATTTTTTTGTTGCTATTGAAAAGTGAAAAAAGTAATGATATAATATGAAAAAACGATAAGGAGAAGCCGTGAAAAGAGAATATAATGAAAATGGAATAGCGGAAATTACGACGTTTAAAGAAAACTCGCAAGTTAAAGAAAGTAATTTCACGGCGCAAGAGAATTTTTCTTCAAAGCCAAACGTTTCGCAAAAGGAAACGAATACGGCTATAGAAAAGCCGAAAAATAAGGCGAAGAATAAAAAGCGCAAGGGAATAGCCCTTGCAAATATGCTCGTAGCAACCGTCGTCGTTGCAACGACTACGGTAGGAAGCGGAATAATAAATCCGCGTAAAGCCGAAGTTGATTTAAACGAGATATGGGCTGGGCTAAATGAAATTTCTTATCAAATAGAAGTTCAAGAAACTGAAGCCGACCTCGTTATTACGCTTGAAAACGATTTTACCGAAAGAGAAGAAAAATTAAGCGTTGGAGAAAACGAAGGAACTTTTACCGACCTTGCGCCAAATATGGAATACGTTTTGAGCGTAAAATTTGCTGACGGACTTAAAGAAACGGTTGAAAAACGGCAGGTGAAAACGAACGGAGAAAATCCAAAACCAGAGCCCGAGCCAGAGTCTTCGCAAAAACCCAACGTAGAATTTTACTATATTCCAGCAAAAAGCGCGGACGGGCAGTTTGTTTTTACGGCTACGGTTAATTCGGGTTTGCTTGTAAGTTACAGTCAAATTTACGTAAAGATATATGAAAATTACTTTGCAAGCGGAGCGCCTATCGTTGAAGAACGAATTTATTATAAAGACGAAGATAGCAAAGACGTAGTTGAAAACAGGATAGGAGAGCAGGTTGAGATAAACGTCAAAGATATGTTCTACATAAGCAACGGATACGTCGAAGTCGTAGCAATGAAGAAAAAGCAAGGCGCAGTAGCGTCGACGGATACGAGCGATACGCACGAATCGGTAATAATTTATCAAAGCGAAATTGAAATTTACGAAAAGAGAACGGCTATCGAAAACGTAACCGTAACGCCGTCGCAAGACGGTTCAACGCTTAAAGTATCCGTAAGTTTTATAGATGAAAACGGAATATGGAACACTTCGGTAAACGACGAAGGCGAAACCTATTTACTCGCCGTGTGGGTTTACGACGAAGATTACGTTGACGACACTTTGACCGGATATGTTCAAACTTCGGGGCAAACCGTTGAAATGGTTATACCTGCCGATCAGTATTTAGACGGACTAGCCGTGATAGATATAAGTTATTATGACGAAAACGGTCAAGAAATTATACTTTATTCTCGACAAGACGTAGAGATAAAAGTTTAACCCAAGTAAAACAAAGGAGAAAATATGGAAAAGAAAAGTTTAAAAAGTAAGATAATAAAATGGGTTTTATTCGCGATAGGTCTTATAGGGGCAGTCGTTGCCATAGTGTTTGACGCGCAAATATTTGGCGAAAGTTCTATTTTCAATAAGCTTATATCAAGCAACGCAGTCGTAAATATGCTTTATCAAAAAGTGCCGTCCCTTATTCGTTCGTTGCAGATAGCGGTCATTTCGATAGCCGTCTATTTAGTCGTTTCGTCGTTGTTACTATTAACGCTAAGGACGAGCAATCGCGGAATAACCATTGCGCGACTTTGCGCAAGTTTCTTAAAATGGGCTCTTGCAATCGGCGCTTTAATGTTCATTTTAAACGCTTGGGGAATAGACGCGACTACGCTACTTGCAAGCGCGGGAATATTAACCCTTATCGTAGGTCTTGGAGCGCAGAGTTTAGTAGCCGATATAGTGGCAGGCGTGTTTATAGTTTTTGAGGGCGAATTTCAAGTTGGCGATATCGTAGTTATAAACAACTGGCGCGGTACGGTAAAGGAAATAGGTATTCGTACGACCAAAGTCGTTGACTCGGGTGGCAACGTCAATATTATAAATAATAGCGAAATTACCACTCTTATAAACCAAACCCAAGAAATATCGGTTGCAAAATGCGTAGTTGGAATTGAATATAGCGAGTCTTTAACGAGAGTCGAACTTATCATAAAAAATAATCTTGAAAAAATTAAAGAAAATATTCCGTTGATTATTGAAGGTCCGTTTTATAAAGGCGTCGATTTGCTCAACGCGTCAAGCGTCGATTTGCTTTTCGTAGCGAAGTGTAAAGAAGAAGACGTTTTTCAAGTGCAAAGGGATTTAAATAGAGAACTGAAACTTTTATTTGACGAGAATAACGTTAATATTCCTTTCCCGCAAGTCGTCGTAAATCAAGCAAAACAGGCGACTGAAGCCCCAACTGCAAAAGAAAAAAAGCAGGCTAAAGATTTTGTGAACGAGCAAAAAGAATTGTCGGTGGGAATAGAACTTCAAGAAGACGACAAATAGAAAAGTAGGCGAATAAGTCGATTAAATAAAAAGCGCCGATGCAAAATTTGCATCGGCGCAATTTTTTTGTTTAGGTCGTTTTACGAGTTGTGGTATAGTGTTTGCTTAAAATCTGTCGTATTTTTTTGTAAGCGTTTTAAGAGTTTCCGCAAGTTCGCTCATAAAATGATTTTCTTTAAATCTAACCGTCCAGTTTCCAACGGTAGACGGCGTATTTATTCGGTATTCGTTATCTAAATTAAGTAAATCTGCAAAAGATAAAATTACCAAATTAGCGTTAGTGGATAGAGCGGTTTCAATAAGCGCGGGCGCAACGCATTTTTTCCCTTTTATCTTTTTTACGCCTTTTGGCAAAACTGCGTTCACGCTATTTTTAAAGGTTGAAAATTGCTCGTCGTTTAAGCCGTTCACAAAACCCCTTACCGTGTCGTTGTCGTGAGTGCCTACGTAAGCAACGCTAACGGCAGGAATATTTTTTGGCAGGTAAGGGTTGTCGGGATTGCCGTCAAAGGCAAAGAGCAAAACTTTCATACCGGGTAGCCCCGTGTTTTTTAAAAGATTGATAACGCCGTCGTCAATAACGCCAAGGTCTTCGGCGATAAGGCGTTTTTTATTAAACGGACGCAAAATTTCTTCGCCGTAAGCCTTTACCCACTCGCCCGATTTTGCGTTTTCGCCAAAGGGGATAGACCAAAATCTGTCAAGCCCCCTAAAGTGATCTATTCTTAAAAGGTCGTATCTTTCCAAACTCTTTTTCAGTCTATTTTTCCACCACTTAAACCCATCTTGCTTCATTGCGTCGTAGTCGTAGATGGGGTTGCCCCAAAGTTGACCGTCGGCAGAAAAATAATCGGGTGGAACGCCCGCTACTTTTTTAGGCTTGTAATCGTCGTCAAGTAAAAAAAGTTTTTTATTTTTCCACACGTCCGCGCTGTCGAGCGCAACGTAGAGCGGTAAATCGCCAAACAATTTTATACCCTTGTCGTTGGCGTATTTTTTAAGGCGGAAAAATTGTTTTTCCAAAATAAATTGAGTGAAGTTATAAAAGAGAAAACTTTGACTGTTTTCATCTATAAACTTATCTATAAGTCGTTTATTTAAGGTTTTTAACCAAGCGGGAAAGTTTGAAAGCGAGCCAAAACAGTCTTTTGCGGTCATAAAAACGGCGTAATCGCGATATTTTTTAGAATTTACGCAAGATAAAAATTCGTCCGAATAATCAAACCTCGAAAAAGCCTTTTTAAGTAAAGCGGTACGCTCGACGTAAAGTTTTCCGTAGTCGATTTTATTTATTTTAGATTTTGCGCTTTTTAATTCTTTTTCGGTTAAAAGACCGAGAGAAAAAAGGTCGTCAAGGTCACAAAAATAAGGGTTAAAAGACGAGTCTGCCGTAGTTTGATAAGGACTGTCGCCAAAGACCGTTTGCGAAAGGGGTAGCATTTGCCAAACCTTTTGCCCCGACAAAGCCAAAAAGTCTACGAAATCGTAGGCTTCTTTGCCAAAAGTTCCTATGCCGTATTTACCGGGAAGGGCAAAAACGGGCATTAGTATTCCGCTTGTTTTTTTCATAAGTTGCTCCGAGTTATAAAGTCAAAATTCTGTCCGCCGCTTCTAAAATTTTCTTTCTCGTTTCAAAAGCCGAAAGCCTAAAATAGCCTTCGCCACCTTGCAAAAAACCGCTACCCGGGGTTGCGACAACCCGTATTTTTGCAAGCATTTTTTTGCAAAAATCACGGCTCGTTTCCGCATTTGGAACTTTTGCAAAAACGTACGGCGACGATACTGTATTATTATACCACAAATTTTTGTTTTTTAAAGCGATTTTTAAAATTTCCGCGTTTGTTTTATAAAAATTTATTCTTTTTTTGACTTCGGCTTTTCCTTCCTTGCAAAAAATGGCTTCCGCGCCCCTTTGGGTAGGGTAACTCACGCCGTTAAATCTACAGCCGAGCCGTCTTTTCCAAAGTTTATTGCAGTCGCCCAAGTCTTTTGGAACAACGGTAAACCCACATCTTACCCCCGTAAATCCGAGTGATTTTGAAAACGAACGAGTTTCTATCGCGCAGTTTTTCGCTCCCTTTATCGCATAGACGGTTTTGGGATAGCCGTCGGGCAAAAAAGCCGAGTACGCACCGTCGTAGATGATAATAGCCCCCGTAGAAAGAGCGTAATTTATCCAAATTTTTAAGTCGTTATGCGAAAAAGCCGAGCCTGTCGGGTTGTTTGGGGAGCAAATATAAATTAGGTCGAAAGATTTGTCAAACGGCGGATTAGGAATAAACGAATTTTCTTTATTTCCCGAAAGAAAGGTAACTTTGTTTCCCAAAAGAATATTTGCTTCCGCGCCGGCAGGGTAGCAAGGGGATAGAAACAAAACCTTTAAATTATTTGAAAAGAGTTCCAAAACATTGCCAAGTTGACCTTTTGCGCCGTCGGTAATAAAAATTTCGTCCGCGTCTACGCAAGCCCCTTCGTCAAGATAGTTGCGGGCTATTTTTTCACGCAAAAACAAATAGCCTTGCGACGGTGGATAGCCTAAAAAAGTCTTTTTTTCAGACAGTTCGTCGCAGGCTTTTTTCATAGCCGAAGTAACGAGTGGAAAAAGCGGTAATTTCACGTCGCCTATTCCAAGGTCGATAATTTCCGTGTCCGAATTTTCAAGTTCTTGAATTTGCAGTTTTAAATCGTTAAAAATATAGTTTTCTTCAAGTTTCAAAAAATTTTCGTTAAACTTCATTTTTTGCTCCCAAAATCAAATCTTCGTTTAGTTCGCCTTTAAAAACTTCGCATATCTCGCTTTGCAAATAGGTTTTTTCGCCAACGATTTCAGTAAAAAGCGTTCCGCCGTCAGTTATAATTTCGGCTTTTTGGGGCGAGAGAACGCTAAACTCTCTAAACGCTTTATAAATTGCGCAAGCCCCGCTCCCACAAGATAAGGTTTTACCCGTACCTCGCTCGAAAATTTCGGCAAAAATACGAACGGAAAGGTTAGTTCGTTCAATTTTATAAACCCGTTCGATATTTACGCCGTCTAAATAAAGCCGACTTTTGTTCACGCCTTTTGCAAGAGAAACAAGCGAGTGGTTAGGATAGAAAAAAACGAGATGCTTATTCCCCGCATTTATTTCAAAAACTTGTCGATAATCGACGTATAGCCCGACTTTTTGCAAAGCGTTCGTGATTTTTTGGCTGTTTGAAACCCTCTTTATTACGCCCATATCCGCTTTTGCAAAAATTTTGCCCATCTTTTCGGAAAGAAACACGGTCGTATCGAAAGCGTCGGTTTTAACTTTAATTTCGTTTCCCGTTGCGCCCAAGTATTTTTTTGCAAAGTAAGCCGAGCATCTAACGCCGTTACCGCAAGTTGCTCCGCGACTTCCGTCTGCGTTATACATAATCATTTTAAACTTATTTTCTCTTAATTTTTCAACTGCGATAAGACCGTCCGAGCCGATACCAAAACGCCTGTCGCTTACGATTTTAGAAAGCAAAGAAAGGTCGTAATTTTTTACTTTTTCAAAATCGAAATAAGCGTAATCGTTTCCAACCGCGTGCATTTTTACAAATTTCATATAATTTTTCTCGCTTACATATTTTATGATTTTGCATAAAGTTTTATCACAAAAAAAGAGCCGACGATAAAGTCGTCTCAAAAATAGGAGAAAAACATATGAAATAGAACTTGTTTTAATCAATAGTTATAGTATGCGCGGTTGGAATTTCCTTTTCCTTTTTGGGAATATCAATTTCCAAAACGCCGTTTTCATATTTTGCTTTGATAGTTTCTTTGTTTACGTCGCCTACGTAGTAGGTACGCGAAATTTTGCTACTTCTTTCCCTTCTTAAGTACGTTTGGTTTTCTTCTAAACTTTCTTTCCTTTCGGCAGAAATAGTAAGGTAACCTTTTTCAAGCGAAATAGAAAGGTCTTTTTTGTCGTAGCCAGCCATTTCAATTTCTAAAAGGTAAGATTTTTCGGTTTCTTTTATATCCGTTTTCATAAAGTCGGTCTTTTTTTCAAAAAAAGTCGGACTGAAAAAAGAATTAAAAGCGTCGTCTAAAAGGTCAAACGTAGTAGTTGGGTTTCTTCTTAATAAATAACTGTTCATAATTACCTCCAAATAATTGTTGTTAGCACTCTTGTCTGTCAAGTGTTAGCACTCTAACCACTCGACTGCTAATATTGTAACACGGAAAACGCTCTTTGTCAATACTTTATTGTGAAAATTTTGTAAAAGATTTTAAATAATTTCGCTTACAAAATTTCTTAAGAGGCGTAAATAGTCGAAAATAGGGGTTTTTATTGACATTTTAAAGTAAAAGGCGTAAAATTGTTTTATGAGAAACAATAGTAAAAAGGCTTTCTTTTTTGATTTTGACGGAACTATATGGTTTGGAAGATACGGAGAAAAGACCTTAAAAGCCTTACGACAATTACATAGCGACGGGCATTTGCTCGTTTATAACTCGGGTAGAAGTAAGGGAAATAACCCTGCTGAAAGGTTAAAGCCTATTCCTTTCGACGCCTTTTTGTGCGGTGGTTGTATTGCGGAAGTTTTCGGCGAAGAAATTTTTAGAAAAGACCTTTCAAAAGAAATGGTTGAAAAATCGCTAAAAATCGAACGGAAATACGACCTTTTAAATTTGTACGAAGGGGTAGTTGGCGTTTATAAAAGGCGTGGAATATTGCCAAAGTTTAACGGAGAAGAACTTGACGATACGGACGTTTTGCTCGACGTAGAAACTTATCCTATAAGCAAGTTTTGTATCATTAAAAAAGTAGACGAAAACGGGGAATATTTGCTTGCGCCCGAAAGCGCGTTAAAAGAATACAGCCAAGATTTTGACATAGTTGAATTTAAAAATTATTACGAAGTTACCCAAAAGGGAACGGGGAAAGACGTCGTTTGTAAACTTCTAATTGAAAAACTCGGTTTAAAAAAGGAAAACTGTTACTTTTTCGGGGACAGTTTAAACGATTTATCGGCGTTTTTAATCGGCGGACGAAACGTGGCGATAGGGCATAGCCCAAACGCCTTAAAAGAAAAGGCTGAATACGTAACGACTTTAGAAGAAGACGGAGTTTACGAAGCGCTCGTCCATTTCGGCTTTGTCGAAGAATAAAGAAAAATTCCAATCAAAACAACTTAGAAACACGGCAATTTGAATAAATTATTACTAAATTGTTATTAGTATTGACTTTATTTAGTCAAAGAGTTATAATAAAAACGATAAATCAATTTAATATAATATAAAGGGCTTTAAATATTTTACGATATTCAGCCCTTTTTTGTTTAACAAAAGAACGGAAAGCGTAAGATTTTGTTAATTTCGTTTATTGACTATAACCTTTTGGTTATAGAAAAGGAAAAATATTAAAAGTTATTGATACGGGAGGGTATCGCGATGAAAAAAAGGACACTTTCTTTTTTGTTGAAGGCTATTCTAATTTTAATAGGGTTGTTCGGATTTACGGCGTGTAAGAAAAAAGAGCAAAAACGCAAGATGTCTTGCGTTTTTGCTCTTTTTATAAATTAAAATTTAAAGAATTTCGTCGCCGATTATTTCGTTATCTTGTTTATATTCTTTTCTGTCTTCGGGTTTGTCAATATCAACGTCGTCGCAAATGGCAACGGTAAACTTACGCGTTAAATACTCGTTAGAAGATGAAGACGGGGAAATTTGTTGCGAAACGGTTATTTTAGTAAGATCGTCGCCGTTACAGTAAAGTTTGATAACGCAGTTAGAATCGTCAAAACTTTCTACCAAAGTTAAATCGTCGCCGTTTTTATAAACGAAATGGTTGTCAGATTCTGAAAAATACTCCGTCAAAAATTCTTCAACGACGTTAATCAAAGCGCGTAACGATAAATAACGGGTAAATACTCCGTACGAAAAAGAACTTTCTTCGTCGGTAACTTTTTCTTCGAGATAACTTGAATATTCTTTGCTTTTTACCGACGTTTTGTTGAAAACGTAAGCCATATCTAAATTACCGCTTACAAAGAAAAATACCGACTTTTCTTTTGTTTTGCTCGTCGTTTTAACCTTTTTGTCAGTCGTTGGCAAAACGTAAGTAGATTGAGTTTTTCCGTTTAATTTAAGTTCTTCAATTAAAAGCCCGTCGTCGTAATTTACGAATCCTTTAACTTGAGTAACCAAACGAGATTCTTCTTCGGTGTCTTTGCGTTTAACTTCTTCTTTAAAAGACAAAGAGCAAGAGAAATTATCCGAAACTATATCGCTGTTCGAGCCTAAAACGTCTTCAAAAAATTCTTGAATAAGTATAGAGTCCTTTTCGTAGTGTAAAAGCGTTCCTTTGTACTTTGCCGAACACGACAAAAGGGAGAGAGAGAATACAAAAACTATTATTAAACTTATTATTTTCTTCATTTTTCTCACTCCTTAAAAGTATTTGTAATAATCGCTTGGGCGTGAAACGGAACCGAAAAACGACGGTTCGACGCTAATTTTAACGACTGAAATACTGTCGTAAACAGGCTTTTCTTCTCCGTCTTCGCCGTTAGCGTCGTAAACTATCGACGCGCTTGCGTCGGCAAGATGAGCCGTCTTTTTATAAAGTTTTAATCCTTTTATAAAGGGCGATTTGTTTTCAAGTTGAACGATATACTGATAGGTATAATCGGTGTTGTCAAAAGCGCTTCTATCCGAGGAAAAACGCGCCATTTTTCTATCTTTAACGTATGTTGCCTTAGGCTCGCCTTCTTCGTTATATAAGCGGTGTTCTATCGTTCCGTAATCTAAAAGACTAAAGATATTAGTCCCTAAAAATTTAGTTTCCGATATAAAATCGGTTACGTAATCGTCGTGCGAATATTCGGTAGTTTTGGTTTTGTTTTTACCTTCGGTACTTTTTCCAGTCGTTTTGGTATAGGTTACGCCGTCGATATAAACTTCTTCGGCTTTTACCTTATATTTTACGACTTTTTTGTTGCCGTCTTCATCAATACTGGTAACTTTTACCGTGTAAGTAAGCGAAAGAGAATATTTTTTCTCAAAATCATACGGCGAAGCAAAGTACCATCCGCTACACTTTACGTTTTCAACGAATTCCATTTCACTCGATTCGTCGGCGTCTTCCAAATAACTGCTATCGTTAAATCTTTCGATATACCTTGCGGACTCATAGTTAATTTTATACCATTTTTGCGGACGAAGGCTATATTCTTCGTTCCAGTCGGCAAGTTCTTCGAGGTAAGACGTCGTCCAACTTGAAATTTCCGACTCCGAAGAAGTTTCTTCTTTGCCAAAAGAAAATGCTTTTATCGATTCCGCCTTATTCCCACAAGACAACAGGCAGACCGACAAAACGGCTACAAGCAATAAACTTAACAGTTTTTTCATAAATTTCTCCTTAAAATAACGTATCTATAACTGTAATAAAATATTGATTTTAAAACGTTAAAAGTTAGCCTATAAGACGATTATCTCAATCTTCTTCCTTTAAAAAAGAGATTTGGTCGTCGAAAAGATTGTTCCTTTCGGGGTGGGTTATCGCTCCCAAAACGTTTTCACGCAGTTTTTTATTATCCTTTTCAAGATTTTTAAGCACCGTTTTGATATATTCGCGCTTGGTGTTTTTATCAGCAGGGCAGGGGTTGTGGATAATGGGATTATCTTTGGTAAAACCTATAATTTCCATTTCACGCAAAAAAATCATTGGTCTAATCATAGTAAGATTTGCCCGAGATAAATGCGTTACGGGCGAAAAAGTCGAAAACCGACCTTCGTAAAAAAGACAAAGAAAAAGCGTTTCGATAAGGTCGTCCGCGTGATGACCTAAAGCCACTTTGTTACACCCTAAATTTACCGCCGAACTATTCAGCGCGCCACGGCGCATATTCGCGCAAAGACTACAAGGATTTGATTCCTTTTTTACGTCGAAAACGACTTCGCCTATTTGGGTTTTTTCAATATGGTAGTGAACGCCGAGTTCGTCGCAAACTTTTTGTACGGCGGAAACTTCTTTTTCGTCAAGCCCCAAACCCATATCAACGGTGATTGCAACGAGTTCAAATTTTTTCGGATAAAAACGGCGAAGCCCCGAAAGAGTATACAAAAGCGCCATACTATCCTTTCCGCCCGAAAGCCCTACGGCAATTTTATCTCCGTCTTCAATCATATTATATTGTTCAAGAGCCCGTCTCGTTTTCGACATCAGTTGTTGCAAATTCATACTTTCTCCATTGACAAAGCGCAGGTGTTTTGTTATACTGTAGGTTGTAATATATATTCTATACAAAAGAAGAAAATATTTCAAGTATAAAAGGCAAAGTTTTTATTTTTTTGTAGAGAAATAACCGTTATAGGCTATTTTAGTGGCAATCGTAAATTGATACTGTTTAGAGAAAGGCAGTTTGCGAAAACCCATAAAAATTTTTAAACTTACGAAAATACGGAAAATAAATAAAATGGAGAACGTTATGAAAGGTAAAATCAAAGGTGTTTTATTGCTCGTTTTAGCGGTAATTTTTTCACTTTGTTTGGTTGCTTGCGACCAAACGAGCGAAAGCGTGCCCAACAGCCAAACGCACGAGTGTCAGTTTGAAAACTGGCAAGTTTCGGTAGAAGCGGGATGCGAAACCGACGGCGAAGAAATTGCAACTTGCTCTTGCGGAGAAACCTCAACGAGAGTCGTTCCCGCTATCGGACACTCTTTTGGAGAGTGGACGGGCGTAAGCGAGTCTACTTGTAGCGTAAAAGGTAAAGAAAAAGCCGTTTGCGGAACTTGCGGAAAAGAG
>JAFTKX010000033.1 GCA_017453045.1 Clostridia bacterium | reverse complement strand
GTCGTGATGGCAACCGCAATCGTGATCGTGATGTTCGTGGTCGTGATGGCAACCGCAATGACAAGAATGAACTTCAGCCATAAGTTCCTTTTTAAAATCAGTTATATGTTCAAACGTTTTTAAAAGTTTGCCCATATCTAATTCTTCAACGGGAGTTGTAACGATAAGGGCTTCTCCGTTAATTTTCTTTAACAAAGACGCTCCGTCGATAATCTTATCTTGCGACAACTTTTCGGTTTTAGACATTACTACGACGTTTGCGTTTTCAACTTGGTCGTTGTAAAATTCGCCGAAATTTTTATGATACATTTTACATTTTCCACCGTCGACGACAGTTAAAACAACGTTTACTTTCAAATCTTCTTCAACGGTTTCAATCGCTTTTAAAATGTCCGACAATTTGCCAACGCCCGACGGCTCGATAATAATTCTTTCAGGAGTAAATTTTTCAACGACTTCCTTCATAGAAGTTGAAAAATCGCCAACGAGCGAACAACAGATACAGCCTGAATTTATCTCTTTAATTTCAATACCGCTTTCTTTTAAAAACGCTCCGTCTATGCCTATTTCTCCAAATTCGTTCTCAATTAAAACTACTTTTTCATTTTTAAATACTTCCGCGTAGAGTTTTTTAATAAGCGTAGTTTTTCCCGCGCCTAAAAAACCTGATATAACGTCAACTTTAATCATAATATCATCTCCGATTTTTATTATATCAATTATACACCTTTTTCAAACGTTTTGCAAACAAATTAAAAAAGCGAAGTGAAAAAACACTTCGCTTTAATACTTTTATTAAATTATCTCTTTAAAAGAACTTCGTTTTCATACTTTTTAACTTCTTCGAGCCAATCAAGACCAACGCTTGAGCCCTTAAGAGCGCAATAGTAATCCCAAACAAGAGATACAGGCGCAGCCTTAAATTCTTGAGCAAGAGCCATTCTCGAAGTGTTGTCGCCTTCAGCCTCAGCGATTTTAAGAACGTCAACAGGAGTAAGTAAAGAGCCTAAAAGAGCCTTTCTCGTATTTCTAAGACCGATTACCCACGCTGCAACTCTATTGATAGAAGCGTCGAAATAGTCGGTTGCAATATAAGTTTGTTCAACTTTTCCAAGACGAACGAGTTCGTCCATAATTGCCTTAAGTTCGTCGTCGTAAGCAACAACGTGGTCGCTATCCCATCTTACAGGACGAGAAACGTGTAATAAACAATGATTGTTAAACGCGTAAACTGCGCCGAGTTTTGCAGAAACGACTTCGGTTGGATGATAGTGTCCGCAGTCTAAAGTAAGCATAATATGGTCTTCGTTTTTGCCCATAACGTAACCCATACAGAATTCGTGAGAACCAACGGTGAAACTTTCAAGACCGATACCGAAAACCTTTGACTCAATACCGTCCATAACGCCTTCAACGTCTTTAGTAGCGTCGAAAATACGGTCGTAAGAATCTTTTAAACGAAGTCTTGGAGATAAAGTGTCGATAGGGAATTCCTTATCGCCGTCAGGCGTCCAATGGTTGATAACGCAAGGCTTACCCGTTCTCTTTGCAAAATAACCACCGATTTGTCTACATCTAATGCCGTGTTCAATCCAAAATTCTCTAACTTTATCGTCTCTTGCAGACAACGTTCCGTTATCGGAAAGCGGATGCGAGAAATAAGTTGGGTTAAAGTCGATTCCAAGGTCGTTTGCAACAGCCCAGTCAGCCCACTTTTCAAAGTGTTTAGGCTCGATTTGGTTTCTATCAACGAAAGTATCGGCTTCTAAATAACAAGCGTGAATATTGATTTTCTTAGCGCCCGGAATATGCTTTAAAGCAACTTCGAGGTCGGCTCTTAATTCTTCGGGAGTGTTCGCCTTACCGGGATAGTTACCCGTTGCTTGAATACCACCGCTTAAAGCGCCTTCCTTTTTCTCAAAACCGTTTACGTCGTCACCTTGCCAACAATGAATTGAAAGCGGAGTTTTATCAGCAATTTCAATAGCCTTGTCAACGTCAACGCCGTAGCGGGCAAAATATTCTTTTGCGTATTCGTAACCTCGTAAAATCTTTTTATCCATATATTTTTCTCCATTTGCGGTTCTTCCGCCAAAGTTCAATTTAATTATAGAACATTTAAGCAATCATTTCAACGACTTTTGATAATATTTTTTACAACCGATTTTTCCATACCCCTTATTTTTATCAACCTTTTTTGTTAAGTCTAAATTCTCTTGGGGTAACGCCGTATTTCTCATTAAACTTTTTATAGAAAAAGTTGGTGTTTTCGTATCCAACCGAATAAATTATCTCAGTAACCGAAATATCGGTGTTTAAAATAAGTTTTTCGGCTTCGTCAAGTCTTTTTTCCTGTAGCATTTCCTTAAAGGTTTTGCCAGAATAATTTTTAATAAGTTTACTTAAATTAACGACTGAAAAATTTAATTCTTTAGCAATCGTTAAAAGTTTAGCGTCTTTAAACGACGATTCGATATAATTTATTACTTTGAGTAAAATTTCCTGTTCGTAAGATGACGAAACGCTTTTCGTTATAACTCCGGCTCTTTGAGTTAGTTCGGCAAAAAGCAAATTCATAGTCATATTTTGTAAAACTTGCGAATTTTCTTCGGGAAAAATAAACGACCAAATAAGATTTTCAATCAAATTTTTAGCGGGTAAAATTCCCCGTACGTCAAACCTTAAAAAACTCGCTCCGCCTTTTTCGGAAAGTTCGGTCATAATAAAGTTATAAATAGCGTTACTACTGTTATTAACGTCGAAAGACGCGCTAAAAAATTCGGGTTTAATAATAAAATTTACGGCAATATCGTCCACTTGAGCGGTTTTTACTTCGTGAACTGCGTTCGTTCCGAGAAGTAAAATCTCCCCGTCTTCAAGGCAAATTTCAGCGCCGTTTACAACGTGATTAGTCTTCCCTTTACAGTTATATATCATTTCAATATAATTATGTTTATGCTTTGGGAAATTAGCAAATCTCGTATGCGGACGCATTTCGATAAAACGTTGAAAACCGAGCATTTTACTGCTCTTTACCGTAAAATCTTCGTCGTCGGTATAAATAGTTTTATCAATTACGCCACCGTCTAAAATAATTCGTTCTTCTTGAGTGATTTCGGAAAGTTTTTCAAGTAGTAATTTATTCATACTCCCCCAGAAATTTCGGTTGTATTTTATTTAATTATACGATAAAAATTTTGCATTGTCAATACAACTTAAAAAATATGCGTAGGCAATTTTGCCTACGCATAAATTTCTATTCAAGTTCAAACGCGCCTGTGTAAAGTTGATAATAAGTACCCTTTTCGGCAATTAGTTTTTCGTGATTTCCGCGTTCGATAATTCTACCGTGATCTAAAACCATAATAACGTCTGAATTCATAACGGTTGAAAGTCTGTGCGCTATTACGAAAACCGTTCTGCCTTCCATAAGTTTATCCATACCCCTTTGAACGATTGCTTCAGTTCTCGTATCAATAGACGAAGTTGCTTCGTCAAGTATCATAACGGGAGGATCGGCAACGGCCGCTCTTGCTATTGCAATGAGTTGTCTTTGACCTTGCGAAAGGTTTGCGCCGTTGTTCGTAAGTTCGGTTTCGTAACCGCTTGGAAGTCTTGAAATAAAGTCGTGCGCGCCCGAAAGTTTTGCGGCGTTTATACATTCTTCGTCGGTTGCGTCGAGTTTTCCGTAACGGATATTATCCATAACCGTACCCGTAAAGAGATTGGTTTCTTGCAAAACGATACCGAGCGAACGGCGAAGGTCGGACTTTTTAATCTTATTTATATTTATTCCGTCGTAGCGGATTTTACCGTCTGCAATGTCGTAGAAACGATTGATAAGATTTGTAATAGTCGTTTTACCAGCGCCCGTTGCTCCAACGAAAGCAACTTTTTGCCCCGGCTCTGCAAATACCGAAACGTCGTGAAGTACGGGTTTACCTTCTTCGTAAGCAAAATCGACTTCGGTAAGACGAACGTCGCCTTTAAGTTCGGTATAAGTTACGCTACCGTCGGCGCTATGAGGATGTCTCCACGCCCACTTTCCAGTATGTCTTTCAACTTCGGTAATATTGCCCTGCTCGTCGATTTCAGCGTTTACGAGCGTTACGTAGCCGTCGTCAGTTTCTGGTTTTTGGTCTATTAAATCAAATATTCTCGACGCTCCTGCAAGCCCCATAACGATTGAGTTTACTTGTTGAGAAACTTGGTTAACATTACCCGTAAACTGTTTAGTCATTGATAAAAATGCAACGACAATACTTACTTCAAACGCCATACCCGACAAACTTACGTTTACAAAAGAATCGCCCATAAGGCAGAAAAGTCCGCCAATAACGGCTATAATAACGTAAAATACGTTACCTATATTCATAAGAATAGGTCCAAGCATATTAGCGTTTGCATGCGCTCTAAAACTGTTTTCAAACAACGCGTCGTTTATACGGTTAAATTCGTCGTTTACTTTATCTTCATGGCAAAAGACCTTTACAACCTTTTGTCCGTTCATCATTTCTTGAATATAACCTTCTTCAACAGCGACTGATTTTTGTAATTTACCAAAATATTTTGCCGAGCCACCGCCGACTTTTTTGGTAACCATAAACATAAGAAATACGCCGAAAAGAAGTATGAGCGTAAGCCATAAACTGTAAGAAAGCATAACCGACAAAACGGTTATAACTATAATCGACGACCTAATAAGCGTAGGAATAGACTGCGAAACGAGTTGACGGAAAGTGTCAATATCGTTCGTGTAGTAACTCATAATATCGCCGTGCTTGTTCGTATCAAAATATTTGATAGGAAGTTTTTGCATACCGTCGAACATTTTTCTACGCATTTTACTCAAAAAGCCTTGCGTGATATACGCCATAAGTTGCGAGTCGACTGTTATGGTAATAAGCGACAATACGTAGAAAACTATAAGCAAAGATATTTTCGTTACAATTTCTCCACCGATAACGTCCCAACTTAAGTTCGCTTTTAACGACGAGTCTATTAAACTTGTAACTTGTTGCAAAAAGACGGCGGGAATTGCCGAAACTATAGCGGAAACGGCAATACAAGTTATCGAAATAGGAAGTAATACGGGATAGGACTTAAATAACAATCCTAAAACTCTTTTTAACACACCTTTTTTAAGCGGTGGGCGCATTTTTCCTTTCATCATAGGGGTTTTTTCTTTACTTTTCACTCTTTTACACCCCCTATTTGTTGCTGATAAACTTCTTTATAAATCTCACTCTTTTGTAAAAGTTCTTCGTGAGTACCGAAGTTCTCAATCTTTCCGTTTTCCATAACTATAATCATATCCGCGTCTTGAACCGAACTAATTCTTTGCGCGATTATAATTTTAGTGGTTTCTGGTATGTAAGATTTAAAACCTTCTCTAATAAACGCGTCGGTTTTAGTATCGACAGCGCTCGTCGAGTCGTCCAAAATAAGAACTTTCGGTTTTTTAAGTAACGCTCTTGCAATACAAAGCCTTTGCTTTTGACCGCCCGAAACGTTAGTTCCGCCTTGTTCTATATGAGTTTCGTATCCGTCCGGGAAAGACGAAACGAATTCGTGCGCTTGAGCGAGTTTACACGCTTCGATTATTTCTTCTTGAGTTGCGTGTTCGTTACCCCAACGCAAATTTTCGTTGATAGTACCTGCAAAAAGTAAGTTTTTCTGAAGTACCATCGCAACTGAATCTCTTAAAGTTTTTATATCGTATTCACTAACGTCTACGCCACCGACTTTTACAGAGCCTTCCGTTACGTCGTAAAGTCTTGGAATAAGTTGAACGAGCGTAGATTTGCTCGAGCCCGTTCCTCCTATAATTCCGACAGTCATACCCGACTTAATCTCTAAATCAATATCTTCAAGGGCAAATCTCTTTGCTTCTTTTAAATATTTGAAATTTACGTTACTGAACGTTATCGAGCCGTCTTTTACTTCTTTGATAGGATTTTCAGGGTTTGTAAGATTACTCTTTTCGTCTAAAACTTCGCAAATACGCTTTGCAGATTCCGCCGACATGGTAAGCATAACGTAAATCATTGAAAGCATCATAAGCGACATAAGAATTTGCATACCGTAGTTAAGCATTGCCGAAATATGTCCGATATTTACAACAGTTCCCGAAGTTTTAAGTGCAATATACGATCCAACCCAAAGGATGAAAATCATATTAAAGTACATACAAAATTGCATTAGCGGTGTGTTAAGCGCAATAAGTCTTTCCGCCTTTGTAAAATCGACGCGTATATTTTCAGACGCTTTGCCGAATTTTTCGCTCTCGTGTTCTTCTCTTGAAAAACCTTTTACAACTCTCATTCCCCTAACGTTTTCTTCAATAGATTCGTTAAGTTTATCGTACTTTTTGAAAACTCGTCTAAACGCAGGCATTGCTTTTCTCGAAATAAGCAAAAGCCCAAACACCAACACGGGTATTACTACTACGAACGTAGCAGCGAGCCATCCGCCGAGTATCCAAGACATTATTATTGAGAAAATGAACATAAGCGGACTTCTAATCGCCGTACGGATAAGCATCATAAACGACATTTGAACGTTAGACGCGTCGGTTGTAAGCCTTGTTACGAGCGACGCCGACGAAAATTTATCAATATTTTCAAAACTATAACCTTGAATTTTTTTGAACATATCGCTTCTTAAGTTTTTTGAAAAACCAGACGACGCTTTAGCGCAAGTATAACCGCCTAAACCACCGCACATAAGCGATACCATAGCCATTACGATAAGTATTCCGCCAAGCAACAATACTTTTGGCATATCAATTCCTTCTTTGGCTTGTATGCTGTTAATTAGCCAAGCAGTTATAAAAGGAATCGTAACTTCTATCATTGCTTCAAACACCATTAAAAGCAAAGTCCAAATTGCAGGCTTTTTATACTCTCTAACGCTTCCTGCAAGTTTTTTTATAACTCCCATAGTTGCTCCTTTAAAAATTTATGAATAAATTTTACTACTGCAAAAAAATTATGTCAATCAACTTTCCCTTATAAAAAGCGAAATTTTTGTGAATTTTACAAAGAAAAATATTCGTCTTTCATCTTTTTAGCGTCTTCGGCTTGAGTGCCTGCCGACTCGCAAATTACGACGGGTTCTAAATTGAGATTTTTAAGCGCAATAGCAAGCGGTTTAAACTCTGGTCCATAAATCTCGTCTTCAAAAGTTAAATGGCGAATTTCACCTTTAGCCGAATACTGAATTTTTGAAAAATGAATATGAAAATTCTTCATTGTTTCCATGCCGAGATTTTCAATCATATATTCGAGCCTGTCTTGAAAATCTTTAACGGTTTTTAAACTTCCGTTTTCCCTTGCGTTGACGTGTCCAAAGTCTACAGTCGGAACAAAACATCTATCAATTTTACAAAACTCAACTATTTCTTCAATAGTGCCTATTTGACCGAGTTTACCCATAGTTTCGGGACAAAATTTCATATCGTCGTAGCCAAGCAAGTAAATTTTATCCCTTAAAACTTTCAATCTTTCTATTGTTTTCTCAACTGCAACTTGTCTTGACAATTTACCTTGCGAGGCAGGATGAAAAATTACTCTATCGCCTTGCATAAAGCGCATCATTTTTGCGCTATTTAAAACGTAATTATACGAATTTTCCGCCTTTTCTTCTTCGGTCGTCGCAAAATTTATAAAATAAGGGGCGTGAACGCTAAGACCAACGCCGTACGTTTTAAAAGCGTTGCCTATCGAAATCGCCTTTTCTTCGCTTAAATTAACACCGCGACCAAAAGAATACTCGTAATAATCGAGTTCTCTTTCAGCGCACCATTTTGCCGCTTCTTCAGTACCTTTATGTTTTTCAAGCAAAAAACTCTCGCTGTTTCCACTTGGTCCAAACTTTATCATCTTATCTTCTCCAAATCTTCCTTTAGTTGACTTATAAGTTGATTTTCGCTTTCAAACTTGACGCAATCGCGTATAAAATCAGTAAAATACACGGTTAAATTTTTACCGTATAAATCACCGCAAAAACCGTCGATATAAGTTTCTGTTAAAACTTTTTCGAGTAAAAACGTCGGTCTTGCGCCGTAGTTAGTAATGCAGTTATACCGAACGCCGTCTATTATTACGAAAGTTTTATAAACGCCTATTTTAAGCGGTGATTTTTCTTCTTGAATTAAAACGTTCGCAGTTGGAAAACCGAGTTTTCTACCGACTTGCCTATCCTTTATTACTTCTCCGCTAATTTGATATGGGGAATTTAAAAGATGGTTTGCTGTTTTTAAATCTCCATTTAAAAGCAACTTTTTTATCAAAGTAGTAGAAATCTTTTCGCCGTTATAAAGCGCGTCGTCTTCTACGAAAAGCGAAATTCCTTTTTCGTCGCAAAATTTTTTAAGCAAATTTACGTCGCCAAGCCCGTCTTTACCAAATCTATAATCTTTTCCGCAAACGATTGCCGAAATTAAGAAATTATCAAACAGAATTTTTAAAAAATCTTCAGCCAAAAGATTTGAAAACTCTTTCGTAAAAACTGTTGAAATCATTGAATTTATCTTAATTTTTTCAAGTTTTTCTCTTCTCTCGTCAAAAGTGCAAACAAGTCCGTTTTTACCACGAACAACTGTTGACAAATCGTTTTTAAATGTAAAAACGCAATCATAAACGCCAAGACTTTTCGCAACTAACTTTGTTTTTTCTAAAAGTTGCAAATGCCCCAAATGTATGCAGTCGAAAAAACCGAGAGCAAGAACTATTCGATTGTTACTGCCTTTAAAAAAATCAAAATTTATCATGTTCTTACGTATGCTTTAACCTTTAATTTGCCTTCTTTCATTTCGCCAACGCCGTAAAAACCGCTTGGACAAAAAACTCTATAAGTACCGTCTTTATAATCAAAAATATCGTAAAGACCGTTGAAAAGCCTTTCAGTTTGTCTTTCGTTTAGATAAATTGACGGATAGTCGACAACGTTTTCGGGCGGGATTAAAAAACTTTCTTTTTCGTTAGATTTTATAAAATCTTCAGCGTTTACGCTATTTTCAATAGTAAAAACACCTGATTCTACCCTTTCGAGCGAAGTCATTGTAGCGCAAGACGAGCAAAGTTCGCCTAAATCTCTCGCAATAGAGCGAATATACGTTCCACCCTTACACTCGATTTTAACTTTAAACTCGTTATTTGAAAGTTGCTCTAAAACTTCTATTGAATTTATAGTTACTTTTTTAGGCGGAAGGTCAACTTTTTCGCCTTTTCTTGCAAGTTCGTAACTTCTTTTTCCTTTTACGCATTTTGCTGAAAATACGGGCGGAACTTGCATTACGTCGCCTACGAGTTTTTTACTCTCGCTAACTACCCTTTCTAAATCAGGAATAAAATCACAGGTTTTTTCAATTTTTCCCTCTAAATCAAGGGTATCAGTTTGATAACCGAAGGCAAAAGTTGCAACGTAAACCTTCTTTTTATCTAAAAGATAATCAAAAAGCCTTGTCGACTTTCCTATGGCAACGGGTAAAACTCCGCTAGCCAAAGGGTCGAGCGTTCCCATATGCCCGACTACTTCGCCCCTTATAGATCTTTTTACAGCGTTAAGAACGTACGCCGAACTTACCCCTTTGGGCTTGAATAAATTTAAAAAACCGTTCACTTTTCACCTAAAAATTTATTGATATCGCTCTAATTATTTTATCTTTAACGTCTTCGTAAAAACCGTGAATTAAGCATCCGCTTGCTAAAATATGACCGCCACCGCCAAAGATTGACGCCACTTCGTTTACGTTGATTTTACCTTTACTTCTTAAACTTATTTTATATGCGTTTTCTTTAGTTTCCATAATAGATACGGCAACTTCAACGCCTTCTACTGAAAGAGGAAAATCTATAAAACCTTCAGTCATATCTTGCGTTGCGGAAAACGTTTCAAAATCCCTTTTAAATATTGAGATTATTGCAATTTTGCCATATTCAAAAAATCTCATACCGCCTATGACGTGAGCGTATAATTTAGCCCTTTCAATCTTTTGATTTTTAAACATTGCGTAAGAAATTTTATGTAAATTCGCGCCGATTTTTACAAGTTCCGATGCAATTTGCAAAGTGCTTTCGGTAACGTTATTGTGCATAAAATTGCCCGTATCGGTAACCACGCCAAGTAGCAAAGAATTTACGACGCTTTCGGTTTTTTCTCTGTTTAAGTAGTTAATAAGCCCGTAAATAATTTCACAGCAAGACGCCCTGTCTTCTACGTAGTTCATTTTTGCGTAACGTTCGTTAGAAACGTGATGGTCGACGTTAATCGTTATAGAATGCTTTTTATATAAGGCGTAACTGTCGCCAAGCATCATTTCCGAAGCGCAATCAACTGAAATATGACAATCGAAACTCTCGTTAATTTCAGTAGGCAAATAGGTCTTACCGATAAAATCGAGAACGCCGTATTTTTCGGGAACGGCTTGAGAACAAACGATTTTTGCAACCTTGCCGTCAACCTGCTCTAAAGCGTGTTTTAAGGCAAACGCGCTACCTAAAGTATCTCCGTCGGGTCTATTATGACAAAAAATCAATATTTTAGAACGTTTTTTAAGTTCTACCGCAACGTCTTTAAGCGTCATCTTCATCACCTTCAGGCGTGTTGTAAGTAAAACCGCTTATAATTTTATCTATTTTGTTACCATAGTCCGACGAAGTATCCATAACGAACTTAAGTTCGGGTACGGTTCTAATTCGCATAATTTTAGCAAGTTCTCCCCTAACGAATTTTGCGCTGTCGCATATTGCGTTAAAAGTTTTTTGCTTTCTTTCTTCGTTCGTCGAAAATACCGAAACGAAAACTTTAGCGTATTTTAAATCGTTAGTAACGTCAACTTCTAAAATGCTAAACATTTCGGTAATATCGTGATTTTTAACTTTATTTTTTAAAATATCGTATATTTCTCTTTGAAATTCACTATTTAATCTTTGTTCTCTTTTAACTTTCATATATACTCCTATTTAAAACAGCCGACACCTTTCCGGTGTCGGCGTGTAATCAAACGACGGGTTTGACTTCGATAATATAACTTTCGATAAAGTCACCGACTTTAATATCGTTGAAGTTTTCAATCGAAATACCGCATTCAAAGCCCTGCGAAACTTCCTTAACGTCGTCTTTGAAACGTTTAAGTTGATTTACGTTACCTTCGCATATCATAACGTCGTCGCGGTAAATACGAAGTTTACTGTTTCTAACGATTTTACCTTCGACTACGTAACCGCCTGCAACCATACCTACGCCTGTAATCTTAAAGGTTTGACGAACTTCAACTTTACCCATATAAATTTCTTGAGTTTTTGGAGCGACCATACCTTTCATAGCGTTGGTAACGTCGTCGATTGCTTCGTAAATAATTCTATAGAGTTTTACGTCAACCTTACTTCTTTCAGCCAAGGTCTTTGCTTTTGTATCGGGACGAACGTTAAATCCGATAATAATTGCGTTTGACGAATCTGCAAGCATTACGTCGGTTTCGTTAATCGCGCCTACTGCAGAGTGAATAACGTTTACCTTAACTTCGTCGTTAGAAAGTTCTAAAAGCGACTGTTTTACGGCTTCAACCGAACCTTGAACGTCGGCTTTAATAAGAAGATTTAAAACTTTAAGGTTTCCGTCGGAAATCTTTGAGAATAAATCGTCAAGCGTAACTTTTTGAGATTGCTTAATCATTTCTTCTCTTTCTTTATTTCTTCTTTCTTGGGCTACGAGTTTAGAAAGTTTATCTTGTTCAACGGCAAAGAGAGAGTCGCCCGCGTTTGGAACTTCTTCTAAACCGAGTATTGAAACAGCCATAGAAGGACCTGCTTCTTTAACCGTTCTTCCCTTGTCGTCTATCATTGCTCTTACTCTACCCGTAATCGTTCCAGCAACGAGATTATCTCCCGTTTTAAGAGTACCGTTTTGAATAAGAACGGTTGCAACAGGACCTTTACCCTTATCGAGTTTTGCTTCGATAATAACGCCTTTTGCTTTTCTGTTTGGATTTGCCTTAAGTTCTTTAACGTCGGCAGTTAAAATGATAGTTTCAAGGAGTTCGTCGATACCCATTCCCGTTTTAGCGGATACGGGAACGAGGGCAACGTCGCCGCCCCATTCTTCAATAAGCACCGAATGTTCGGCAAGTTGTTGCTTAACTCTTTCGAGATTTGATTGCGGTTTATCCATCTTGTTTGCCGCAACGATAATAGAAACGCCTGCCGCTTGAGCGTGGTGAATTGCCTCAATCGTTTGTGGCATTATACCGTCGTCGCCTGCAACTACAATAATAGCAATATCGGTTGCTTGCGCTCCCCTTGCTCTCATTGCTGTAAACGCAGCGTGTCCCGGAGTATCAAGGAAAGTAATCTTTTCCCCGTTTATATTAACGGTATACGCGCCGATATGTTGAGTTATACCGCCCGCTTCGCCGTCGGCTACGTTCGCGTTTCTAATTCTGTCAAGAAGCGAAGTCTTACCGTGGTCAACGTGTCCCATAACGGTAACGACGGGCGCTCTTTTAACAAGGTCTTGTTCGTTATCTTTAATATCAAACGCTTCGCTAAGAACTTCTTCAGCCGTCTTATCCATCTTAAGTTCGAGTTCTATTCCAAGATCGTCGGCAATAACAGCCGCAGTTTCGTAATCAATAGAGTCGTTGATGGTTTTCATAATGCCTTCTTTAAAGAGTTTCTTGGTAATTTCGATTGCCGAAATACCGAGTTTTTCAGAAAGTTCTTTAAGAGGAATAATCTCTTTATTGATAACAGCCTTTTCGATTTTAATAGTTTGGACTTGTTCGCCTTGCTTTTTGTCCTTTTTAGTACGGAGTTTTCTATACCCCGTCTTGTTTTCGTCGAAATCGTCTACGCTGACTTGACCTTTACTGAGTAATTTTTTATTAACGACCTTCTTTTCGTCGTAACTCTTGTCGGAATTTTTCTTTTTATTTCCGAAGTTTTTACCCGTATCTTTAGGAATAAACGTAACTTCAACAGGCTTTTTGCCTTGATTTCCAGCGTTTGTGAAAGGCTTTTGACCGGGACGATTTTGAAAGCCTTGACCTTGCGGTCTTTTATCTTGCGGAACAAACTCTCTCTTTTGACCTGGCTTTCCGTCTTTATTAAACGGTTTCCTATCGTTTTTAGGCTCGTAAACTCTCGGTTGTTGACTTGGGAGTTTAACAAGGTCTGGGTCTTCGCCCCTTGCAATTGCTTCTTTTCTCTTTTGCTCCAAGATTTTCGCTCTCGCTTCGGCAAGCGCTCTTGCTTGAGCGTCTTCAATAGCCTTTTTCTTGGCTTCTTTAATTGCCTTTTCGTCCATAACGACGGGCTTTTCGGGTTCTTTAACTTCTTCGGGTTTAGTTTCAACCACCGGCTTTTCGGGTTCTACCGTGGGTTTTTCTTCTACTTTTTCGGTTGGCAAATCGGCAGGCTGAACTTCTTCAGTCGGCTTTTCTTCTTTTTTCTTGGAAGATTTTTTAGGCTTTTCTTCTTTTACCTTGTCTTCGGCTTTTAAAATTTCTACTTCTTCGCTTACGGTTTCAACCGCAGGTTCGCTCGCAACGGTTTGATTTTCGTTTGCGATTTCCTTTTCTACTTCGTCGCGCAAAGTAGCCTCGTAAGCCGCTTTTATTTCCTTTTCCTTCGCGCTAATCTTTTTTGTAATAGCAATCGAAGTAGATTTTACGGCTTTTACCTTTTCTTTAAGTTCTTCAATCTCACTTAAGATAGAGTTTATCTTTTTTAAGTTCTTTAAAGTATCCTTTTCTTTAATTTCTTCTTTTCTGTCTTCCATTTTACTCATTTATTGCCTCCCGAAATAACTTTAAATCTTCACCCGAGTTTTTTATAATGGCTTTTGCAAGTTCAGGCTCTAAAATAGCCACGAGTTTGCAATTTTCTTTATTTATAAGACTTTCAACGGTAAATCCGCTCGTTACAAAAAGCGGACAACCAAATTTTTCGGATAATTTTATCGCTTCTTTTAATGCGTTTGGCGACGCAGTTTGGCACGCAATCATCAAATAGACATCTTTTTTTAAAGTTTTTATGGCGTTAGTACCCGCCTTTAATTTAAGCGCGCGTTTTGCAAAGCCAACGTAAGAAAAAATCTTATTGTTTTGCAAGGATTTCCCCCTCAATCGATTGATAAATTTCGCTTGGAACGGGTAAGCCGAAAACCCTGTCTAAAAGTTTTGCTTTATTGAGTTTTTTTACACACTCTGCTTTTCCGCAAATATACGCGCCCCTACCGTTAGCCTTTCCGCTCGCGTCGACGAAAATTTCGCCGTCTTTGGATTTTACTATACGAAGAAGTTCTTTTTTTGCAAATTCCGCCCTACAAGCAATACAAGTTCTTACAGGTTGTTTCTTTTCCGTCATACCTACTCCAAACAGTTATAATTATAATTCTTCGCTACCTAAAAGCGATTCTTCTTCCAAACGAGCCTTACTTTCGCTCTTTACGTCAATCTTCCATCCCGTAAGACGAGCGGCAAGCCTTGCGTTTTGACCGTCTTTACCGATAGCAAGCGAAAGTTTATCGTCGGGAACGACGACTCTTGCAACTTTTTCGCCTTCTAACGCGCTAACTTTTAAAACCTTTGCAGGAGAAAGCGCCTTTGCGATAAATTCGAGCGGATCTTCACTCCAAGGAATAATATCAATTTTTTCACCGCCGAGTTCTTTAACGACTTCGTTAACGCGCATACCTTTATTACCTACGCAAGCGCCTACTGCATCTACGTTAGGATCGCTACTATAAATTGCTATTTTAGTTCTTTGACCTGCTTCTCTTGAAATAGCCTTTACCGTAACGATACCTTGAGCCATTTCGGGAACGACGTTTTCAAAAAGTTTTTTAACAAGTCCGGGAGCAGTTCTCGAAACGAGAATTTGAGCGTTTTTACCAACGCTTCTAACCTTTTTAACGTAAACCATAAGTTTGTCGTTTACGCTGTAACTTTCGGTAGTTACTTGGTCTTGCGGGAGCATCAACGCTTCGATTTCGCCAGCGCCGATTTCAACGTATACGTTCTTATCTTCAATTCTTCTAACGGTACAAGCCTTGATTTCATTTTCTTTATCTTCAAATTCCGCTAAAGTGTTGTCCCTTTCGGTTTCTCTGATTTTTTGGAAAACTACTTGCTTTGCAGTTTGAGCCGCAATTCTTCCAAATTCCTTCGGCGTGAAATCAAACTTTGCCATATCGCCGAGTTTGTAAGACTTTTTGATAGCCTTTGCGTCTTCCAAAGAAATTTCGTTATCTTTGTCTTCAACTACTTCAACGACTTTCTTTACGGCGTAGAATTTAATTGAGTTTTTGTCTGGATTGATGTCCAAAACGACGTCGCTGTTGTCGCCCGTATGTTTTTTGTAAGCGCATACGAGCGCGTTTTTAAGGGTTTCAAGTAAAAGGTCTTTCTTTATGCCCTTTTGTTCTTCGAGATCTTCAATCGCCTGAAAGAAATCTTTGTTAATCATCTTCGTTCTCCTTATTATTAAATCAATCGAATTTAATCGCTTCGTTTATTTTTGCTATTTTGTTAAGTTCAAGTTTAAACACGTCTTCTCCGTCTTTTAAAGTTACGTTTTTACCGTCGTATTCCAAAAGCAAACACTCGAAATACTTTTTACCTTTCAACGGCGCAAATAACTTGACTTCAACTTCTTTGCCTATTCTTTTCAAAAAATCTCTTTCCGTTTTTAACGGTCTGTCAAGACCGGGGCTAGACACGTTTAAAGTGTACGGCGAGCCGTAAGACGGATCGAACTCGTCTAAAACGGGGTCTATCGCGTTGTGGAACTTTTCGCAAGTGTCTAAATCTACTCCATTCTCGGTGTCGATATAAACGGTAATATAAGAATTTTTGTTCACCTTTGCTTCAACTTCGACGATTTCTATATCCATCGAGTTTGCTATAGGCAACAAATCTGAAGTAATTTCTTCTACGGTTTTAAACTTCATTTTTCCCTCATAAAAATTTGAGAGCGACTTGGTCGCTCTCAAATACAAGTAAATCATATTCTACGCTAATATAATAACATATAATGTTATTGATTGCAAGTATTTTTTATAAATTTGGCAAACTTTTTTTAATTGAAATAAGTTCTAAGAACATTTTTGCCGTTGCGTGCGCGTCCGAAAGGGCTCTATGATGTAAAAATTCAATGCCGAAATGACCGCAAACCGTGTTGAGTTTGTAATTTTTTAAGCCCTTTACCACTTCCCTTGAAAGAGCGAGCGTGTCAATTCCTTTATTATTGAAGATGTATCCGCTTTCTTTCGCGCTGTATTTAATGAATTTATAGTCGAACTCGATATTGTGCGCTACGATATAAGCCCCGTCAACGTACTTAAACAAATCGGGAATTATTTTTTCAAAAGGCGGAGCGTCTTTTACCATTTCGTCGTCTATACCCGTAAGGT
>JAFTKX010000032.1 GCA_017453045.1 Clostridia bacterium | reverse complement strand
TTAATTGCAAACCGCCCTATCTTTCTTTCTAACCTTGAAAGAAAGGAATTATCGTCGTGATAATATATTTTTCTCCTTAATTTTTAGAACTGTCGTAAGTTTCTTCAGTTCCGAAATAATAAAGACCTAAAGTTCCCGGACCGCAAGACGCGCCGATAATAGGACCTAATTTTCTAACGTTAATAGGGGTGTCTTTAGCGTCTTCGGGGAGATGCCCCTTTATCATTTCGGCAAGTTCGTTTGCGTCTTCTTCGCAGTCGCCGTGCATAAGATACACTTTTTGATGCGGATAATTTACAAATCTTTCTTTAAACCTTTCGGCAATCTTTTGGAAAGATACTTTTCTACCCTTAACCTTTTCGACGGCGACGTTCGCGCCGATTGCGTCGCTGATAATTATAGGTTTAACGTTGAAAATTCCGCCGAAAAACGCGCTTGCGGCAGACACTCTTCCCGCCATTTTAAGCCAAGTAAGTTTTTCAACAGTCGCTTCTTGATGAACGTACTTTCTATTGTCTAAAACCCAAGACGCAACTTCGTCTATATCCTTTCCTTCGGCTCTCATTTCTGACGCGACCATACATAAAATACCTTGCCCCATACACGAATTCAACGCGTCGATACAAATTATTTTACTATTTGGATAATCTTTTAAAAGTTCGTCGCGCGCAACGTAACTTGCTTTAACCGAACTAGATAGCGCCGAAGAACAACCGATATATAAAACGTCTAAATCTTCTTTCAAATACTTTTCAAAAGCGTTTTTATATTCGATTGCGGTTATTTGCGAAGTAATAATTCGCGTGCCTCCGCGCATTACGTTGTAATAGTCTTTGTACGATACTTCGTTAAAATCAATGTCCGCGCCTATAGTCTTTTCGTTAAAAGACACGTGCATCATTAAATATTCAACGTCGTATTTTTGTCTTAATTCCTCGTCGAGATCACAACAAGAATCTGCTAAAATTACATATTTTTTCATTAGTAAACTCCTTTTTAATATCCGCTTTTACAAATTTTTATCGCTTGTTTTACGGTGTTTACTACCGTTTGCGAATTTGCCGAGCCGTGCGCTTTTACTATGGGCTTTTTAGCGCCCAAAAGTATTGCTCCGCCCTGCGAATTAAAATCAAGTAATTCCATAAGTTCGTCAAACGCCTTTTTAACGAACGCCATATCTCCGTTTTTGCTCGCGTGCTTTTTAAGTAATGCTAAAATTCTCCCAGCGACTGATTTTGCCGTTCCTTCGATAGACTTTAAAAGCACGTTTCCGTCAAAACCGTCGGCAACGATTACGTCTACGTCGCCCGAAAGAGCCGTTTTCGCTTCCATATTGCCCACGAAATTAAGATTGCTTTCTTTTAAAAGTTTAAAGGTTTCTTTGCTTACTGCGTTTCCCTTTTTATCTTCCGTACCAACCGACAAAAGCGCGACTTTTGGGTTTTCTACGCCCAAAACCTTTTGGGAATACTCGCTTGCATACTCGCCGAACTTTAAAAGATGATGGGGCTTACAGTCTACGTTTGCGCCACAGTCTGCAAGACAGGTAAAACCGCCCTTATCGTTCGGCAAAAAGGTAAGTAAGGTAGGTCTATCGTTTCCCGACGCTCTGCCGAGTATTAACACCGAACCAGCAATCACAGCGCCCGTATTGCCCGCACTTATCATACAGCCCACGTCTTCTCTATCACGCAAGGTTTTTAGCCCAACGCTAAGTGAAGAATTTTTCTTTTTTATTATTGCTTCTACGGGAGAATCGTCGTTGGTAACGACTTCCGCGCAGTCGATAATTTCTAATCTTTCCCTATCAACCGTTTTATCGCTTAAAACTTCTTCGATTCGTTTAGCGTTTCCCGTTACGACGAGTTCAACGTCCTTTACGGTTTCTAAAGCGATTGCAATACCTTCAATTATTTGGTCGGGAAAATCCGCCCCGAAAGCGTCGATTAGTATTTTTTGATTAGCCATTTTATTCAAGTATTACGATAAAATCGTAAACTTCCTGTCCTCCGTCAATTTGATAAAACTCAAGGTCGGGATATTTTTCTCCAACGCCTTGCTCGATTTTATTCTTTTCTTCAGCCGTTACGTTTTCGCCGTAGGCAACTATCATAAATGTCTTGTCGCTCGCGCTTAACTTTTCCGCCAAGTCGAAATAAACGGCAATTTTGTCTTTGTTTGCCGTAAGCATAACCTTATCCGAAAAACCGATATAGTCGCCGTTTTCAATCTCTACGCCGTCGATATTAGCGTCCCTTATAGACGAAGTTACCATACCCGTAACCGCGTCCGCCATGTCGGATACCATCTGATTAGCGATAGCGTCGCCGTCGCCAAGGGAATAATCGAGCATTGATAATATTGCGTATGCGTGTCCGAAGTTTTTAGTTGGAACTACGTGAACTTTTGAACCTTGATAAAGTTCGCTTGCCTGTTTTGCCGCCATTATGATGTTTGAATTGTTTGGCAAAACGAAAATTTCGTCGGCGTTTACGTCGTCAAAAGCCTCGATAAATCCCTCTATAGACGGGTTTTTACCTTGACCTCCGTCAATAACTTCGTCTGCTCCAAGTTCGGAAAACACGTCTGTAAGACCTTTGCCCGTCGCAACGGTTACGAGCGCGAATTTTCTCCTTGCTCTCTTTCTTTTAGGCTTTTTATCCTCTTGAGAAACGCCGTTATGTTGCAAAGTCATATTTTCGATTTTTACAGTTAAAAATTCACCGTAAGCCGAACAGTATTCAAGCACCTTGTGCGGAGAAAAAGTATGAACGTGAAGTTTTACAACCGTACCCGTAATAAAGCAAACGACCGAATCGCCTATGCTTTCCAAAAAGTCGATAAGCGGTTGGGTTTTAAAAGCCGTAACGTCAGTTTTAGCCGTGGTAAGTTGAAGTAAAAGTTCAGTACAATAACCGAATTGCATAACGCTGTTTTCGTTAAAACGAGAAAAATCAATCTCTTGAGCCTTTTTTGAAAAATCGTCGCCCGTTTCTACTTCTCTACCTTCGATAGCAAGTTTCATACCTTCGGCAACGTAAACGAGCCCTGCTCCACCGCTGTCTATTACGCCCGCTTCTTTTAACGCGTCTAAAAGGTCGGGCGTTCTTTCAAGCGAAGCCTTCATTTCGGTTATGTAATCTTCAAAAAATTTACCTACGGTGCTATTTCCGCAGTTCTTCTCGCAAGCGTAATCCGTCGCTTCTCTCGCTACCGTTAAAATAGTGCCCTCAACGGGTTGCGAAACCGAGCCGTACGCCTTGCATACGCCACATTTAAACGCCTTACCGAGTTGCTCTACCGTCGCTTCTTCTAAACCCTGCAAACCGTCTGCAATTCCTGCAAAAAGTTGGGAGAAAATAACCCCCGAGTTTCCCCTTGCGTTTAAAAGCATACCGTCGGCAAGCGCTCTCGATTTTTTGCTTACTGAATTTTCTTCCACCGCCTTAAGTCCTGCGATACCGCCGGCAATGGTCATATACATATTATCGCCCGTGTCCCCGTCGGGAATAGGGAAAACGTTTAAATCGTTTACGATTTTTAAATTCGCCTTTAAATTGTTTGCGCCTGATAAAGCGATTTTTTCAAACAGTTGTCCGTCGATTTTTTTACTTGATGAATTATCCACAATCCTTTCTCCTAAGTAAATACAAATTGAATAACGCACCGTTATCCATTTTACGCCCTTATTATATCACTTTAAACTAAACCCAAACAAAACAAAAGCCGAGAAAAAAATTTTTCTCGACTTATTTTTAAAGTTGATTTAATTTTACGGTAAAAGTAGTAAGTCCGTTTTCGCTAACGACGGAAATTTCGCCCTCGTGCAAATCGACTATGTGTTTTACTATTGAAAGCCCTATGCCGTTACCCTCTTTTTTATTTGAATTTTGACCTTGATAGAATTTGTAAAAAACTTTTTGGTAATCTTCTTCGGGAATTGCAACGCCTTCGTTGGTAACTTTAACGACCGTTTGCTTGCCTTCTTTTTCAATACTGACTTTAAGTTTACCCTCTTTTTTTGAAAACTTAACGGCGTTGTCTATAAGGTTTATCCAAACCTGTTTTAGCATATCTTCGTTTCCGATTACGTAATACTCGTCGAAGTCAACGTCAAGTTCAAGATGCTTTTTTTCCCACTTTTTTTCGAGTAGCAAAATACAAGTTCTAACTTGCTCGGAAAGATTGAAAAGCCTTTTGTCTGTTAAAATACTTTGATTTTCAATTCGGCTTAAGTTTAAAATGTTCGTCGTCATTTCCGAAAGTCTTGAAATTTCTTCTTCTATTATATTAAGGTATTGCATTTGCTTATCCTTAGACAAACGGCTTTTTTTCATAAGCGCTATCAAACTACTTATTGAAACGACGGGCGTTTTCAATTCGTGAGAGAAATTGTTTACAAAGTCCGAACGGAGTATTTCAATTTTTTGAAGTTCGCTCGCCAAAGTATTAAACTTTTCGGCAAGTCCTTGCATACCGACCATTTTACCAAGGTCTATTCGGGTTGAAAACTCGCCGTCGGACAGTTTTTTCATACCGTCGAGCAAAATATTTATCGGCTTTAAAATTATTCTCTCCAAAACGAAAGTAAGCCCAAGCCCCAAAACGATACTTATAATAGCAAACATCAATACCCACTCGAAAATCGAGTTTTCAATTACGAAATTTGCATATACTTCAAGCGCTACGAGTAAAAGTTGCAACCCGTAAACCAAAACTATCGCGATTAACAAAATTATCGCAACGCCCACTATAAAGGTTGCCCTTATACGAGTTTTTTCGGATATTTTTCTCTTTTTCATCTCTTTTTAACCGCCTTATACCCAAGTCCCCTAATGGCTTCGATTTCAAAATCGTCCCAATGTTCGAAACGTTTTCTAAGTCTTCCAACGTGCACGGTAACCGTTTCGCTACCCGTGTCGCAATCGACGCCCCAAATCTCGTCCATAAGTTGTATTCTCGTAAAGATTTTATTTGGAAAAGAAAGCAGTTTAAAAAGTAGTAAAAATTCTTTTTGGGGAAGTTCGTGGACTTCGCCTAATCTTTCAACCGTATAACTGTCGTAATCTAATACGACTTTGCCGACTTGAAGTTTTCTTTCGCTGACTATTTTTGCGCGTCTTAAAAGCGCTTTTACGTGAAGTAAAAGTTCTTCGGCGTCGATAGGCTTTGACATAAAATCGTCGATACCAACCATAAAACCTTTCTTTCTATCTTCGGGCAGTTGCTTTGCCGAAACCATCAAGACGGGGATATCTTCGTTAAACTCGCGAAGTTCTTTGGTAAACTCGTAACCGTCCATAGTCGGCATCATAATATCGACTATAACGAGGTCTATATGTTCTCTTATCAAAACGTCAAAAGCGTCTTCGCCGTTTATTGCGGTTGATACCGTATATTGAGCGGTTTCTAAAATTTCTTTTATAACGTACCTTATGTTTTTATCATCGTCAACGACTAATACGTGGAACATTTAATCTCCTTATATAAAAATCAACTTATAGGCTAACTTTTTCTTGTTTTTTAAAAATTTTCACTTTCGAGCATAGCGCAAAGAGCGTGATACACGGGAAGGTGATATTCTTGAATTTTAAAAGTTTCTCTTGCCGGAACTTTTACGGTAACGTCGGAAAGTTCAAAAAGACGGCTGTCCTTTTCGCCCGTAAAGGCAATAGTTTTAAGCCCTTTTGCTTTAGCGACAAGGCAGGCGTATACGCAATTTAAAGAATTGCCCGAAGTAGAGATTGCGATAAACGTATCCCCTTTTTGTCCAAGCCCCGAAAGTTGTTGAGCAAACACGGCGGACGGCTCTTTGTCGTTAGAATACGCCGTTGTAAGCGATAAGTGTGAAGTCAACGAAATTGCGGGAAGATTACCCTCTAAAACCTTTTTAAGTCTTTGGCTTTCTTCACAATCTTCAAGATTTGCTAAAAGGGTTTCGTCCGCCTTTCTACACGTTTTAAAGTTTTTCATAAGTTCGCCAACGATATGCTCGCTGTCTGCGGCGCTACCGCCGTTTCCGCAAACTAAAACTTTTCCGCCTTGCTCGTATGTACGTTGCATTATTTCATAACACTCTAAAATTTCGTCTTTACAAACGGTAAGAGCGGGATATCTTTCAAAAAGTTCGTCAAAAATCAACTTGGTATTTTGTTTCATAATTCTCCTTTTGCAACGGCAAGCGCCGAAACGTCGCCGATATTTTCACTTAATTTTGCAGGTACTACTTTAACGACTCGTTGCGAATAAATTAAACTCTCTTTTTTTATAACCTTTTCTGCGTAAGGATATAACAAATCTCCGCTACGCATAAACACACCGCCGATAACAATCTTTTCGGGATTAAACAAGTCTATTAAAATCGAAAGAGTTTCGCCGAGCATTTTACCGCTTAATTTATATATCCTTTGGCAGAACTTATCTCCAAGTCTTGCGTGTTCGGCAATAGACTTTGCCGTAACTCCGTCAACTCCGCCGACTTTTTGCAAAAAGTCGGGCAATAAGCCCTTTTTCTCAAGTTTTTCAATTTCTAAAAGGGCAAGACGACGAATTCCGCTACCGCTACAAAAGCCCTCGCAAGAGCCTGCCTTGTTATAGCCTACGGGCCCGCTTTTTCTAAGCCTTACGTGTCCTATTTCGCCTGCGTTATCGTTAGTTCCGGAATAGAGTTTTCCGTTTAAAATAAGCCCTGCCCCAAAACCCGTTCCAAAGGTTATAAAAATCATGTTTTGAGAACCTTTTCCCGCGCCGTAGAGCCACTCTGCAACAGCGCAAGCGTCAGCGTCGTTTTTTAAATAAGTGGGAATTGAAAACTTTTCCTCAAAATATTTTACTATTTCAATATTATCCCAAAGCGGTAGGGAGGGCGGTTTTTTTATCAAGCCGAGTTTACTGTCGAGCGGACCGCCACACGCAATACCGATTCCTTCAATTTTGTAACTTTTTTGTTTTTCGGTTATGAAATCCGAAAAAAGCGCAAGAATTTGGTCGGGCGTTTTTCCTGCTGTTGGAAAACTAATTTTATCTAAAATTTCAACGTTTTCCCCCAAACTACCCACGACCGCCGAACATTTCGTTCCGCCTATGTCTAATCCTATATACATATTAACTCCTTTATGGTTTTAAGTTTAAGTAAAATTCATACGGGATTTGCAAGTTTCCTTTACCGATGGCAAGTGAAATATCCTTTTTTCTATATCCGTGAAAATCGCTACCACCACTTTCTTTTATACCGTACTCTTTTGCAATTTGTTTAAGTACCGCAGTTTGCTCTGCCGAAAACTCCGAATATACCGTTTCCATACCGTCTAATCCAAGCGGTACTGCTTTTGACAAAAACTCTTTTAGTTCGGTTTCGTCTAAATCTAAAAACGGATGGGCGAGCACGGCTACCGCGCCGATACTTTTTATAAAGGTTATCGCCTTAAAAACGTCTATTCTTTTTGCAGGAACGTAAACGTTTCCGTCTTTTGAAAGCAACGTGCTAAAAACACCTTTTATATCCGAAATATATCCCTTTTTAAACAGGGCTTCGCCTATATGCGCCCTATTCATAGTACCTTTACAACTAAGTTTTATTTCGTCGTAACTTAAATCGTAACCGAGTTTGTTTAAGTTTTCAATCATTTTACGATTGCTTTTTTCTTTATTTTTTCGCACTTCGTCGCAAATGGTTTCTACTGCTTTAAAATATTCCTCTTTTATAAAAAGCCCTAAAATATGTAATTCCTTATCCTTGTAATCGGTTGAAAACTCCACGCCCGCAACGCCTTCTATGCCCAAGGTTTTTGCATGGGCTAAAAATTCCGCTACTCCACCTAAATTATTATGGTCGGTCAGCGCAATTGCCGAAAGCCCGACTTTTTTCGCTTGTTCAACTAATTCGGTAGGGGTAAACGTTCCGTCCGAAAAACAAGAATGTGTATGCAAATCGCAAATCTTCATACGCCGTACACTCTTTTATAAATTTTTGTCTTTACTTTTTCAAAATCGCTAATTTGGGTCGGATAACTTAATAAAGCGAGAAAAACGCCTTCGCCACCTTTTCTGTACGGCGGTTGATAATATTCTTCTCGGTTTTTAATAAATCCGTTTCTTTGATAAAAGCCTAATCGCCTTTTTGCAATTTCCGTTAGTGGCAATTCGGCTTCTAACACCAAATTTTCCCACTTTTCTTTTGCAAGATTTAAGGCTTTTGCGCCTAACCCTGAATTTCTATATTCTTCGTATACCACGAAGTGTTCGATAAATTCCATTCCGTCTAAATGCCAAACCGAAATAAACCCGACTTTTTTGCTTTCGTTTTGTAAATGGAACAACTCGTAATCTTTATTTTGTAGAATATTCTTTGCAGGAAGATAATCTCGCCTTTCTTCTAAAATAAAATTCGACTGCATTTGAGAAAAAATAAAATCAAATTCATCTTCTTTAATTTTAACAAATTCCATACCGTTTTACTTTACCACCTATTCTACCTTACTTAAAATCTTCCTAAACGAAAGTAAATTATGCGACTGCCAAAACGACTACGCACATAATTAAACCTTTTATTAAAAACTTAAATAAACTTTTTCTACTTATAATCTATCTATCCGTTAAGGCTGATACCAAGTTGGTATAGGATTTTTCATATCATCATACCAACTTAAAACTTCTTTCGCCTGATTTATCATGACGTTTATTTCTTTTTGTCCAAATGGAATTGCCCACGGAATAGAAGATAACGTGTTACTACTAATATAAAGGGCTAATAGTTGCCAAAACAAAAACGGAACTTGCCCGTCAAAATATCCGTCCACCATACCGCAAGCGAATTTTGGAGACGCTTGCGCGCACCAAACTATGCGATTAAATTCTTCCCACGGATCACCGTAATCGAGCCTATCGAAATCAATCACAAAAAGTTTGTCGTGTTCGATCATCATATTCCCAACGTGATAATCTCCATGTTGAAAACATTGCGGTCTTTCCTTTAAAAGTTGTCTATTCGCATTTATATAATCTATTGTAAATTGAGCGCCTTTAAACTTTATTGGACAGTCTTCGTATAATTTTATCTTCCGATTGATTTTAGCATTAAATCTACTTTCCCAGTTCTGCGCATTATCAGGAGCAGGGACGGTGTGTATAACTTTAAGTATTTCGCCTGCGGTTTTCCCATAAGCATACTGTTCGCTTTCGGGCAATGATTTTATTTTATCTTCCGCGTCCACCCCGTCCAAATACTGATATATGGTATAAATACCTTCGGAACACTCGTCTATTTCATAAGGCTTTGGCATTGGTATACCCAAAACACACAAGCGCAGTTGCAAGTCAAAAATTTCCCTACAAAAACTCACTTTGCTCTTGGGGGTTATTCTTAAAAAATACGTTTTTTCGTCAGTTGTTACAACTTTGTATTTTTTATCTCCTGACCAACCCTTTTCAATTTGTTCTTTTTTTACAATATTAGAAAAAATCATCGTTTATTTCTTATAGTTTTTCGCAAGACCGCCCTCTGACGTTTCTCGGTACATTACCTTTAAGTCTTTGCCCGTTTCCAACATAGTTTCAACTATCATATCGAACGAAATTTTACGGCTATCCGCCAAAAAGTCAGCAAGATTTACGGCGTTTAACGCTCTCATTGCGGCGATTGCATTACGCTCAATGCAAGGAATTTGCACAAGTCCGCAAACGGGATCGCAAGTTAAACCTAAATGGTGCTCGATAGACATTTCGGCTGCGTATTCAATCTCGTCAAAATTAAGTTCGTAAAGTTCGCAAGCGCTAGCGGCAGCCATTGCGCAAGCCGTTCCTATTTCCGCTTGACAACCGCACTCCGCGCCACTTATAGACGCGTTCGTTTTGATTAAATTACCTATTATTCCACCGACGGCTAACGCTTTTAATATTTTTTCATCACAAAACTTACGCTTGTGCTGTAAATATTTCAACACGGCGGGAACAACCCCACACGCGCCACAAGTAGGCGCTGTTGCAATAATTCCGCCCGACGCGTTTTCTTCGCTCACGGCAAAAGCGTAAGCGCAAATAAGCCTATTCATTTTAGTTTCTTCAGTTTCGTCTATATGACTTTGGCGACGGAGAAATTTAGCCTTTCTTTGAACGCCAAGACCGCCTTGCAATTCGCCTTCGGTATTAACGCCCCTTTTAACAGCGCCGAGCATTACTTGCCAAACCTTTGCAAGATAATCCCAAATTTCCTTACCCTCGCACGCTTCTACGTATTCCCAAAGTTGCATATCGTTTTCTTCGCAATATTTAGCGATTTCGGTAAACGAATTGTGCGGGTACACGTCGGGATGTTCGCGTTTTTCTTCGCCGTCAGCCAAAACTTCGCCACCGCCGATACTGTAATAACGTTTTCTTTTAATTTCTTCGCCGTCTTTTATGGCAATAAAATCTAAAGTGTTGGGATGTACGGGCGTTGGGCTTTCGTAATCGAAGATTATTTCGCAAGGAATTTTTCCAAAAGTTTCTTTTATGGCGCTGTCGGTCATATGCCCTTTACCAGTTTTTGCTAAAGAACCGTATAAAACGACCTTATATTCGTCCGCAAAAGGACTTTCTTTTAAAAACCTTTTAGTCGCCTCAATAGGTCCCATCGTATGCGACGACGAAGGACCGCGACCTATTCTATATAAATATTTAAGAGATTGCATACCGTTATCTCCTTGAACGCATTTTTATTTTTTTGCCGTCAATTTTTCCTTAATTAAAAGCAAGGTCTTTGAGATATATCGTATTTCCTTGAGCAATTATGAAAGAAAACTCAGTACAATCAGCCGATATCGCCGAAATATCAACGGTAAAAGTTTGCCAAGTATCGCGAACTATTTTAACTGCTTCCGCCGTTCCCGCTTTATCGCTAAACGCAATATACTGTTTGTTTCCGCCACTTACGTCGATAAACGCGCCCGCAATAGTAGAAACGTTTCCGTTATCGGGTTTTACTCTAATAGAAAACGCCCCCATACCTGCAAGATTTGAAGTCGAACTCGAAGGAACGTAAGCAGAGAAAGTAAACGTAGTTTTATTTCTCATTAAGTTGACGTTAATCATTGCCTTTCCTTGAGAAACGGCGTTGAGTTTATAAGCGGTCGTCGTTTGGTCAAACTTTACGCTAACGATGGTAACGCTTCCGTCTTGACTATAAAAATCACTACCCTTTTTTTAATCCGTTTACTTCGTACTCGATAAAATCTTCCCAGTTAATTTTTCCACCTGCATTTTCGCAGTAGTAAATATACGCGTCTTTAATTACGCTGTCTTGTTCGTTTAAAACGATTACCGAGCCACCGATAAGTGGGGTTGTAGTTGACGGATGTTTTCCAAAATACGCCGTTACGTTACCATTTGCGTCAACGGCGTTATAACGGTCGTATTCGCTTGACTTTTGTCCGTATTGAAAACGAATTCCGTCGTAAACGACGCTCGCGCTGTTGCAATGTTCGTGCCCTACGAAAATAGAGTCTACGCCAAGCGCTTTCATGCCGTTATAAACGTTTTTATTTCTATCCCACTCGCCTTTCATTTGCTTGCCGATATAACCAAAATCGCCTTCGGTTTTAGAAGGTAAAGTGTCTATATTGATATTTTGAACTTCGTTACTTTGATTAAATCCGTATTTTGCGTAGGCTTCGCCAAAAACCCATTGTTGAATATGATACGCAAACGAGAATTTAGTATTTGGCGACATCTCTTTAATAAGGGTTATTTGTTTGGTGTACCACTCGATTTGGTCGTCCCCAAAGCCAAGAAAATCATGCCTTGTGTGTCCGTTTACCTTACTTTCATCACTTGCATTTCCGCAAGCGTTAGTGTCTAACATATAAAATACGCGCTTTAACTGTCCGCCTTGACCGATACCCACCGAATAGTTTCCGTTACCCGTTAAAGTCTTTTGTTCAAACAAACAATACTCCGCGTTTTCTAACTGCTGACATTGCCAGTCTACGCCCATTTTACTTTCGTTATCGTGGTTACCGAATATCGGCGACCAAGGAATTTGGAAACTTTCCATAAACTCAATAAACGAAAGCCAAACGCTACCGTTATCGTCAAACTCGCCGTATATAACGTCGCCCGTTATAATAATAAAGTCGGGGTTGGTATTCGTAATAATTTCCCTTAAATAATCAAAGCAACGCTCGTCCATTTTATCCGTAGCCCAAAAATCTTTATGAATGCCACCGCGACCTTCTCTTTCTTGACCTGCGTCGATAATTTGAGTATCGGTAAGTTGTAATACGACGGGATCACGACCTACGGGAACTTCTACTAAAAAATCCGGAACGTTTAAAAGCGAATATAAAATAGTATCTTCTCGCGTCATTTTTTCTTCTCCATTACCATCGGCAAAATAACCTTCGCACGCCGAACAATACCAATGTTCTTTTACTCCGTTTTCAGTTCCGTTGACTTCAACTTTTTCAACGTGAGTCAACTGGTGGGGTTTTGCAGATATCTTTAAATCTTTTTGCGTCGTTTCATTAACGCAATTTTCGTCGGCGAAAATTTTACCGCACGAAGAACAAGACCAAAACTCTTTACTACCGTCTTTGTCGCAAGTCGCCGAAACAGCGTCGGTCTTGACGGGAACGTGCGGAAGTTTTTGAATAAACACTTCGCTGTCAGTCGCTTCGGTTTGACCTATCGCGTCTAAAAAGTATTTTCCACAACTTGCGCATTCCCAATGCGTAACGCAACCGTCTTCCAAACAAGTGGCGTCTTTTTCATACACTTTTCTTAAGTTATGAGTATGAGAAACGCTTTCAGTAGCCGACTCTTGCCTTTTTTTGCATCCTATTGCAAAAATAGAACACAAAATAAAACATATTGCCAAAACCACTATAATCCATTTTTTTTCATATTTTCCCCTTTTTACCTTTACGAGTTTACAAATTCGATAATCTTATTAGTTATAAACTCGATATTTTTATCGTCTGCCACAATGTCTTTTGCGGTGTGAATATACGGCGTGTATAAAATACCTCTTTTGCTTTTCTTACACGCAACGCAGGCAACGCCTTGTTCAAAGTTTTTTTGGTCGGAGTTTGCTACCGATTTTTTTGAAGAATAAAACCCAACCGTAAACCCGTCGCCACTTGTAAAAACAGTTTTTAAGCGAGTGAAATTTTGGTTTTCTTCAGCCTTTGGCTTGGCTAAAAGAAGAATATTATCTCCGTTTCCAACGCAGTCAAAGTTGATGAGTAATTTGTCTTTGATTTCTTGTTTATGGTCTTTTTTGTAGGCTTTTGAACCGAGAAGACCTTTTTCTTCGTTATCGAAAAGTATAAAAGCAACTTTGCTTAATTTTTCTTTGTCAAGACTTTTCATTATCGTCAAAACGGTTGCAACGCCCGAAGTGTTGTCGTTTGCGTTATTTTTGTTTATAAAAGTTTTAAACCCCAATAAAAACAGTCCAAAATATAACGCAAGAAAAATACCTGCGTAGGCTATTTCGCTTTGCAATACACCCATACCTATAACGATTGCAGGAGTGATTGAAACTAACAACAAAACCGCTATTATCAAAAACTGATACGCGTAAAACAAGCCCTTGTTTATAGGCATCATAAGATTTGGGAAAAGCGACGCGTTCGGCGTGTCGTAATGGGCGGTAAAAATCACTTCTGCCGTAAGCGGATTGCCTATCACTACGTTTTTGTTCTTTCCGTTTTGTTCTATTTTTGCGTCGACTTCCTTTTCCGCCGCCTTTCCCAAAACGTAACGCCTAAATGCGTCCTTTTGGGTTTGGGTTTTTCTTATAGGAAATTTATCGTTTAATTCTTTTAAAAAATCCATTTTTACCCCTTTTACCACTCAAGTGGTAAGTTACATCATAAATTGTATCACTTATAAAAAGTCTTGTCAACAAAAGCCCTAAATTTACTAAAGAATTAGTAAATTTAGGGCTTTCACTTTTATATTTCCTCTTTTTTTACTACGCTTTATTAGTCTAACGCTTACAAAGGCAGACTACCGTTTCTACGTGGGTCATAAGACCAAAAGGTATATTTTTATGCCAAAAACGGGGGTTGTAAGTCCAAAAGGTATATTTTTAACAGTGAATATACTTTACATTTTTGATTTCTTCGATAAAAATTTCCGCTCGAACAAGTAAACTGTTTGAATGTATTTGCAACATTTTGCGATTTGCAAAACTGCAATCATATTCCAAATATACGTCAAACGGAGATTTCTTCAATAAACTAACGAACTTTGCCAATAATACGGTTTTATAGGCTCCGCCTTTTTTTGAAACGCGAATAGAAATGAAGTCTTCAATAGGAACATCGTTTCTGTCTATTTCGAACACAATTTCACAGTTTTTCAACTGATCGGTCATTTTTCCGTGCTCATCAGTTTGCCAAAAGCCTTGCGAAAATTTGAGAATGATTATATCTTCACCAAATTCTATTTTGTTTATTTGGCTGTCATGAAGTTGGTATTTCATACTCTCTCCTTTCTCGTAAGACAAACTATAGTTTCAACGTGTTTGGTTTGGGGGAACATATCGTAAGGTTTTACAAACGAGAGTTCGTAAAGGGGGTTTGGACTGTCGTTTTTAACAAGTTCGCCGTTTTCCCTTTTTAAAGTGTCGGTTAACAGACCGACGTCGCGAGCGAGCGTTTGCGGACTGCAAGATATGTACAGTATTTTTTGGGGCTTGCTTTCAAGTATCGCTCCGATAAGTTTTTCGTCTACGCCCTGTCTTGGTGGGTCTAAAACTAAAACGTTATTTTCGCCGCTTGTCGTTTCTCTACTTAAAATTTCGGGCAAAACGTCTTCGCAAGGAGCGCAAATATTTTCCATTTTACCTTCTAATCCGTTTATCTTTTTAAGATTGTCCGCTATGTCTACGGCTTCTTTGATAATTTCTACGCCGATTGCTTTTTTCGCCCTTTGGGCAAAGATTGCGGTAAGTAGTCCCGCTCCGCTATACGCGTCGATAACTACCGTATTTTCGTCTACCCCGCTACTTTTTACTACTTCGGAATAAATTCTTCTTCTAACGTTATCGTTAACTTGCATAAACGACTCGGGTCCCATTTCATATTTGACTCCCAAATCGTTAGTGGTAACTTTATCCCTGCCAAAAAGACAAATAAACCTTTCTCCAAGTATTACGTTGTTTTTTAATTTATTTATATTGACGAATAGACTAAAATCGTTAAAATATTCTTTAAGTGTGGCTATAAGTTGATTAACGCAAGGAAGCGTGTCGCCGTTGATGACGAAAGTTATAAGTAATTTTCCGTCTACCGCCCTAACTACGACGTGTTTTAAAAGCCCGTCGCCAACCTTGTCGCTATACACCGAAACGTCGTTCATTTTGACGTATTTTTTGATTGCTTTTATAATTCTCGTACACCACTCGGGCTGAATAGGACAACTGTTTATAGGAACTATTCTATGACTGCCGAGAGCAAAAAAACCTATCTCACAACCGAAATTTTCCGCCCTTACGGGAAGTTGAAGTTTATTACGGTAACCGTATTCGAGTTCGCTCCTTTCCGTTGGGCAAACGTCGGCGTTTATAAACGCTATTTTTGAAAAACAGTCTTTTACAATTTTCGTCTTTAGTTTTAACTGCAACTTATATTTAAGGTGTTGAAGTTGACATCCGCCGCATTTTTCGTAAACCGAACACGCCGGTCTTACTCTTTCTTCGGCAGGCGTGTAAACTTCGACAATTTTGGCAAAAACTACGTTCTTTTTAACCTTTAACACCTTATATTTAATTTTTTCGTTAGGAAGTGCGTACGGCACGAAAACGGTAAAATTACCGTCTTTTAAAACGCCTTCTCCGTTAGAACCGAGACGGCTTACTATGCCCACACGTTCTTCGTTCTTTATCATGGTCCACCCTTAAAGATTGAGTTTTTCTATAGTTTTATCCAACGCCTTTTGAAAATGCGTAATCAACGCGTCGTAGCATACAAACATAACCGCTCCGACTATTGACAAAATAAGGTATGCGTATTTTTTGAAAATTTCGTTATTTAGTAAGGAATCTTCAAACAAAAACGCGCTAAAGAGAGTGTAAATTAAAAGTAACGAGCCTACAAACCACACGGTTTTTATAACGAGTGATAGAATTTTATTAACTTTTTTCTCTCTTAATATATAACTTACGGCAGGATGCGCGCCGAAAAATAGCCCGTAGGTCAAAACGATTTCGGGTTTCATACCTACAAAAAATATCGCCGACAGACAAAGCGTGGCAAGATAGGTCAATAAACCGCCCTTAAAACTCTTTTTCGTAAGGGGTATCATCGTACACAAACTCGCCATAAATATTCCCGAATAATCGAATATGGGAATAAAAACGCCCGCCGTTAAAAACAAAATTGCAAAACCCGTTGCTATAGCGCAAAGGGCTACCATTTTTGACCGTTTCATCTTAACCGCAACTATTGCAGAAACAGTTTAAACACATATTGCAAGCAGCCATTTCGCAACACCATTGACAACATCCGTCGCCACCCATTTGTCTGGGTTCTTCGTAAGTTTGGTGTTGATTGTTGCCGTTGCCCGTAGTATACGAAGTAAAAGTCCTGTTAGAGTCGTTTT
>JAFTKX010000031.1 GCA_017453045.1 Clostridia bacterium | reverse complement strand
TTGAAAGATTCGCCTTACAACACTTGCGGCAGGTTCGTCAATTACGGGCAATCGCTTGTCTTTATCCACGATAACGTATCCAAATGGTGCTTTGGGCGAGTGATACTTTCCGTCTTTCGCTTGTGCGCGAATAACTGATTTTACCTTTTTACTCGTATTAGCGGCGTGCCATTCGTTAAACACGTTCATTATAGGCATCATTTCCATTGCACTGTTATCACGGTTAGCCGTATCCACGTTGTCTTGAATAGCGATAAAACGTATTCCAAACGTTGGAAAGACGTAATCGAGATATTGTCCGACTTGAATATAGTTTCTTCCAAAACGGGAAAGGTCTTTTACGATTATCGTATTGATTATCCCGTTTTTTGCATCGTCTAATAACTTTTGTACGCCCGGTCTTTCAAACGTAGTTCCCGATATTCCGTCGTCGATGTAAACATCGTGCAAAGTCCAACCTTTTTCGTTAACGTACTTGGTTAAAATCAAGCGTTGGTTTTCTATACTCGTTGATTCCGAGTCTTGTCCGTCGTCACGTGACAGTCTTGCATAAATTCCTACTATGTAATTTTTATTTTGCTTAGGTTTCATTTTTACCTCCCAAACCCAAGCGAGCAATATTCACTTGGCAGTAGTATATCATATTTCCTCCTTATTTTCAAGCGTTTCTGCATAGGCTTTATCCATTGCTACACGCTGTATTACTGTATTTATATCTTTTCCTCCAAGATAAAAACTCTGCACGAGATATTTTTTATCTTTCACCTTTCTTACTGCGGTAGTGGAAGGTGCGGAAAGATAAGTATTGGTGTTGTGTTCTTGTTTAATAATTATTTACCCCCTGTAATTAGTTTTTTAATGATATTTAGTTTTCATAATTTTTTCTCCTTTTAATGCTTTTTGCATTCACGGACCGCTTTATTACGGTTTTTCTTTTTACAAGCAATGAATCTTTTTCAATCCTTATCTAATATATTTTCATCTTTATAGGACGCACGTTCATTCGCTTTTTTTCTTAGTATTGAGTTGTTGTTTGTTCGAAATAGGCATAGGCAAAAATCGGGTTTCCCGATTGTTTGAAAAGGTCAAAAGCGCCATTTTGGCAATTCTCTTTACCTGCTTTGAAAAAGCGGTAGAATTGCAACAAAATAATTTTTTAAGCGGTTTTCTTAACCTGCTTAGGATTTTGATATTTTCCGCTTTAATTTTTAGTCATAATTTTGCCTCGCAGAGCCCACCACTTTCAAAGGAAAGTGTAGTGGGCTACACTTATTCGATTCTATAAGTTTTTGCTTGCCGTTTGCTTACCATTTATGGTGGTCTAATTTTCATACTGTTGTCCTCCTTGTGAGTATGATAAAAGCCCGCAACGTTTCCGTTACAGGCTTTCTCATTTCTCTATTTAGTTGAGAGTTTTGCCCTCTCACTTATATAAGGACACACCTTGCCGTAAATTATGCAAGGATTTTTGAAAAGTTAAAAATTTTTATTTTTTTAAAGCTTCTAATCTTTTTTGTTCTTTCTTTGGTAAACGCTTAAGTATCTTTTTAAGTTGTTCAGATATAGGGGTTGAATTATCTTCTTTAACTACGAAGAAGCCTAACTCTTTTTTAGCATAGGCTAAATTTTGCTTTGAGCATTTGCTCTTTAAGTAAGGCAAGAATGTGTTCTTAAAATATTCCATTGGCGTAGTGTTTGCCTTTTTTGCGATTTCTTTAAGTTCTTTAATAAAGCGGTTGTGTTTTCGTGGTTTCGGTTTATTGAATAACGCTTGCCGTCTTTCTATTTCTTTTTGCAAGTGTAAATATAACCATTGATATTCCAACGGCAAGTCGGTCATAAACTGCATAAAATATCCACGTGCAGATAAGTCTTGTAAAGAAAACATTTCCGTATAGATATTTCGGTTTGAATAATCTTCTAATTTGTATCTGACTAAAAACTTTATACCGTAACGATAAAGCTCGCTTTCAGTATAAAACCAACAACGGATTCTTTCATCTTCTTCGGGTAATAAGTTAGAAAGAAAATCTTTCATAGCAACGTTTTCTAAATGTTCTAATTTGCCCGTTCTTCGATAGTAGTCGTAAATGTAATCCACCTTTAATGTAATCTCATCACGAATTCCGTCGTCTAACTTCGCCGTATAAATAATTTCGTCAAGTTCCTTTAATATACGGCTTACTTGGTATTGCTCTAAATTTAACGTTTTGGCGATTTCTTCTTGCGTAAAGTCTTGTATGTATGAAAGAGTATATATATCTTGTTGTTCTTCGGTTAATTCCATTAAAATGTTTTGCAAGTCCAACCTTTCGCAAGTGTTTGCTTCGGTATAAAAACTTTCCGTATCGGCTTGGTATTCCATCGGGTCAGCTTCATCGCCGTCTTCGTCTTGATAGATAGGGAAACGCGCAAAATATCTATCGTCGTAATGTTTAAGGTTGCTTCTATATAACCGTTTGTTGAACAAATACAACTCTTTCCATTGTTCAATGGTTATTTCGGTTTTAGTAATAACGCCGTTTATCTTTTGAAAATAGTAAACCATACCTTCCGTTTTTGCTCGTTTCGGAAAGCGGTTTAAGTAATATTCTTCATTTT
>JAFTKX010000030.1 GCA_017453045.1 Clostridia bacterium | reverse complement strand
GACGAGCTGGGGTTGGATAATATAGATATTAGACTTCTTACTTCAATGATTGAAAAATTCGGTGGCGGTCCCGTTGGGCTTGACACTTTGGCGGCAACGATTAACGAAGACAGCAATACGATTGAAGACGTTTACGAGCCGTACTTGTTGCAACTCGGCTTTATTTCAAGAGGACCAAGGGGAAGAATGGCAACGGCAAAGGCGTACGAGCATATAGGCAAGCCTATTCCCAAAAAAATTAAGGAACAAATTTCTATTTTCGACCAAGAATAATGTTAAAAACAAGCGATTTTTATTATGATTTACCCGAAGAACTTATAGCGCAAACTCCCGTCGAGCCAAGGGATAGTTCTCGTTTTTTAGTGTATAATAGAGCGACGGATGAAGTTAGCCATAAGCATTTTAGGGATATATACGACCTTTTAAATAAGGGCGACCTTTTGGTAATTAACACGACGAAAGTTTATCCTGCGAGAATATTTGCAAAAACCGAGCACGGCGGAAAGGTTGAAGTTTTGCTTTTAAAAAGGAAAAATTTGACCGACTGGGAGGTTTTAGTAAAACCAGGCAAGAAGTGTAAAGAGGGTGTGGTTTTAAAAATAAGCGACGAACTTTCCGTCGAAATTTTATCGCGTACGGAAGAAGGCGGTAGAATAGTAAGGTTTATTTTCGACGGTGTTTTTGAAGATATTTTGTCAAGAGTAGGCGAAATGCCTTTGCCTCCGTACATAAGGGAAAAACTCGAAAATCAACAGCGTTACCAAACGGTTTATTGCAAAAAAGAGGGCTCGGCCGCCGCTCCGACTGCGGGGTTACATTTTACTCCCGAACTTATTAAAAGGCTAAAGGAAAAAGGCGTTGAGTTTGCCGAAGTAAACTTAAACGTCGGGCTTGGAACTTTCCGCCCCGTAAAAGCCGATAATCTTGAAGAACATAAAATGCACACCGAGTTTTTCGAGATAACCGAAGAAAACGCAAAAATTATAAACAAGGCTAAAGCCGAGGGCAGACGGGTAATCGCCGTTGGAACGACGAGTGTAAGAACTTTAGAAAGCGCGGGAAACGACGACGGAACTGTAAACGCGATGAGTGGCGATACGAGTATATTTATCTATCCGCCGTATAAATTTAAAGTGGTAGACAGTTTAATAACGAACTTTCATTTGCCTGAAAGTACGCTCATAATGCTCGTTTCGGCTCTTTCAACGAGAGAAAAAATTCTCGAACTTTACAAAACTGCCGTAGAAGAAAAGTATAGATTTTTCTCTTTCGGCGACTCTATGATGATAATTTAATTATGGAAAAATTTTATTTTGAAACTATAAAACAAGATAGCGAAACGGGCGCGAGAGCGGGTATTTTACATACTCCGCACGGCGATATTGAAACCCCTATTTATATGCCCGTAGGCACTCAAGCGACTGTAAAAGGCGTTTTCCCAAGGGATTTAAAAGAGGCAGGCTCGCAAATTATTCTTGCAAACACCTACCATCTGTATATGAGACCGGGCGACGAAATCGTAAAAAAAGCGGGCGGACTTCATAAGTTTATGAACTGGGACAAGTCTATTTTAACCGATAGCGGTGGCTTTCAAGTTTTTTCGCTTGCCAAACTCAATCAAATTAAGGACGACGGCGTAACTTTTAGGTCGAGCGTTGACGGTAGTAAACATTTTATAACTCCCGAAAGAGCCATTGAAATTGAAAATAATCTCGGCGCGGATATAATTATGGCGTTCGATCAATGTAGTGAATACGGAGCAGATTACAAAGCAAGCAAAAAGGCTATGGAAAGGACTCTTTCTTGGCTCGATAGATGTTACAATTATCATAAAAACGATCAGCAAGCCTTGTTTCCTATCGTTCAAGGCAACGTCTTTAAAGATTTAAGGAAAATTTCTTTACAAGAAACTATTCCGTACGCTAAATACGGCATTGCAATCGGCGGACTTTCGGTTGGCGAGCCAAAAGATATAATGTACGACGTAATGGACGACCTTCTTCCTCATTATCCAACCCATATTCCAAGATATTTGATGGGCGTTGGCAGTCCCGACTGTTTGGTTGAAGGGGTTGCTCGCGGTATAGATATGTTCGACTGCGTTTTAGCAACGAGAATTGCCCGAAACGGTACTGCTATGACTTCAAAGGGTAGAATTGTCGTAAGAAACGGGAAATATAAAGAAGATTTTACTCCGCTTGATCCCGAGTGTAATTGCTATTGTTGTAGACATTACACAAAGGCTTACCTTCGCCATATGATAAACGTTGGCGAGATGATGGGCGGTATGCTTATCAGTTTGCATAACATTACCTATCTTACTAATTTAATGAAAGGTATGAGAGAGTCGATAATAGGCGGTTATTTTAAAGATTTCAGAAAAGAATTTTACGAAAAATACGATTTCAAAGGCTCGAGTTTTTAATAAAGTTGTGAAAATTTCGTAAAAAAGACAAAATTTTCAACAAAAGATTGAAAAACACTTGAAATAAAAACAAAAAAACTATATTATGTATTTGCACGTAACAAAAAGGAGAAAACTATGTTATTAAATTTATTAACAAGCGAGGCTGGTAACAATAACGCTAACGATGGCGGTTGGGTAATTTGGGTTGTATTTGCCGTAGCAATCGTCGTTATGATCGTTATGAACCATTTTTCAAACAAAAAGAGAAAGGCTCAAATGGAAGCCGAAAAAGAAAAGCGCAATTCAATTCAACCGGGTTTTAAAATCGTTACCATCGGTGGAATAGTTGGAACTGTTGCTGAAGTGGACGACGACGCAAACACTTTCGTTTTAAAAACTGGAACTGAAGAAAATCCAAGTTATTTAACTTTCGATAAGGTTGCTATCTATACTTCTGAAGATCCAAACGCTCCAACCGAAACGGAAGAACAACCCGCTGAAGAACCTGCGGACGAAACTCCGATTGAAGAACAATCTTCTACAGCAGGTGAAGACGCTGATAATACTCAAGTTGAAGAAACGGTAAGCGTTGAAGAAACTGAAGAAAAAGCCGAATAATCTTAATAAAAATAAAAACCTTCGCATAAAGTATTGTGCGGAGGTTTTTTATGTTTAGCGCAATTAGTAAAAAAGATTTTTCATTTCAAATTTTTAAAGGAATAGTTACCGCTGTGCTCGTAACGCTCGTAGGGGTTTTATTGTTTGCTTTTATTTTAAGTTTCGTCGACCTTAGCGGAGCAGTTATAAAGCCCGTTAATCAGTTTATTAAGTTATCGGCAGTATTTTTAGGTTGTTTTTTTAACGTCAAAGAAGACGGCGCGATAGTAAAAGGTGGGCTTATAGGTCTTTTATCAACGGTTTTTTGTTTTTTACTTTTCTGTCTAATCGCAGGGGCTTTTTCGTCTTGGCTCGGCTTTTTTATCGACCTTTTGTTCGGTACGGCGATGGGCTCTTTATCGGGAGTTATAACCGTTATGGCAACTCGTCGATAAGTAAAATTCTTTTTTAAATGGTTATTTTTTACTGTAAGTAAAATCTACGCGAAGAAAAGTTAAAAAATTTCTTGTCTTTCTAAAAAAAGTGCATTATTTTTATTGACTAAAAACCCACTAAGTTATATAATATAATAGTATATTAAGTCTAAGCGTAGGCGTATGTGCTTGCGCGTGTGACTGCAAGTAACAAGACAAAATGCAGATTTTGCAGGAGGCAAGAATGAGTAAGAGAAAATCAATAGTTATTCTTACTGTTTTGGCAATACTTATCGCATTTATGGGTTTTGCATGTTTCGCATCGGGACCCGTACCCGGTAGTATTAAAGACTACAAGGGTATTTTTGGCGTTATAGGTAAAGGTATTGACCTTAACGGAGGATATTACGCGGTTTTAGAGCCGAAAGATGAAATCGACGGTGACGTCGACGCTGCTTTAAACGCCGCTATTGAAACGTTAAGATCAAGACTTGATGAAAACGGATATACTGAAGCAACTATTACGGTAGAAAATTTTACCAACCTTAGAGTAGAAATTCCTGAAGTTGATAACGCGGACGAAGTTATGGAACTTATCGGCGACCAAGGCGAACTCACCTTTAGATCTCACGATAACACCCGCCTCGTCTACGGAAAAGACGTTGCTGACGCTCAAGCAGGTTACGACGCGGACGGTAACGCAGTAGTTTATTTGGAATTTACTGCCGAAGGACAAAAGGCGTTTGCTGCGGCAACCGAACTCGTTTCGGGCTATTCCGACGGTGAAAATTATTTGGCTATTTATCTTGGCGAAAGATTGATTTCTTCTCCAACCGTAAGCCAAAAAATCGACAGTCGTCAAGCCGAAATTACGGGTATTGAATCTATCGACGAAGCAAAGACTATCGCGTCGGTTATTAAAAGTGGCGCGCTTGATATCGAATTTACGGTTGGCGCGACTCAAAAGATGAGCGCAACGCTCGGCGAAGGCGTATTAAATAACGCAATAATCGCTGCAGGTATCGGTCTTTTGGTTATTTTCGCCATAATGATAGTATTCTACGGCGGAATGGGTATTGCAGCGTCTATCGCTCTTATGATTTACGTTGTTTTATACGTATGCGTTCTCGCAATTTTCCCATGGGTACAACTTACTTTCCCGGGTATTGCAGGTATCGTTCTTTCAATCGGTATGGCTGTTGACGCTAACGTTATTATCTTCGACCGTATTAAAGAAGAATACGCAAACGGAAAAACGTCGAAAGCGTCTATCGCAGCAGGCTTTAAGAGAGCGCTTATCACCGTTTTAGACTCTAACGTAACTACCGTTTTAGCGGCAATCGTTCTTTGGATTTTGTGTTCGGGTTCAATCAAGGGCTTTGCAATCACGCTTTTCCTTGGCGTACTCGTTTCAATGTTTACCGCAGTTCTCGTTACTAAATGGCTTATTAACGTAGTTGGCGGTCTTGTTAAAGAAGAAAATAGAGATAGGTTCTTTATGCTTAGAAGGAGGGATGCGTAATGTTAAACTTTAATTTTAAGGATAAGAACTTAAAAATAGTTCAAAAGTTTTGGATTTTCTTAATCGTAAGCGCAGTTATTATCGTAGCAGGTCTTGTAGATACTTTCTTCGTTCGTCATATGAATCTCGGCGTTGAATTTGAAGGTGGCGTAAGTATAGACGTTAACGTTTCAGGAGTTGCCGTAGAGTCTGGTAAAATTGAAGAAGAAGTTATCTCTTGGCTTAAAGGCGGAAACGAAAAGAAAGACGTTTTTGAAGTTGACGGCACCGTTCAAAAGTCGGGCGTTGGTTTAAAAACTTTAACTTTCCGTATTTCGTCATCTAAAAAAGATGCAAACGGCAAGGTTGTAAACCTTAACGTTGAAGGCGCGGATAATAAGTTAGAAATCGTTCATACCAGCGATTATATAAAAGATTCTGAAAACGGACTTCCTGCTCATCTTAGGGAAGTTTTTGGAGAAAAAGCGGTTATTGACGTTGAAACTCAAGTTATAAGCGAAAGCCAAGCAAACGTTACTGTAAGAAGGGCGTTTATTGCTGTTGGCGTTGCAGTAGCCGTAATCTTGGTATATATCGCTTTAAGATTTAACCTTTTAGCAGGTGTTTCGGCAATAGTTGCTCTTATTCACGACGTTTTGATTATGGTCGCTTTTACGACTATTTTCCAACTTCCCGTAAATATGACCTTTATCGCCGCTATAATCACTATCGTAGGTTACTCAATCAACGCGACCATCGTTGTATTTGATAGAATTAGAGAACTTCACGTTCTTCCTTCAAATATCGAAAAAACCGACGTTGAAATTGCAAACGAAGCAATAACGGGTACTTTATCAAGATCTATCCTTACAACCTTAACCACTCTCGTTATGATAGTTATCCTTGCAATCTTCGGTTCTACTGCAATCAGAGATTTCGCGTTGCCAATTATCTTCGGTCTTTTAGCAGGCGCTTATTCTTCAGTTTTATTATCAGCGCCACTTTGGGTAAAACTCAGAAAGCTTTTCAAACAAGAAAACAAAAAGCCTGTTAAAAAAATCAAAAAGATTAAGGAACAAGCAAAAGCATAATTAAAAAATATAATGGCGGGCGGAGGGCTGTATGTCTTTCCGCCCTAAATTTTTTTTAAAGGCTTATCTACTTCGCACACCTTCGTTTACTGTTTCGCCCTCAAAATCTTGGCGAACGAAAAGTTTTACCAAGTCTTTTCGGGCTCACGAGCCTTGGTGTGCTCGTATCTAACCCTTTAAATACTACTCGATAAGGGTTTTCAATATGCGGATGCAACGTCACGTTGCTGACCAACAAGGTCTATCCCACCCGCAAAATCATTACGAGCCTTGGCAAACTCGCATCTAACTCTTTAATTTAAAGTTCTATATACTTTGCACACCTTCGTTTACTGTTTCGCCCTCAAAATCTTGGTGAACGAAAAGTTCTACTAAGTCTTTTCGGGCTCATGAGCCTTGTTTTGCTCGTGTTTAGTTTTAAATACTTATTTAAAAGGCTCCCTTGTCTAAAGGGGGCTGTCACCGTAGGTGACTGGGGGATTGTTTATTACGCGCCCTAAAGTTACAGCGGTATCGTGTTTGATTCACTCGTTACAATTATAAACAAAGGCTTTACGCTACTTTTAACGTGGCAATAAGTCTTAAAATACAACTAATATCCTTATATAAACAAAGGTTAAATTTATTTATGATACGTATTAAAGAAACGGTAAATGCCGATAAAAACTTAATAAGACATATTGCCGAATCGTTAAACGTGTCGGAGCGACTTAGTTCACTTTTAATTGATAGGGGAGTAGATAGCGTAGAAAGCGCTCGCAAATTTTTAAATCCTAATTTATCCGATTTACATAATCCTTATTTATTTAAGGGTATGAAAGACGCGGTAGAAAGAATTAAAATTGCAAAAGAAAACGGAGAAACGGTCGTTATCTATGGCGATTACGATGCCGACGGAATTTCTGCGGTTACGGTTTTGTATCGATCGCTTCAAATATTCGGTATTGACGCAATACCCGTTATTCCTGAAAGGCAAAACGGATACGGTCTTTCGCAAGAAATGCTTTCTTTCGTTTTAGAGCAGTATTTCCCCGACCTTATTATAACTGTAGACTGCGGAATTTCAGCAGTAAAAGAAGTTGAAGAACTTAAAGATTTAGGGGTTGACGTTATAGTTACCGACCACCACGAAATTCCCGAACAAATCCCCGATTGTACGGTTATAAATTGTAAGTTAACCGACGGAGGTTATCCGTTCGACGGTTTATGTGGAGCAGGCGTGGCTTATAAACTCGCTACGGCGTTAATAGGAAAAAGAGCCGACGAATTTATCGACGTGGTTGCCGTCGCTACCATTGCCGACAGTATGCCCCTTATTGACGAAAATAGAATAATCGTAAGCGAAGGCTTAAAAAAGATAAAATCAGGTAGAGCGGTTAAGGCTATAAAAGCAATAGCAAACGTAAGCGGTCTAAAAGAAGTAAATTCTTCAACCGTAGCGTATACTATTGCTCCGAGAATAAACGCCGCAGGCAGAATGGACGACGCTCGCTCTGCGTTACAAGCATTTATTAGCGACGATATTCAAGAGATTGAATCGCTTGCTAAACTCTTAAATGAATACAACGCAAAACGCCAAGCCGAGTGCGATATGCTCTACCGCTCGGCAAAGAGTATGATTGACGGCAAATCGCCCGATAATCGTGTTATAGCCCTATATAATACCGAGTGGAAAGCCGGTCTTATAGGTATAGTTTCGGCAAGGCTCGTTGAAGAATATTCAAAGCCCGTTATACTTTTTTCAGAGCGAGAGGGCGTGTTGCACGGTAGCGCGCGTTCTGTTTCGGGCGTAAACATATTCAAGGCGCTTAGCGCGGTAAAAGGCCACGTAGAAGATTACGGCGGACACGCGCAAGCGGCTGGCGTAACCTTAAAAAAAGAAAAATTTGAAATTTTTGAAAAGGAATTAAACGAATATTTAACCGAAAACTGTACGGTAAGCGATTTAATTCAAGAAACCGAAGTCGAAGAACTTATAACCGACAAGTTTTCGTTAAGTTTTGCAAAGGAATTAGCCCTTTTAGAACCTTTTGGGGTAGGGAATAAGAAACCGCTTTTTGCAGTAGAGTGTCAAAGGGCGTTTGCAACTCCACTTAAATTAGGATCTAATCATCTTTCGTTTAAGCACGAGTTTATAGAACTTTTGATGTTTAACGGGATGGAAAAACTTACGCTTTTGAATTCGGAAATTAAAAAGACGATTGTATTTGAGCCGAACGTTTCGGTTTTCAACGGTAGAGAATCTTTAAAGGGATATATACGCGAGATTTCGTCTGTAATTTGTAACGAAAGCGGGGTTTTATACGCCGTTTGTTTAAATCAACTCGGCAGTTTAAGTGAAAAAGGCAGTTATACGAAAATCGACGATAAACAAGCGGAACTAATGCTTGAAAACGCCGAAAAAGAGATTTACGGCACGTTATTTATCGTAAACGATTACGAAACTTTAAATAAATTTAAAAAGACTAACCGTTTTGGCAAAGGTGTTTTAAGTCCCAACGGAAAGGGTAACGTAAACGCCGTCATTTACGGAACGGACGGAAGAATTCCTGACGGATATAAAAAAATCGTTTATCTTGACAAACCGCTTTCCGTTATCGAGACGGATAGAGAAGTTTACGTAAACGAGCAAACAAACGGCTTTACGGTTGATAAAATCAGCGCAGAAAGAGAAGTTTTAGGCAAGATTTATCTTGCCGTAAAAAACCTACCGCAAGGGTTTGTAAGCGTTGAAGAAATTATAAAAATCACTTGCCTTTCTGCAAGGCAAATTGCCTTTGCAGTTTCGGTATTTATTGAACTTGGCCTTATAATCGCTCAAGGCGGAAGATATAAAGCGGTAAGTGGAATTAAAAGAGATTTAGCCGATTCGTCGGTCTATAAGTCGATTAAAAGCATTTTAGGGTAAGATTATGTACGAAGACGTTTTAAAAAATATTGAAAAAACGTACGGCGAAGAAGAACGCGAAGTTTTAGAGCGCGCTTTCTATTACGCTAAAGACGCGCACAGCGGACAAAAGCGAGCGTCGGGAGAAGAATATTTTACGCATCCCGTTGCCGTTGCGACAATACTTATGGGGCTCGGTATGGACTGTAACACGGTTGCAGCCTCGTTTTTGCATGACGTAATAGAAGATACTCCCGTTTCCGAAGGCGACATAAAAGAAGTTTTCGGCGACGAAATATTACAACTCGTTCAAGGCGTAACAAAACTCGATAAAATCGAATTTAGGTCGAAAGAAGAAGAACAAGCAGAAAATTTCAAAAAGATTTTCGTTTCTATGGCGAAAGATATCCGCGTAATTATCATCAAACTTGCGGACAGGCTTCACAATATGAGGTCCTTAAATTTCCTTTCTCACGAAAGACAACTTCGCATGGCTCACGAAACTTTGGATATTTACGCTCCGCTTGCAGGTAGGCTTGGTATATCTCAAATAAAATGCGAATTAGAAGACCTTTGTTTAAAGTATATCGACCCCGACGGTTACGAATTTTTATCGGTTAATATCAACGACGAGATACACGAAAGACAAGAGTTTGTAAATTTCGTAGTAAACGAACTTAAAAGAATTTTGGAAGAATCTTCGATAGACGGCGAAGTTTTCGGTCGTCCAAAACACTTTTACAGTATATATAAAAAGATGAAAAAGCAGGGTAAAACGCTCGACCAAATTTACGATCTTACCGCGGTGAGAGTTATCGTAAAAACCGTTGACGAGTGTTACGAATTGCTCGGCAAAATTCACAAACAATGGAAACCTATCCCCGGTAGAATTAAAGACTACATTGCAATGCCCAAAGAAAACTTATATCAAAGTTTGCATACGACGGTAGTAACGAGCGTAGGTAAAATCTTTGAAATTCAAATAAGAACTTGGGAAATGAACCATACCGCTGAATTTGGTATCGCGGCGCATTGGAAATATAAAGAAAATAAAGACAATTCTGACAATTTCGACCAAAAACTCTCTTGGATAAGAGAAGTTATGGAGTGGCAGGGCGGTCTTTCAAACT
>JAFTKX010000029.1 GCA_017453045.1 Clostridia bacterium | reverse complement strand
TCGTCGATTTCAAGCATATCGAGAGCGCGTTTAGTGTCTTCTAAAGTAACCGTTTCGTTCTTTACTACCGCTGAAAAATCTCTAACTCGCCTTAAAAGTCTGTTTGCAATTCTCGGCGTACCGCGACTGCGTTTAGCAACTTCTACCGACGCGTCGTCGTCTATTTCAGTACCGAGTTTTACAGCCGAACGGCGCACGATTTCCGCAAGTTCGTCAACCGAATACATTTCAAGTCTTGAAAGCACGCCAAATCTATCGCGAAGGGGCGAACTGAGCATACCTGCTTTCGTCGTTGCTCCGACCAAAGTAAACTTTTTAAGCGGAATTTGCACCGACCTTGCAGACGGACCTTTTCCGATTATAAAATCTAACGAAAAATCTTCCATCGCAGGATATAAAATTTCTTCAACGTTGTGATTTAAACGGTGAATTTCGTCGATAAATAAAACGTCGCCTTCGTTAAGGTTTGTAAGTATTGCTGCCAAATCCCCCGATTTTTCAATAGAAGGTCCTGACGTTACTTTAATTTGAACGCCCATTTCAGCGGCGATAATATGCGCGAGCGTCGTTTTACCAAGCCCCGGTGGTCCGTAAAGCAAAACGTGATCGAGCGGTTCGCTACGAAGTTTTGCCGCTTGCATAAAAATAGCAAGATTGGTCTTTACCTTTTCTTGACCTACGTAACCTTCCATAGACTTCGGTCTTAAAACGTTTTCAATCTCGTCGTATTCAGTTTTCGTACTGACGAATAGACTTTCGTCGTCATCATAACAGTCGTTTTCAAAAAATTCTTCATCTAACATAAACGTTTACCTATTTAAACTTTGAAGGGCAAACGAAATGGTTTGCTCTATCGTAATCGCGCCCTGCTCTCTTGCATATTTAACGGCGTTTTTGGCTTGAGTTCCGCTAAAACCAAGCCCCATAAGCGCAACAACTGCGTCTTCTTCGTCTTTTGAAAGTGGCTTTTCGGTAGGCTCGACCTTTTTAACTTCGCCGATTTCTCCAACCGAAACGCTCTCTCTAAGTTCTAAAATAATTCTTTCCGCCGACTTTTTTCCAAGCCCTTTTATCTTTGATAAAGTTTTTACGTCCGACGTGGCGATTGCCGTTGCCAAATCGCAAACTTTCATACCCGAAAGTATGCCTATACCTATCTTTGGACCTATACCCGAAACGGAAATAAGTTTTAAAAACATAGTTTTTTCGTCTTTGGTATCAAAACCGAAAAGCGCAACGCCGTCTTCCTTTACTTGAAAATAGGTAAAAACCCCACCTTCTCCTTTGTCGCAAAGTCTGTTAAACGCTTCCGCCGAACAAAAAATTTCGTAACCGATACCGTTGTTTTCTAAAACTACTCCACCGTCGAATTTATCTATAACTTTTCCTTTTATATACGCTATCATAATTTACCTACCTTATTCCGAAAGGCGACTTAAATCTACTCGTTTGACTGTGAGTTAAGGCAACAGCCAAAGCGTCTGCCGCGTCGTCTGGCTTTGGGACTTTTTCAAGCCTTAAAAAAGTTTTTACCATTGCTTGAATTTGTCTTTTTTCGGCTCTGCCGTATCCCGTTAAGGCTTGTTTTATTTGTAAAGGAGTGTACTCGTAAAGCCTACCGCACTCTTTTATGCAAGTCAAGAGAATTACTCCCCTTGCTTGCGCTACGTTAATCGCCGTGGTTATGTTCGTATTAAAGAACAGTTCTTCCAAAGCAATTTCGTCGGGTTTAAACTTTTCGATAAGTTTTTTTATTCCCGTTTCAAGCATTGCAAGCCTCGTGGGTAGCCTTTCTTCTTTAGGCGTGGTTATAACGCCGTAGTCTATAACGCTTGCGTTTCCCCTTTCAGTTTTTATAACACCCCAGCCAACAGTTGCAAAACCGGGATCTATGCCAAGAATAATCATACTTACCCACTATTTTTATTGATATATTACTATTGTAATATAAAACTGAAAAATAGTCAACTAAATAGCAAAGCGCCGAGCGGTTTTTACCGCTCGGCGCGCCTTTTTTGGCAAACTGTTCGTCAACCTTGATATACGTACTGCGATATTGTAAAAGTAGCCGTTTTATCAACGTAACCGCTACCCGTAACGTACCTACTGTATTCAACGGTTACAGTATCTCCGATTTCGTTGAGTTCGCTGTCTAAATAAGCGTACAACTCGTCGAGTTTATTTTCTACCGTGGAATAAGTAAGGTTTTCAAGAGATAACTTCGTTCTGTTTCCTATTTTTATAGACGTAATTAAATCTTCGGCTTTGAAGCCGTTTTTGTAGAACAAACCGTCGCTTTCAAGCGAATATATACCTATATAATACTCTCCGCTACGAGAAGAAAACGCGCCGAGTTCTACCCCGAATTTATAACGACCTTCGATATATCCGTTAGCGACGAGTTGCTCGATAATATCAATAGCCAAACTTCCCGGAATTGCGAAGTTAAGACCTTGCGCCGTTGCCGAAGCGTATCCAGCGTTTACTATACCGAGAAGCGCGCCCGTCGCTTTATCGAAAAGCCCACCGCCCGAATTTCCGCTGTTTATCGCGGCGTCGGTTTGAATTAAAGTCATTTCCCTGCCTTCTACTAAAACGTCGCGGTTGATAGCGCTTATAATTCCGCTAGTTACTGTTCCGCCGAGCGTTCCAAGCGGATTTCCTATTGCGTAAACTTCCGTTCCTACCTTTAAGTCGGCAGACCTATCGTACCAAGTTGCAGGAGATAAGTTCTCAAACTTGTTATCTGCAGTCGCTTCAACGTATAATACGGCAATATCCGTTTCGGGATCTGCGCCGACTAAAAGAGTCGAATATTCTTTTCCGTCTATGGCTTTTACGGTTACGGCGCTCGCGCCTTCTATAACGTGTTCGCAAGTTACGATAACCGCTTTATCGTTTTCTCCGTCTTCATCAGAATCGGTAAGCGAAAGAACAACTCCGCTACCGCTACTCGTTCCGTTTGTAAGCGTACAATAAATCTCGACAACCGACGGGCGTATTACGTCTAAAACGCCTACTCCGTCGGGAACTATATCTAAACTGTTGGTAACGTTTATTTCAAAGTTGAGTTCAATATCGGTTGGAATAGGAGTTATTTGACTTTGAGATTGACTTTCACTTTGACTTTCGGACGTTTGCGTTTGGCGAAACATATTTCCACAAGAAGAACATCCCAAAAGTACGCATATAGAAACCATCACACACAAGAGTTTTTTAACCATTTTAATCCTCCATAGCGAGAATATTATATATTTTAATTATATCGCAATAATGTTAAAAACATATAAATTGCGTGAAAATTTTTAGTTTTTAACAAATTATTTTTAATTAAGGGTTTAGAAACGCAGGCTAACGAAGTAGATAAGTCTTACAAGTTTTAAAGGATTAGAAACAAGTTAGGCAAGGCTCATTTTATTGACAAGGGTTTGGTAGAACTTTTTGTTCACCGAAGTCTTGGCAATAAAATAGAAACGAAATACGACAAATAATTTTAAAGGCTTAGGCGCGAGCAAGACAAGGCTCACTTTACTTTACAAGGCGCAATAGACCTTTTTGGTCATTGCGGTTTGGGAAGTAAAGTAGAAACGCAGTATTGCGAAGCACATAAGCCTTTAAAAAAGGAGCGGATACCCGCCCCTTTATTACACCTACCCGTACGGCAGTTAAATTTTTTCTTGACATACGGGCTTATTTAAACAACGGAAAATCCGCTGATAATAAAAATATGCCCGTTTCAAAAATTTTTATTCTTCGTCGTCTTCAGGAAGTTCTACGTTGTGGTAAACTTCTTGAACGTCGTCGTTGTCTTCAAACATATCGAGCATCTTGTTAAATGAAACGAGTTGCTCTGCGCTTAAAGTAATTTTATCGTTAGGGATCATCATAATTCCCGCTTCTAAAAACTCGAAATTCTTTTCTTCAAAATACTTTCTTACAGCCGAGAAATCAGACGGCGCAGTTCTTATTTCGTAAGAATCTTCTTCGCTGATAACGTCTTCCGCGCCTGCATCGAGAGCAAGTTCCATAACCGTGTCTTCATCAAGTTCAACAGTTCTTTCGATAACGATTACGCCCTTATTTTCAAACATATAAGAAACTGAACCCGTAGTTCCAAGATTACCGCCACATTTATCGAAAATGTGTCTTACGTCGCCACCCGTTCTATTCTTATTGTCGGTAAGCGTTTTTACTATAACCGCGCTACCGCCGATACCGTAACCTTCGTAAACAAGGTTTTCGTAATTTACGCCCGAAAGTTCGCCTGCCGCCTTTGCAATACTTCTTTTAATATTGTCGTTAGGCATGTTTGCAGCCTTTGCTTTTGCGATTGCGTCGGCAAGTTTAGAGTTTGTATACGGGTCGGGGTTGCCCTTTGCGGCAACGGCAAGTTCTCTGCCGAGTTTGGTAAAGATTTTACCCTTTGCTGCGTCGGTTTTAGCCTTTTTATTTTTAATATTAGCC
>JAFTKX010000028.1 GCA_017453045.1 Clostridia bacterium | reverse complement strand
TCTTCTACTTAGAGACTTTAGCGAACTAGACCGTGATATTTATGCCCTTTATGAAGATAAGTTTACACAAAAAGAGATTGCCAAACAAGTAGGCTTATCACAAGGCGAAGTTTCTAAACGATTAAGCGAAATGTTTTCTGCAATAGAAACTGATGACTTAAAAGTTCAAACCCGAGACGATGATGAAGTTCATGCAATAAAGCAATGGCGTAAATTCAAAAATAAAGGCGTTACCGACGGTGACGAAGATATTTTGTGGGCCGTATTCCGTGTAGAAATGCCGTTGCAACTTCAAGAGTATATTTGTTCTTGGTTTTATAGTTATAAAGAATACTGCTACTTCGCCATTAAATATCTTGTTATGAAGGTTTGGGAAAAGTACGACGAGTTAGAACTTGGAAACCGATTAAACGAACTTCCACGACAAGTAAGAGAGTGGTTTTACGAATATTACGAATACGAGCCACCGTGTTTTCAATGGCTATTTATTGCTTTCTTTGAACGCATTGAAGAAATGAAACAACAAAATCAACCACGCCCTACTGACGTAAACTTTCAAAAACTTTTAAATAAGTATGACGAGATAGTTAAGCGTTTAGAGTGCACAGCAGAAGAGTTCTACAAAGAACGTATCGCAAAGCCTTACGTTGAAAAACGTAATAAACGCTATCAAAAATATCTTGACGAGAATTACGTTTTGGTTGTTGACGAGAACGATACACGCCCTATAAAAGAGCAACTTACAGCGTTTATGGAGCATTGTAAAAAACTCGATAAAAAGTATAAAAATAAAGTTGTTACAAAAAATTTAAAAATTACGGAATAATTTCGGCGTTTTAACCGCTTGATAAGTAGAGGGTGAAATTCGCCAACCTTGGAGCATCAATTTAGGTGCTCCTTTTTTTTGCGCAGGTAATGAACGCTTGCGCTTTTTTATTTCCTAATGAACGGGATTTTAAGTTGAAAATCAGCCCTCGGCAGAGCGAACGGGATACAAAAACGAAGTTTGTATCTTAGTGAGATATGGCTATGCAATAGCCGTGTCAAAAAAACCAAACGCTCAATAAAAACTGACAACGGTCAAAGGAGGTGAAAATTATTAGTTATCAGGTTATAAGAGTTCAAAAGTTTACAAAAAATTCGCTCGGAAAAATCGGTGCTGAAACCGAAAGAACTTCTAGAAGCAACCGAAACCAAGATATAGACGTGGAACGAACTCCGCTAAATCTATATTTCAAAAAGTCCCCAAATGGTATGAACGCTGAATGGAAAAGTATCGCCACCAAAACAAACGCTACTTTTAAGGACACGAAAAAGTCGGTTGCTTTTGAAGGAATTATCGTAACGTCGGACAAAACGTTCTTTGAAAATCTTGGATACGTGCAAGGCGAACAGCCACCACCAAGAGTTTTAGAGTTTTTTAACGACTGTTATAAATTTGTTCTTAGAGAAATCGGTTATCACGGCACGGACGAAAATATTTTGTCTGCCGTAATTCACTTTGACGAAACCACACCACACTTGCAACTTTATTACGTGCCGATAGTTGACCAAGGCAAAAAGAAAGTCTACGCCAAAGGTAGTGACGGCAAAGTGTTGCGAAACGAGAAAGGTTCTCCTATACAAGCAAAGGACGTTAATGGAAAAGGAATATACGAGTACAACGCTCTCCCCAATCCTAAAATATGTTCTTCTGACTTTTGGGTACAGCGAGGCGGACAAGTTTCGTTTGGAAATTTACAAGACGATTTTTACGAGCAAGTTGCTTATCGCTATGGCTTAGAGCGTGGCGAGATTGGAAGCAACAAAAAACACACAACTAAATACGAGTGGGAAATGAAAAAACTTGAAGAAAAGAAAAACACCCTTTTAAAAGAATTAAAACCTTTGGAAGAGTATTTGAAGGCGTTTGAAGATGCTATTAACGGCAAAAAGCCTTTCTTTAAGAGTGGGCTTGAAAAACAAGTGGTCGGCTTAATCGCCAAATACAAACTGCTTGAAGAAGAAAAGAAAACCACCGATAAGGACAAAGAGTATCTCTTTAATGAACTAAGAAAATACGAAAAACAAATTCCCGAATTACAACAGCATAAGGAATTCTTAAAGTTCTTATCTAAATACGCACCCAACGAACTTGAAGAAGTAAAATTGGTTGCTAAACAACGTGAAAGTCTTTCAAGAAAACCCACGAAGAAAAAATTTAATAATTTTATAAAATACTAATCAAAAACGCTTGCTTTATTCCAAAATTTAGGGTAGGATACAAAACCAAAAATCCTAATGAACGGGATAAATCCTTAATTTAAGAGTAAAGCAAGCCAAAAACCAATCAAAAAAATTAAGGAGGAAAATTGTGGTTTATGGTTAAAGATTTACTAACAAACACAACACATCTATATAGGTGTAGTTTATTGGTGCTCTACCATCAGGAAAGAGAACATTGTATCCGCACAAATAAAAAATTAAGGAGAATTGAAAAGACATTATTTAGACGAAATTAACAAAGTGGAAATAAACCTTTCCACAAACGAAACGGAAAACTATCCGTTTGAAGCAGACCAAAGCACTATTTTAAGAGCCGCAAGCATACTTGCAAACAAAATTTTAGACTTCGCAAATAACGGCGGAGATATTAAAAACATAACGCCGAAAGCACTTTTCGGCAACAAGGAGGAATTATGAAAAAGAAAGCAGTAATTTACGCAAGATTTAGTTCACACGCACAAACCGAGCAATCTATTGAAGGTCAACTACGTGAGTGCTATGATTTTGCAAAGCGAAACGACATTACCATTATAGCCGAATACATAGACCGTGCGCTTACGGGCACGTCGGATAAACGACCACAGTTTCTTAAAATGATTGACGACAGTAAAAAGAAACATTTTGAGTACGTGTTAGTTTATCAGTTAGACCGTTTTGCTCGTAATAGGTACGACAGCGCAAACTACAAAGCAAAGTTAAAGAAAAACGGCGTTAGGGTTTTATCGGCAAAAGAAAACATTTCGGACGACGCAAGCGGAATTTTAATCGAAGGCGTTTTAGAGAGTATGGCGGAGTATTACTCCGCCGAACTTTCACAAAAGACAAAGCGTGGCGTTAAGGAAAGTTTGCTTAAAGGTCATTTTATTGGTGGCTACACCCTACTCGGTTATAATATCGTAAACAAAAAGTGGGTTATTAACCCAGAAGAGGCAGAAATCGTTAGAGACGTTTTCAATCGTTACCGTAACGGCGAAAAAGGAAAATCAATAGTCGATAGATTAAATAGTCAAGGCATTAAGCCTAAAAATGGAAAAACATTTACGATGACGGGAATTTGCCGTATGATTCGTAACGAAAAGTATATAGGAATTGTGACGGTTGACGGGACAACATATCCCGACGTCGTTCCACCTATCGTTGACAAAAGACTATTTAAGGAGTGCAATTTGATTATGGACGGACATAAACATAGACAGCGTGAAGTTTACCACGAAAACCCTTACATATTAAGTGGCAAAATGTACTGTGGGTATTGTGGCAACACAATTACAGCAGAGACGGGAACGAGCCACAACGGAAGAGTTTACCACTACTATAAATGTTTTGGAAGAAAGTCCGATAAAAATAGTTGCAGTAAGAAAAACATTAAGCAAGACTATATTGAAAGCGTAGTTTTTGGTGCAACCGTTGAATACGTTTTAACGCCAAAAGTCATTGATAAAATTGCTAAAACGGTGGTTGATAACTTTAACGCGGAAATAGAAAAGCCTACGTCATTACTTGCCTTTGAAAAAGACTTAAAAACTGTTAAAAAATCTATTGATAAAATTTTAACTGCGATAGAAGAAGGGATTTACACTAAGTCCACAAAAGAAAAACTACTCTCGCTTGAAGCCACGCAAGAAGATTTAGAAGCGAAAATCGCCGTTGAAAAGGCTAAACAAATTAAGCCGTTAGAACTTGTTGACGTTAGGACGTTTCTTAACTACTACGCTAGAAAACAGTATGAAAATGGGCAAGAAAAAAACGAGTTCTTTAACTCGTTCATAAACCGGGTGTTTTTATTTGACGATAAGGTTATTATTCTCTACAACACCAATAAGAGAGAAACTAAAAGACTTAACAAAAAAGAGTGCTTAGAGATAATAAACGGCAAAAACCTAGAAGAAATAAAAGAAAACTCGTTTGAACTGAAAAAGTTCAAACGAGTATCTAGTGGTTGCGGAGGCGGGATTTGAACCTCGCGACCTCCGGGTTATGAGCCCGACGAGCTACCAAGCTGCTCTACTCCGCGTCGTCTAATGCTTGA
>JAFTKX010000005.1 GCA_017453045.1 Clostridia bacterium | reverse complement strand
TAAAACAGCCCCCGAAAGCGTCGCTTTCGGGGGCTTAATTCGTCTATTTTATTCGTTAATGAATTTTAAAACTGCATCTTTGGGCATATAACCAAGCGTTTTTTTAACGACTTCCCCACCCTTGAAAAGTAAGAGTGTAGGAATACTTGAAATCCCGTATCTTACGGCAAGTTCTTCTTGTTCGTCGACGTTTACTTTGCCGACTTTTAACGTTGAAGAAAGTTCGTTTGCAATTTCTTCAATAATTGGGGCTATCATACGGCAAGGACCGCACCAAGTCGCCCAAAAATCTACTAAAACGGGCTTGTCCGATTTTAAAACTTCATTTTCAAAATTTTCAACTGTTAAAACTACTTCCATAATTTCTCCTTATAAGTTATCAACGTAATCGCAAGCCGAAAGGGCTGCAATCGCTCCGTCCGACATAGCGGTTGCCACTTGGCGAATTTTTTTAGTTCTACAATCGCCGGCAACGAAAACCCCGTTAGATTTGCCTTTGCAGTCTTCACCTGCAACTGCGTATCCGTAATCGTTTAGAGTCAATACGTTTTTGAACGCTCCGTTTTGCGGAATAAGACCGATTGCAACGAAAAGACCGTCTAAACCAAGGGCGCTTTCTTCACCGTTTGCAGATAACGTTTTAACGCCTTTAAAAGTATCTTCGCCAAGATAACCGCAAACTACGGTTGACAAGATAATTTCTACGTTAGATTTGGTTTTTAACTGCTCTTGAAGTTTACCTTCGCCAGTTAGTTTGTCCAAATTTTGAATAACGTATACCTTTTTGCAAAGATCCGACAAAAGTAACGCTTCTTGAAGGGCTGAATTTCCACCGCCTACGACGCCTACCGTCTTATCTTTATAAAACGCGCCGTCGCATACCGCGCAGAACGAAATACCGTCGCCGATAAACTTTTCTTCGCCTTCTAAATTAAGTCTTCTATGCTTTGCGCCCGTCGCTATAACTATCGCTTTTGCTTGAAAATCTCCGCCGTCTGTACGAACAGTTTTAATTTCGCCGTCTTCTACCGACAAAACTTCGCAAAATTCAAGTTCCGCGCCCTGCTCTACTACTTGTTCAACGAGTTTTTCGGCAAATTCATTGCCCGAAACTGCGTTAAAACCCGGTATGTTTTCTACATTTGGCGAATAGGTTATTTGTCCGCCGTAAGCCGATTTTTCAATAACTAAAACGCTTTTATTTGCTCTTTTAGCGTAGAGCGCCGACGTTAATCCCGCCGGCCCTCCACCTATAACTATAATATCGTATACCATTTTATGCGTTGAGATATTTTTTAATGTCCGAAACGCCTACGTATTTAGCAGTCTTTCCGTCTGCTACGACTACGAGAGTCGGCGCTTGTTTAACTCCGAAATCGCTTACGAGTTCGGGATGTTCGTTTGCAAGGAGTTTTTCGTATTTTACGCCCGCTTTATCAAGGAAAGCACACGCCACTTTACAGTTAGGGCAAGTTGCAGTTGTGAAAAGGTAAATTGCGTTTCTACCGCTTTCCACGTCGCTTTCAGCAGTCGTTTCGCAAGGACAACCATCTCTCTTTAATACCGAATTGCCGATATTGTAAACCTTACGATCTCTATATTCTTGGCTCTTACCATCGTTCCAGTTTTGGATAGGACGATAGTAACCCGTTATACGACTGTAAACTTCGGTCTTTTCGCCACAGTCTGGGCAAGTAAATACTTCGCCCGGAATATATCCGTGGTTTTTACATACCGAATAAGTTGGAGAAAGGGTGTAATACGGAAGTTTGAAGTTTTCTGCAATCTTTCTAACGAGATTTGCGGCAGACTTCCAGTCTGGCAATTTTTCGCCAAGGAAAGCGTGGAATACAGTACCCGAAGTGTAAAGGGTTTGAAGTTCGTCTTGAATTTCAAGAGCCGTAAAGATGTCTTCGGTATAGCCTACTGGAAGGTGCGAACTGTTAGTATAATACGGAGTTCCGCCGTACGAAGAAGACGCCGTGATAATTTCTGGATATCTCTTAACGTCGTGTTTTGCAAGACGGAAAGAAGTAGATTCGGCAGGAGTTGCTTCCAAGTTATAAAGGTCGCCGTACATTTCTTGATAGTCAGAAAGGCGTTCTCTCATGTGATTTAATACGTCTTGAGTGAACTTTTGAGCCTTTTCGTCGGTAAGGTCAACTTTAAGCCATCTTGCGTTAAGGCACGCTTCGTTCATACCAACGAGCCCTATCGTTGAGAAGTGGTTGTTGAAAGTTCCAAGATATCTCTTGGTGTATGGGTAAAGTCCGCCTTCTAAAAGTTTGGTAATAACCGTTCTTTTAACTTTAAGCGAACGAGCCGAAATATCCATAAGTCTATCAAGTCTTTGATAGAAATCTTTTTCGTCAACCGCAAGGAAAGCAATTCTCGGCATATTGATAGTTACTACGCCGACAGAACCCGTGCTTTCACCGCTACCGAAGAAACCGCCCGACTTTTTGCGGAGTTCTCTAAGGTCAAGACGAAGTCTACAACACATACTTCTTACGTCGCTCGGTTCCATATCGCTATTGATATAGTTAGAGAAATACGGAGTGCCGTACTTTGAAGTCATTTCAAACAAAAGTCTGTTGTTTTCGGTTTCGCTCCAGTCAAAGTTTTTGGTAATAGAATAGGTTGGGATAGGATATTGGAAACCACGTCCGTTTGCGTCGCCTTCAATCATAATTTCGATAAACGCTTTGTTTACCATATCCATTTCTTTTTGACAATCTTTATACTTAAAGTCAAGTTCCTTTCCGCCGACTAAACAGTTGAGTTCAGCCAAATCGTTTGGAACAACCCAGTCTAAAGTAATGTTAGTAAACGGAGATTGAGTACCCCAACGGCTTGGAGTGTTAACGCCGTAAATGAAAGATTCTATGCACTTTTTAACTTGATTATAAGAAAGATTGTCTACTTTTACGAACGGAGCAAGATAGGTGTCGAAAGAAGAAAATGCTTGAGCGCCTGCCCATTCGTTTTGCATAATTCCAAGGAAGTTAACCATTTGGTTACAAAGGGTTGCTAAGTGGCTTGCTGGAGAAGAAGTAATTTTACCAGTTACACCGCCAAGACCTTCTTGGATAAGTTGTTTAAGCGACCAACCTGCGCAGTAACCCGTAAGCATAGAAAGGTCGTGAATATGAATATCTGCGTTTTTGTGAGCGTTTGCAATTTCGTCGTCGTAAACTTCAGAAAGCCAGTAGTTTGCAGTAATTGCGCCAGAGTTAGAAAGTATAAGACCGCCTACCGAATAGGTTACGGTAGAGTTTTCCTTTACTCTCCAGTCGTTGATTTTAAGATAATTGTCAACGATTTCTTTATAGTCAAGTACCGTGCTCGATAAATTTCTAATCTTTTCTCTTTGTCTACGGTAAATAATGTACGCTTTAGCAACGTCGTCGTAACCAGCCTTGATTAAAACTGATTCTACGCTGTCTTGAATATCTTCAACCGCTACCGTTTCGTTTTGAATTTTAGGCTCGAATTCAGCCGTTACTTTAAGGGCTAAAAAGTCGATTATATCCTTGTGGAATTGTTTTTCGCAGGCTTCAAACGCTTGCGTTATTGCTACGCTGATCTTTGAAAGGTCAAAGTCAACAATCTTACCATCTCTCTTTAATACTCTATACATAGTACTTCCTCCTGTATTTTGCTGACATAGTATACCACATATATTGTACCTTGTCAAGAGAAAAACACAATATCTTGTGGTTTTTTAAAAAATAAAAAACGGACGTTTTTCGTCCGTTTTATTGCGTTTTTATACCCCTCTAAGCCCTATTTTTTCTACGTAGTTTTTTGCGATTTTCTCAAAATCCTTGAGTTTATCTAAGGAAACTGCTCTAAGCCCCGATTCTATCAAGTTTCCAGAGTCTACGAAATTTTGCAAAAAATATTTTTTTGCGCCACGAATCCACTCGCCTATTTTCACTATATCTTGTGTTTCGTGTAAGCCTTCGACGATAGTCGTTCTAAACTCGTAATCGACCTTACCCTGTAATAAAAACCTCACGCTACTTTCTATGTTAGAAAGGTCTACGCTGTCCGTTCCACAAGTTAAAGTATATTTG
>JAFTKX010000027.1 GCA_017453045.1 Clostridia bacterium | reverse complement strand
TGTACTTAAATGGGATTTCACGTTTTGATTTTAACACGGCGGATATTGTAGGCGTTTCAAAGGAATCAAAACACAACTCATTGATGGAAAGCGAACCATTTGAAAAATATGCAAATTTCAAAAAATATTTTTCATTTGACTTGGTATTTAAAAATGACCTTGGGAGAATGATTGATTTTATTACCGTAAAATCAGCAACCCTCAGTTGCACAAAAGGCGAATTTACTGATGATAATTACGAACATCATTTCAGCAAAACACTTTTTAATTATAGTAAAAATCCTGCTATCGTAAAACTTGGGCAACCTGGTGAATACGTCGCGTTGTTGCAGTTGTTTTTAAATGATGTCGATGAGGATGATATTATTTTTTGGTTAAATGATGAAACATTACAATGGGTTTTGACTTTTGAGTACACCCTATCGAATTGTTGTGGCGTTGCCGTAGATTTTGAGTCGCAAATTGTATTTAATATTAAACCTAATCCCCAGAGAACAATTTTAACTTTAACATGTGAACCAGACATTAAACAAATCGTAACCTGGCAAAGAAGCGAAATAACCGTAATAGAATGCGAGGATACGACAAATGATTAAAAAGGAAAAAATTAAAGAAGAAATTGATAAATTATTTGATGAGGGTAAAAAACTCTACTTTAGTATGTTTCTGCTTGACCCCGAAGGGAAAAAAGCACTCCAAAAAGCAAATATAGACGAAAGCACTCTTCCTGATTTTACAAAGCACTATGACCATTGGTATACAAAGAGTCACCGTTTAATAGAAAAAGTTGCTCCTCATCGATTAAATGATTTTGTAGAACTTTATAAAAAAGCAAAAGTAAAAGAATTAAGCTTTTCAAATTACTGTATTTCAGATGCTTTGCTGGGTTATACATTATCAAGAGGTTCTACTGTTATAGCAACTCCTATTTCAGCGAAAGGAAAAATGGAACAACAAGTGGAAATATTAGCCTCAATTAGAAGTTTGGTTGACGATTACTTTTTCAACCTTGAAACAGAACTACAAGGAAATATTTTCGATTCCGAACTTGATTCAGCAGAGGAACTATTTAAGAAAAAATTTTTAAGGGCCGCTGGTGCTATTGCTGGTGTTGTTCTTGAGAAACATTTGAATAATGTCGTTGAAAATCATTCAATTAAATTAACAAAGAAAAATCCTACAATTTCTGATTTCAACGAAAAACTAAAAGAAGGAAATTTTATTGAGATTCCTACTTGGCGAAAAATTCAATATTTGGGTGATTTGAGGAATATATGCTGCCATGACAAAAATGTTGAACCAACCGAAGATCAAGTAAAAGATTTAATTAACGGTGTAAAATATATAATAACAAATATTTTTTGACAATTGGAGCAAAAACGACCGAGAAATCGGTCGTTTTTATTTGTCTTTTCGGTGCGTTATGCTGGACTTTAATTGCCGTTTACGGTATTGTTTGTTTACCAAAAACAAGGAGTAAACAGCATGAATAAAATGGACTATGAAAAGGCAATAACCGAGGCAAAAGATAAAAGCGAACTGATAGGCGTGATAATCGCCTTCTCACAGGACACAAACCTACCGTGGGCAACCTTCCGCAAATACTATAGGCAAGCGCAACTGCGTATGCTGACCGAATTTAAGGAAGAATAAACAACGCGCTACAATGCAAAAACGACCGAGAAATCGGTCGTTTTTTGGTATGCCCGGCGAGAATCGAACTCACAATAGCGCCTTAGGAGTTTTTAGAAGTGTTTGAGGCTATCTTCAAATGGGTGCTTTTTGTTCGAAATAAGCGTAAAATCCACCGAAAAGGCAGATTTTACGCTTGGTAAGTTGTGTGTTTGTAGGTGGTTTTTGTGGTGCTTTATACTGTGCGGGTGTACAAGGGGTGTATTATGTTCGTTTTGGATTTATAACGCCCCAAACCACCTCACAACTTGCACACCAATCATTGCGCCAACCCGTTGGTTTTTCATTTTCAGAAATTGCACATTCAATAGTGAGTGTGTTACAATCATAAAAAACGGAGTACCCCATTGAAACAACTGTTTCAGGAATATATACATAAGGCAACGAAGAACAACCGTAAAAAGCATAGTCTCCTATGCTAATAATGGACTCAGGTAGTTCTATAGAGTCCAAGCTTGAACAATTCATAAATGTAGATTCACCTATGTTTTGAATGGAATTGTTATTAGTAAAAACAATCGTTTGTAAGTTGCTACAATTTTTAAAAGCACCTGCCGCAATCGCTTTTATATTATTATCAATAATAACACTTGTAACAGATGTTTTTGCCGCAATAATGCAATCTCCTAAGTATAGAACACCATTTGTCCAGTTCGAATTATTAGAATAATAACTTGTTTCCTTAAAAACATCAATTCCAATAGTCAATACTTTATCGAATATTTCCACTTGACTTAAATTTTGACAATGTGAGAAAGCTTGCGCCCCCAAATAAATTAATTCTTGCGGAAGCCTAATACTACTTATCCTCGTCTGACAGAAAGCTTTTTCTCCGATATATGTGATATTGTTAGATAGGCTAACCTCATTTAAAGCATAACAATAACAAAAAGCTGATTGACCTATGTAAGTAACCGTTGAAGGAATATCTATTTCTGTTAGAGATGTAAATTCAAAAAACAGATAATCCGCAATAGTTGTGACTTGGTCTGAAATAAACACTTTTATTACTTCATCATTGTAATCATCTTCATGGAATGGCGTTGCTCGAAAGCCAAAATTCTTGGTTTCTCCTGAACCAATGACATACAAATAATAACCCTTATCTTCGACATCAACAATATAACCCATAACAGCCTTATCAGCATTTAAAGATAAGTCATAACTTACCACAGCTAAATCTTCCACATTACTTTTGCAATTTTCACACAGTTTTGTTTTGCTAAAAAGGTGCTGACCAGACGCACATTTTTGGTCAAGAGTTGGTTCCTGCGGTATAAACAAAATGTAATCCCTAAAATCAGACAAAAATAATATTGCATTTTGCGTAGGAGAGGTTACATCAATTACATACGCCGACGCTTTATCAATGCTTTTTTCCCAATTTGAAGTATTTGCAAATGTAACGGCTTGCAAATTTCCACAACCGTAAAAAACTTTTTTCCCTATATAGTTAACTTTAATTCCGAGTACAACATTTGACAAATTTCCGCAACCATAAAACGCGCATTCACCAATGTAGGTAACTGAATCACTAATTGTTATATCCGTTAAATAATCATATCCTGAAAAAGCATAATCGTTAATTGTTGTTACGGTGCTCGGCAAAGAAATTGTTGTTTGTTTCGGTTTAACATATTTAAATAAAACCGACTTATCTTTGTTGTATAGATTATTACCATCATCACTGTAATATAGATTTTCTTCACTCACAATAATTGACGAAAGTTCGTCATCATTCCAAAAAGCATTGTAGGCTATATGTTTTACAGACTTTCCTAAAGACACGGATTTTAAACTACTATTTAAAGCAAAACTTTCTTCTGAAATCGTATGTACCATATTGGGAATCAAAACGCTTTCTATGCTTGTACAATTATAAAACGCTCGTTCTTCAATAATTTCAACTTTTTCAGGGAGTTGTAGTTTCTTTAATTTGACACAGCCATTGAATGTGTTTTTAGAAATGGTTAACATTTCATTGCTTAAACTGATTTCATCAAGGTTTAAACATCTATAGAAAGACGATTCCCCTATATATACAACGGTATTTGGAACAATTATATTTGGCAGTTTCAAGCATTCATAAAACGAACCTTTTCCAATTGTCTGCAACCCATTATTCAAACTGATTTTAGTTAAAGAATCACACCCTTTAAATGCGTAATCTTTTATTTCAATTATGCTCGACGGAAAGATTACTTCTGTTATTGAATTGCAATTTTCAAACGCATATGTACCAATTCTTGTAACACTTTTTTCTTCGTGTTTACTTGGTATGGAAATTATAACATCTTTGCAATCTCCTATTCCAACAACAGTATAAGTATTTTCTTCTTCGTTGAATTCATATTCCAATCCAATGCTACCTTTAGGAACATCTTGAGTTGGCTTATTTGAGGTAGTGGGGTTGTTGGTAGTATCCGTAGGCTCGTTTGAGTTACACAATACGATTATCAAAGCTAACGAAACTATTATAAGCAAACATATTAAAATCGCAATTAAAGTGTTTTTCTTCAATATCAATTTCTCCTTAAAAATTATTTTAGGGAACAGGATAAGCGTAGGGGTAAAATTGCCATCACTACCGTGATTTTACACCCTACTATGAGTTTCGCAAAGTGGGATACCCACCCAGACAATATACTTGAGTGTGTGTGATTTTGGCAACGAATGCGTTATCGTTGAATCCCCCTACGTCAATTGTGTATCCGCATGGCGTTTTGATTGCTTGAGTTTGCGCAATAAAATTTTTCGTGGCATTTCTAACAACATAGCGGTACTCATGTTGATGACAAAATGTAGTGGATTTTCTGAAATAATGTTTACAAGGATCGTTGCCTAATATTTGCAAGATTTCTTGTGGAGTAAATGTATTATCGTTATACTCAATGTGACCATACGCTAAAGAAATGTTATGTTTTTTACAATATTCTATCAGCCGAGATTCAAATATGTCTTTATCTACAAACACAGCATAAATCTCTTTTACATCATCTCCAAAATCTTCAAAGATTTTTAAGTCTGTGCTAAAAGATTCTCCAACATAAGAACTTTTAGGAAGATCGGTTATGCAAAACACCAAGCTTTCGCGATTTGCACGTAACTCATCAAAAGATGCTATTTGTTCATAAGACGTATTAGGTGTTTTTTGTTGGTAGAGAATACCTTTTCCTACAATATCCGTTTTGCTTATTATTATCCCTTCGTTTTTGTCACCGCGTCCCTGCTTTTCTAGTTCTATGAAATATTTTAGTGGACACAGTTGCATTCTTCCAAAGTCATAAAACATTTGGGCATATTCTAGGCGAGAAAAGAACTTGACAAACCAATTACCTTCTCTAAATTTTTGAATATCTATATCCATAGTTCTCCTTTTTCAAAAAGCGGTCTATAAAAGTTATCACAGACCGCTTTGGTACACCCTGCGGGAATCGAACCCACAACGGCCCCTTAGGAGGGGGCTGTTATATCCATTTAACTAAGGATGCATATTCAATTTTGGCGATTTTTCATTCGGGTGTACAAAGGGTGTACAAAATTCTATTTTACACTATGACACCGAAATTTGACACAATGTTTCAGTCTATCTCGCTAGGCTTCACATCTATCTAAACGGATAGACCTACTGCTTAGGAGGGGTTTATTATATCCATTTAACTACGGAAGCGTATTTAATTTGCAATTTGACTTGTTAAAATCTCAAAATTTTAACTCGCCTAAACATTTTACTACTTTTTATTCGGTATGTCAATTTTAAGGGCGACTATTTTATAAAATTTTGGCAATTTAATAAATATTCTGCCCTAAGTAGCGATATTTTTAATAAATATATTAAAAAAGTAGCAAATTTTTGCCTTTTTCTCTTTTCAAAGTAAAAAATATGTGTTATAATGTGAACAATAGGGAGTTAAATCTTTTGCTGTTTGCAAAATCCTTGCAAAATTGGCGTTTTGCTTTAAAACCGCCGTTTTTATGCTTTCGTTTGAAATATGGCGACGTTATCGCTCCTTGCAAGCAAAGCGTTAACTTCTTATATTATGAAAAAAGTGGGTTTATCCTAAAATCGAGGTGTGATATGAAGGAATATAAAGTTGTTCCATGTCAAGGAAAAATCGTTGCTAAAGATGAAATTGGCGTAAATACCCAAATCGGCGCTTTGGCAGGCGTTATTGCTCAAGAATTGGTTGGCGGTTGGGAACTTGTTACCGCTATGCCTATCGTAGTTGCTACTACAAAAAAGAGATTTAAGGGTAAAGAACTCCCTTACAACGCACTCGTTTTCGCAAGAGAATTGATTAAAGACGAAGACGGTATCTAATATTTTAGAGAGTGAATGCTCGGCGACGGTTGTTTTGCCGTCGCCGTTCTTTGTGTGAAAAAAGAGATAAGCAAAAATATATAAAATCGCAAATAAAAAGCGAAAATCAGATAAAATTTATATAGGCAGGTATAATGTTACAAGTAAACGGTGTTAGCCTTCAATTTGGCAGTAGAAAACTTTTTGAAGACGTAAATTTGAAATTCACTAAAGGTAATTGCTACGGTATAATCGGCGCGAACGGCGCGGGCAAATCTACCTTTTTAAAGATTTTATCGGGTGAAATCGAACCCCAAAAGGGCGACGTAATTTTAGACAAAAACGAAAGAATGTCCGTTCTTCGTCAAGACCAAAACGCTTTTGACGACGAAACGGTTATTCGTACCGTAATGCTCGGACACAAGCATTTAGTTGACGTAATGGACGAAAAAGACGCCCTTTACGCTAAAGAAGATTTTACCGACGAAGACGGGTTAAAGGCGGCGGAACTCGAGAGTGAATTTGCTGAACTCGGCGGATGGGACGCGGAGAGCGACGCTGAAAAACTTTTACAGGCGCTCGATATTCCGTCCGACCACTATTATATGACGATGGGCGAACTCGACGGTAAGGAAAAGGTTAAGATTTTGCTTGCTCAAGCCCTTTTTGGAAATCCCGACGTTCTTTTATTAGACGAGCCGACTAATAACCTTGATATTAAAACAACCGAGTGGCTCGAAGACTTTTTAATGGACTATGAGAATACTATAATAATAGTATCTCATAACAGATATTTCTTAAACAAAGTTTGCACCTATATTTGCGACGTTGACTTTGGAAAAATCAACCTTTATTTTGGTAACTACGACTTTTGGTACAGAACTAGCCAACTTCTTGCCCGTCAACAAAAAGAGCAGAACAAAAAGGCAGAACAAAGGGCGAAAGAACTTAAAGAATTTATCGCGCGTTTCTCGGCTAACGCGTCAAAATCTAAACAGGCTACTTCGAGAAAGAAGGAACTTGAAAGTCTTACTATCAACGATATTAAAATTTCTTCGAGAAAATATCCGTATATCAACTTTAAGTACGATAGAGAAATCGGCAACGATATTTTGTTTGTAGAAAATCTTACCAAAGAAGGATATTTTGAAAATCTTTCCTTTACGGTTGGAAAAGAAGAAAAGATAGGAATAGTAGGTAAAAACAGTAAGGCGATAACTATGCTTTACGAAATTTTAACTGGCAAAGAAACGGCGGATAGCGGTTATTACAAGTGGGGTAAGACTATTACGACGACTTATCTTCCGCAAAATAACGACGAGTTTTTCGTCGGTTGCGACTTGTCGCTCGTCGACTGGCTCTCTCGTTTTTCTTACGACCACTACGAAGAATTCGTTCGCGGTTGGCTTGGTAGAATGCTTTTCTCGGGCGAAGAAGCCCTTAAAAAAGCGTCGGTTATTTCGGGTGGAGAAAAGGTAAGATGTATGCTTGCCAAAATGATGCTCGAAGCGGGTAACTTTATGATACTCGACGAGCCGACCAACCATTTAGACCTTGAATCTATTACTTCTTTAAACGACGGACTCGTAAACTTTAAGGGTTGTTTGCTTATGACAAGCCACGATAGAGAACTTATGAACACCGTTTGCAACCGTATAATTGAACTCGACGGCGGAAAGGTTTACGATAGACCGGTAGACTACAACACCTACTTGTCTGAAACGATGAATAAGCAATAAAAGTCGCTCTATAGGTCGATAAATTAACAAAAAGGAGATAATTTATGAAAACTATACTCGTAACGGGTGGAGCAGGTTATATAGGCAGTCATACCTGCATTGAACTTATCGAAGCGGGCTACGACGTGGTAGTGGTAGACAATCTTTCAAACAGCAAGACCGAAGCGGTAAGAAGGGTTGAAAAAATAGTAAATAAAAAAATTGCTTTTTATAAAGAAGACGTTTGCGACAAAGACGCGATGAGAAAGATTTTTTCCGCGCATAAATTTGACGCCGTTATAAATTTTGCGGGATATAAAGCGGTGGGCGAATCCGTTGCAAAACCGCTTGAATATTACGAGAACAACATTTACGGTATGCTCGCTCTTTTAGACGTTATGAGAGAGTTTAACGTAAAAAATCTCGTGTTCTCATCTTCTGCAACCGTTTACGGCAATCCGCATACAGTTCCCATTACCGAAGATTTTCCGCTTTCAACGACTAATCCGTACGGAAGCACTAAACTTTTCATTGAATATATTTTAAAAGATTTAGCAAAGGCAGATAAAGATTTCAACATAGCAATTCTTCGTTATTTTAATCCGGTTGGAGCGCATCCGAGCGGAATGATAGGCGAAGATCCTAACGGTATTCCAAACAATCTTTGTCCATATATTACAAAAGTTGCCGCAGGTAAACTTGAAAAAGTAAACGTTTTCGGCGACGATTACGACACTCCCGACGGCTCGGGCGTTAGAGATTATATTCACGTCGTAGACCTTGCAAAAGGGCACGTTTTGGCTGTTAATAAACTCTTGACTAAATCAGGGCTTTTTATCGTGAATTTAGGAACGGGTAGGGGATACAGCGTTTTAGAAATGATAAAAGCCTTTTCAAAAGCGCTTGGTAGAGAAATTCCGTACGCCGTTGCTCCACGTCGTCCCGGCGACATTGCGACCTGCTACGCAGATCCTGCTTTGGCTGAAAAACTCATAGGTTTTAAGGCGACCAAAACTCTCGACGATATGTGTAAAGACGCTTTAAACTGGCAAATGCAAAACCCCGACGGTTATAAGGAATAATAGGCTATAAGTCGATTAAAAGCAATATTTCAAATAAAAAATTATAAAAGGAGAGACGAATCGAAAGTAAAAAAGCGATTCGTCTTTCAAATTTTTGCAATGAGTATTTTACAAAAGATAAGGGACGTATTTTATCCAAGGAACTTAACCTGTTTAGTGTGTAAGCGCGAAAACTTTTCAAACTCGTCGGTATGCGACGGGTGTAATAGTATCTTGCCGTTTAACGACAAGTCTATATGCGGTAATTGCGGTAGGGCGACGGCGTATCCTACCGAGTATTGCGATATTTGCAAAAACAAACCGACGAACGTCGATATGGCAAGGAGCGCGTTTGAATATTTACAACCTATAAGCACGCTTATCATGCGCTACAAATACGGCGGAGAAAAATATTTAAGAGAGTATTTCGCCCAAAAGTTAATGCCCGTGTTTTTAAAATATATCGGCTATGCCGATTGTATAGTTTACGTTCCTATGACAAAGTCAAGAATAAAGCAAAGAGGATACAATCAAAGTAAGGTTTTAGCCGAAGAATTTTCAAAGTTGGTTGAAATTCCCGTGGTTGACGCGCTTGAAAAGACCAAAGAAACGTACAGTCAAGTAGGACTTACGCTAAAGGAAAGAACTCAAAATTTAAAGGGTAGTTTCAAGGTCGTGGATAGGGGCGCAATAAAGGGTAAAAGAGCGCTTTTAATCGACGACGTTTTAACTACTGGCTCTACTGCAAACGCCGTAGCCGAAAAACTCAAAAGCGCGGGCGCGGAAGAAGTTATTTGTTTAACCGTTGCGTCGGTAAATTTCAAAAAACCGATTGAAAGTGACGAAAAAGACCGCAAAAGCGACAGTTTAAACGAAGACATTTTATAAAATTTTATAAAAATTTATAAAAAAGGTATAATTTTGCACAATTATCACAAAAAACGATATACAAAAAATTGCAAATGGTGTAAAATAGTAACGTTAAATATAATGGGCGAAAAACGTAATCGTCCGACAAAAAAGTGAAAAGTAACGGAGTAAATTTTATGGGACTTATTAAATTCATCCTTGGTATGGATTCGAGAAACAGTTTAAAGCGTATCAAAGCGCAGGCTGAAAAAATTATGCTTCTTTCTCCAAAATACGAAGCGATGACCGACGAAGAACTTAAAAATCAGACCAAACTATTTAAAGACCGTTTGAAAAACGGCGAAACTCTCGACGATATTTTAAACGAAGCCTTTGCCGTAGTTAGAGAAGCGTCGTACAGAGTTTTGAATATGCGTCATTATCTCGTTCAACTTATGGGTGGTATTTGCGTACACCAAGGTAGAGTTGCAGAACTTAAAACGGGTGAAGGTAAAACTCTTATGTCAACCCTTCCTGCTTATCTCAACGCCTTGTCTGGCAAGGGCGTGCATCTCGTAACGGTAAACGACTACCTTGCAAAGCGTGACGCCGAGTGGATGGGAAAAATCTATAGATTTTTAGGTCTTACGGTAGGCGTAAACGTTCACGAACTTACCGACGATCAAAAGCGCGACGCTTATAACTGCGATATAACCTACGGAACGAACAACGAGTTCGGTTTCGACTACCTTCGCGACAATCTTAAAAAGAGAATGGTCGATATGGTACAAAGGGGACTTAATTTTGCAATCGTCGACGAAGTTGACTCGATTTTAATCGACGAAGCGAGAACTCCGCTTATTATTTCGGGTAGGGGCGAGAAATCGTCTACGTTATACCTTGACTGTAATAGATTCGTCAAGACTTTAAAAGCCGACGAAGATTACACTCTCGACATAAAGGACAAGACCGTTCAAATTACCGAAAACGGCGCGAACAAGGCTGAAAAATTCTTCGGCATTGAAAACCTTTCGGATATTGAGAACGCCGACCTTAACCATCATATTCAACAGGCTCTTAAAGCCCACTTTATCTTTAAGAGAGATACCGATTATTTAGTAAGCGACGGCGAAATTATTATCGTCGACGAGTTTACGGGCCGTCTTATGATAGGTAGAAGATACTCTGAGGGTCTTCACCAAGCGATTGAAGCAAAGGAAAACGTTACGGTAAGAAACGAAAACAAAACTCACGCTACGATCACTTTCCAAAACTACTTCCGTCTTTACACTAAACTTTCGGGTATGACGGGTACTGCAAAGACCGAAGAAGAAGAATTTAGAACGATTTACGGGCTTGACGTTTTGGAAATTCCTACTAACAAACCCGTTCAAAGAAAGGATTTGCCCGACGTTATTTATTCAACTCAAGCAGGCAAACTCAAAGCGATTATTAAAGAAATTATCGAAAGACACGAAAAAGGTCAGCCTATCTTGGTCGGTACGGTAACCGTTGAAAAGTCCGAAGAAATTTCGAGATGGCTTATAAAGAACAAAATTAAACACAACATCTTAAACGCTAAAAACCACAAGCGTGAAGCAGAAATTATCGCTCAAGCAGGTAAAAAGGGCGCTGTTACTATTGCTACTAACATGGCTGGTCGTGGTACGGATATTTTGCTCGGCGGTAACCCTGAATATCTTGCAAAGCAAGATTTAAGAAACGAAGGCGTTTCGGAAGACCTTATCGACGTTGCGACTTCTTACGTTCAAGACGTTTCCGACGAAGTTAAGGAAATTAGAGAGAGATATCAAGAATATTACAAAGAACACTCTGCCGTTACCGACAAGGAAAAAGAAGAAGTTATCGCTCTCGGCGGTCTTCACATAATCGGTACTGAAAGACACGAATCAAGGCGTATCGACAACCAACTTCGCGGTCGTAGCGGACGTCAGGGCGACCCCGGTTCTTCGCTTTTCTTCATTTCTTTGGAAGACGATCTTGCAAGAAGATTCGGCGGGGAAAGATTACAAGGCATTTACAGTATGTTTAAACTCAACGAAGACGACGCGTTGCAGTCTAAAATGCTTTCTAAGCAAATTGAAAACGCTCAAAGAACTATCGAAGGCAAGAACTTCGGTATAAGAAAACACATAATTCAATACGACGACGTTATGAACACCCAACGTAAAATTATGTACGAAGAACGTATGAAAGTTTTAAGGGGCGATAACGTCCATCAAGACGTATTAAATCTTATTCCTGATTTCGTTACCGATATATTTGCCGAAAACGTAAACAAAAACCAAGAGCCGAGTTCTTGGGATAAAGACAAGTTAAATAGAGCGCTCGAAGCAAAGGCTCTCCCATCCGAAACGGAATTTATTACCGACGAAATTTTAGAAAAGTGGGATTACGACTATATCGTTGAAAAGACGATTGAAAAGGTTATCGAGTGTTACGAAGCAAAAATTAAGGCTTTGGAAGACGACAACGAAGGTAGACCTGAAAACGAACGTCTTGACTTTAGCGATTTTGAAAGATTTATTTTCCTTCAAGTAGTCGATAAGAAGTGGATTGACCATATCGACGCTATGGATAAATTAAAGCGCGGTATATCTCTCCGCGGATACGCAAACGAAGACCCGGTTATCGCGTACAAAAAAGAAGGTCTTGATATGTTTGAAGAAATGACTGCAAGCATTCAAGAAGAAGTAACCCTTCTCCTTTTGAAATCGGAAATTAAGCGTAAAGAAAAAGTAGAAGAAAAACCGCAAGATTTAGTTGCATCCGGCGGAAGTTTAGGTTCAGAATCACGCGGTCCAATCATTAAAACTTCTACCGTAGGTAGAAACGATCCTTGTCCATGTGGTTCGGGGAAGAAGTTTAAGAATTGTTGTGGCCGTTAAAAAGTCTTATATACTTCGTTATGCGTCGTTTCTACTTTAAAGGCTAAACCCCGATGACCACAAAGGTCTATCGTGTCTTATCCTTTAAAGTGAGCCTAGCCTAACTCGTATCTAAAACTTTTTACAAAACAAAAAGGGCGGATGCAACGTTACGTTGCTCTATCCCACCCATAAAACCCTTGCGAGCCTTGGCTAACTCGCATCTAAAACTTTTTACAAAACAAAGTCTTATATACTTCGTTATGCGTCGTTTCTACTTTAAAGGCTAAACCCCGATGACCACAAAGGTCTATCGTGTCTTATCCTTTAAAGTGAGCCTAGCCTAACTCGCATCTAAAACTTTTTACAAAACAAAAAGGGCGGATGCAACGTTACGTTGCCCAACAAGGTCTATCAAGTCTTTTCAACCTCACGAGCCTTGGCTAACTCGCATCTAAAACTTTTTGCAAAACAAAGTCTTATATACTTCGTTATGCGTCGTTTCTACTTTAAAGGCTAAACCCCGATGACCACAAAGGTCTATCGTGTCTTATCCTTTAAAGTGAGCCTAGCCTAACTCGTATCTAAAACTTTTTACAAAACAAAGTCTTATATACTTCGTTATGCGTCGTTTCTACTTTAAAGGCTAAACCCCGATGACCACAAAGGTCTATCGTGTCTTATCCTTTAAAGCGAGCCTAGCCTAACTCGTATCTAAAACTTTTTGCAAAACAAAAAGGGCGGATGCAACGTTACGTTGCCCAACAAGGTCTACCAAGTCTTTTCTAACTCACGAGCCTTGCCTTCGTCGTAACACAACCTTTCGTCAACCATTTGCTACGGCAAACGGTAAGACTTTATAGTTGGTTACTCCTTTTCATAAAAAATCTTTACTTCGCAAATATTTTTTATGATATAGGTGGTTAAAAGAAAGGTGTTTTAAATAAACTAAAAGCGTAGTTGCGGTGAGTGACTACGCTTAAAAAAAGTTATATAAGGGCAAAAATTTTGCCTTAATTATAAATTCCACGCGTAAAAAATAAAGGAAAATTGCCAAAAATCAAAAGCGTGAAATTTTCAATATTCTATTTTAAGGAGATTTATCATGGTAAGATACGACGTTTATGAAGAAAAAGTAAGGGGACTTTACAAGACTTTAGAAGAGGCAGGATACTCTCTTTGACGTCGACAATCTTCGCGTAAAATTAAAACAATTAGAAGAAGAACTCGAAAAGCCTGAAGTTTGGTCGGATATTCAAAAATCAGCGCAAATTAGTCGCGAGGCGCAGTCTGTTCGTAACAAACTCAACGTTTTCGACAAGGCTATGCAAGCCGTTTCCGACGCTGAAATTATGATTCAACTCGCCCAAGAAGAAGGCGACGAAAGTATAATTGAAGAAGTCGATAGAGATTTGACTATTGCCGAAAAAGAAATCGAAGAAATCAGACTTCGTACTCTTTTAAGGGGTAAGTACGATTCTTGCGACGCTATTTTAACTCTCCATGCGGGCGCAGGCGGAACTGAAGCGTGCGACTGGACTGAAATGCTTTACAGAATGTACATTTGTTACGCTGAAAAGCACGGCTTTAAAATTACCGAATACGATAGGCTCGACGGCGAAGGCGAGGGGCTTAAGTCGGTATGTTTTAAGGTCGAAGGCGAAAACGTTTACGGTTATTTAAAGGCTGAAAAAGGTATTCACCGCTTGGTTAGAATTTCGCCGTTTGACGCAAACGCTCGCCGTCAAACGTCATTTTCTTCGGTAGACGTAATGCCTGATATTCAAGACGACGGAGATATAGAAATTCGCCCTGAAGATTTAAAAGTAGACACTTATCGTTCGAGTGGCGCGGGCGGACAGCACGTCAATAAAACAGAGTCGGCAATAAGAATTACCCATATTCCAACGGGAATTATCGTCGCTTGTCAAAACGAGCGTAGCCAAATTCAAAACCGTGAGCAAGCAATGCGAATGCTCCGTTCTAAACTCTTGGAAAAGAGAGAAGAAGAACGTATGGCGGAAGCGAGCGAAATTAAGGGCGAAATAAAAAAGATAGAGTGGGGTAGCCAAATAAGAAGTTACGTCTTTTGTCCGTACACTATGGTTAAAGATCATAGAACGGGTAGTGAAACGGGTAACGTCGACGCCGTTATGGACGGAGCAATAGACCAATTCATTATAGACTACCTTAAAATGAGTTAAGTATGTACGCCGATAAAATTAAAAATTTTACAATAAAAAAAGACGCCGTTATTTTGGCAATAGAATCGTCTTGCGACGAAACAGCGGCGGCGGTTATAAAAGGCGGAAGAAAAATTCTTTCGTCAAAGATATTAAGTTCTTGCGCGGAGCACGTCAAATTCGGCGGGGTAGTTCCCGAAATTGCGTCGAGAGCGCACACTACGGCGATTTCTCTCGTCGTTGAAGACGCTGTGAAAAGCGCAGGTCTTACCCTTGCCGATTTAGACGCTGTTGCCGTAACGTACGGCGCGGGACTACTCGGCGCGTTACTCGTCGGCGTAAGTTACGCTAAAACGCTTGCTTATTCTCTGTCAATTCCACTTATTCCCGTAAGTCATATAAGGGGACATTTGTCAGCGTCTTATCTTGAAAACGAAGATTTAAAGCCACCGTTTGTAAGCCTTTTGGCAAGCGGTGGACACACGGCTATCGTTTTTATAAAAAGTTACGACGAATATGAGATTTTAGGCTCTACTTTAGACGACGCCGTAGGCGAAGCCTTTGACAAAGTTGCAAGGGTTTTAGGTCTTTCCTACCCTGGTGGACCTAACGTTGAAAAACTTGCCGAAAGCGGAGAAAACGTTGTAAAACTCCCCAAAATGCTAAAAGGCGAAGGTGGATATAATTTCTCGTATAGCGGACTTAAAACGGCTGTTATAAACTATATTCACGGCAAAGAGCAAAAGGGCGAAGAATTTTCAAAAGCCGACGTCGCGTGTTCTTTTCAGCATGCGGCTGTCGATATTTTAATAGAAAAAGTAGTTCAAGCGTGCAAAGAAAAAGGCGTTAAAATTGCTACTGCGGGCGGTGGAGTCGTTGCCAACGGTTTTTTAAGGCGCGGGCTTGAAGAAAAGTGCCGTCAAAACGGAATAGAACTTCATCTACCGCCTAAGTGGCTTTGTACGGACAACGCCGCTATGATAGGCGCGGAAGGATATATTCAGTATTTAAAAGGCAATTTTGCAGACGTTGACCTTAATGCAAAAGCAAGAGTTGAACTTAAATAATCGACTTATAGGCTCGTATTTGTTAAAAATTTTATCAAGTCAGCCGTTTGTTTTACGTTAAAAATCCAAAATCCGTTTGTAAAACCTTGTATCAAAATAAAAGCGTTTATAACGATAATCACGGGCATAAACACCATTAAGAATAAACTTTTCGTTCGATACTTTAAAGCGAAGATAGCAACGTAAATACCGAGCGCTCCGCCGAGTATAGCGGTAATAAAAAGACTGCCGTCTCTAACTTTCGAGCATTCGCCGTCTTCTTCGGCTTTTTTTTGAGAATTAAGGAGCATAAACGAATAGACGTTTATCGCAATCATATAAACGGAAACTAAAACGTAAACGAAAATAACCATATATAAATTATTAACTTTATTTTGGAGAAATAAACCATGTTTTTACCAGTTAGTTGGGAAGAAACCGAAGGTTATCTCGATTTCGTACTAATAGCGTCGGACGCGTACGTTGACCATCCGACCTACGGACACGCCGTAATAGCGAGAGTAGTCGAGAGTCGCGGTTTTAAAATAGGAATAATACCCCAACCGATAACCGACGACGATTATCGGGCTTTGCCAACTCCTAATATCGCGTATATGGTAAGCGGTGGAGTGGTAGATTCTATGGTAAACAACTACACGGTTGCTAAAAACAAGCGAAAAGGCGACGTTTACAGTCCCCTTTCAAAGCAAGGAAAACGCCACGATAGACAAGTTATCGTATACGCTAAAACTTTAAAGAGATTATTTCCCGAAGTTCCCGTAATTATCGGCGGTGTCGAAGCGAGTTTGAGAAGATTTGCACATTACGATTACTGGGCGGATACGGTTATGCAGTCTATTCTTACCGATAGCGGAGCGGATATGCTCGTTTACGGTATGGGAGAAAAACCCACTTGGGATATTTTAGACAGGCTTGAAAGGCATATTCCTTTTCATAAAATAAAAGACGTAAGAGGAACTTGCGTTTTAATTAGCGGAGACGAAGTTGAAAGTTATAGGCAAAAGGGCGCGGTTATAATTCCGTCGTTTGACGAAGTTTCAAAAGATAAAGTAAAATACGCAAAGGCGTTCCGTCAGCAAGAGAGAAATACCGACTCTTTTAACGCCGACGTGTTAATTCAAAAGCAGGCGAACGGTAAATACGTTTTACAAAACAAACCCGCTTTTCCGCTTACCGAAAAGGAAATGGACGAGGTGTACGCTCTCCCTTACGAGAGAACGTGGCATCCTATGTACGACAAAGAGGGCGGAATAAAATCTATTGAAGAAGTTAAATTTTCGGTAACGAGCCACAGGGGCTGTTACGGTAGTTGTTCGTTCTGTTCGATAAACTATCATCAAGGTAGAAGAATACAAAAGCGTAGCGATAAGTCGATTATCGACGAAATTACTATGCTTACTAAAGATAAAGACTTTAAGGGATACGTGAACGATTTGTCAGGTCCGTCGGCAAACTTTAGAGAGCCTGCATGCGAAAAACAAATAGAACACGGCGTTTGTAAAGATAAATATTGCATAGGCTATACGCCTTGTAAAAATTTAAAAGTCGACCACACGGGATTTTTAGCCCTTTTAGAAAAAGCGAGAGCCGTACCCGGCGTAAAAAAAGTTTTTATCCGTAGCGGAATAAGATACGATTATATAGTATACGACAAAAACAGCAACGTTTTAGAAACTCTTTGCCGTCATCATATAAGCGGACAGTTAAAGGTTGCTCCCGAGCATATGAGCGACAGAGTTTTAAAGGCAATGAACAAACCGTCTTTTTCGGTGTATAAAACCTTTGCGGACAAGTATAAGGCTATAAACGCGTCGATAGGTAAAAAACAGTTTATAGTGCCTTATTTAATATCCTCGCACCCCGAAAGCAGAGTTGAAGACGCCGTTAAACTTACCGAGTATTTAAAGAGTATTCATTACATGCCCGAGCAAGTTCAAGACTTTTACCCAACGCCGTCAACGAGAGCGACTTGTATGTATTACACGGGCATAGACCCGGACACAATGCAAGAAGTTTACGTTCCGAAATCGCCCAAAGAAAAGGCAATGCAAAGGGCGTTACTCCAGTATAGACTGCCAAAAAACGCCGAACTTATAAAAGAAGCGTACGCTTTGACAAAAAAAGATTTGCCAAAAGACAAAAAAACGTCGCAAAATAAGGGAAAATCTTCAAATAAGGTTGCAAAAAATAAAAAATATGGTAAAATTAAATAGTAATAAATTTGCTATTTAAAGCGAGGTTAGTTATGAAGTGTATGTATTGCGGTCATACGGACAGTAAAGTAATTGACTCACGCCCGTCCGAAGACGGAACGGCAATCCGTAGAAGGAGAGAGTGTAATAATTGCGGTAGAAGATTTACTACTTACGAAACGGTTGAAACAACGCCTATTTTGGTGGTCAAAACCAACGGCAACCGCCAGACTTTCGATCCTAACAAACTTAAAAACGGAATAATTAAGTCGTGTGAAAAACGCCCTGTGCCTATGTGGAAAATCGACGAACTCGTTGAAAACATCCAAAAGAGCATATACAATTCGTTAGAGCAGGAAGTAACGAGCAAAAAACTCGGCGAAATGGTTATGGAAGGGCTTAAAGAAATCGACGAAGTCGCGTACGTTCGCTTTGCGTCGGTATACCGTTCTTTCAAGGATATTTCCACCTTTATGAAAGAACTTGAAAAATTGCAAAAAGACAATGGGGGAAACAAAAAATGAAAAAGTTTTTAAGCATTATTTTATGCGTTATAATGATGTTCGGGGCTTTATCTTTCACGGGTTGTAAAGATAAAAACGCAGTTGGCGAGTCTTGGAAAGTAAACGTTTACGATTCGGTTGAAAAACAAATAGTAGGTTTTTCTTTAACGAGAAATAGCGTCAACGTAAAGGAAGTTTGGCTCAACGTTGAAAAAATCGAAGGCAATTTGGTTGGTGTAACCGTTCAAAAATATACGGCTCAATCGTCTTTAGAACGTAACGAATATTTCAGCAACACTTCAACTTCTACTACGCTTGGCGGTGGAGAAATTTCAATTACCGCAAAGATGGTAAAAGACGCTAATAAAGAAAAGAAGGGTTGGATTAAGTTAAACGCAGAAGCGTGGGACAAAAACTACAACAACGTTTTACTTTCGTTAAAGGGCAATATGACTATAAGAGAAATAGTATTTGTCAGTATGAAAGGCGAAATTATAAAAGCGACGGTAGATAGAGCGCTCGTAGTAGTTGAATACGACGACGGTACTACGCGTGATAAACTTTGGACGCTTTCAGACCTTGGAGCGATAACGGGCGCTAAATACGGCGTTCCAACCGCGCTTTTAGACAGTCAAGATTCTTTCAATTCAAAAGACGACTAAATCAATAATTAAGGACAAAACGAACGCCTTTCGGTAAGAGCCGAAAGGCGTTTGCTATTTTAGTAGTATTTATTTTAGCAGTTCGTCGTGGGGGTTGGGGGTTACGTAAGCAGTTTTATAATCGGTGTAAATTACGCCACCCGGTTTTGACTGCGGTGGTTTTTTTACAAACTTTTTAAAGCAGTAGTCAACGGGCACTTTATTTCCTTGTTTCGCGTCGCTAAAATAGGCGCAAATTTCCGCTCCTATTTCAATTACCTTGTCGGGTATTTTATCCCCTTTGGTTTCAATAATAACGTGCGCGGAGTGGTAATTTTTTGTGTGTAGCCACAAATCTTCTTTAAAAGCCCTTTGGGTAAGTCTGTCGTTTTGAACGTTATTTTTTCCGCATTTGATAATATATCCGTCTATTTCGTAAGTTCTGCAAACGCTTTCTTCGGGGTTTTTAACCTTAAATTTAGGTTTTTGCAAAAGCCCCACTAAAATAAGTTCTTCTTCTAAATCTTTAAATTCGTCTATTACCGTCGCTTGATTTATAAACAGTTGCACGGTGTAAAGATAAGAGAGTTCTTTTTCGGTCTGTTCTTTTTGCGGTAATAAAATTTCAACCGTACGTTTTTCCTTGGCGTACTTTTTAAAATATCTTTGGGCGTTTTTACTTGGCGTAAGCCTTTTGTCAAGGGCGATAGTAATAGGTTTATAGTCGTCGTAATAGTTTTCAAGCACGCAACTTTCTATACCTTCTTTTAAGCGGTAAATGTTTGCGGTTATAAGTTCGCCCTTTATTCTTAAAGTATCTGCGTCTTTGCAAGCGAGAAGTTTTTCGCTTTCGCCCTGTAACTTTTTACCGAGTTTTTTAATAAGTCCGTTTACCTTGTCGAGCAGTTGTTTTTTCTTCGACGAAAAAGCCTTGTCCTTATCTTTTTTGGTATAAAAATAGTCGTAAGCGTCGGCAATAGTGTCAAAGTACCTCTTTTCACCGTCGATTGAAGAATAGTCGGTAACGTACACGTCTAAAAGTTTGCCATCTCCCGCGATATTTGGTTTTATTTCGCAGTTAAAAGTAAAGTCGTAAAGCCTTTGGTAAAGGTCAAGAGTGGAAGAAAACCCCTGACATCTTTTACTTGCTTCAACCGCCGTAGGATATGAAAAACCCTTTACGTTTTCAAAGATAAACTTTGCCAAATCGCCACCGTCGAATTGCGATAATCGGCTTATAGCCGTGTTTTTATCAAAAAGTTCTAGTTTATCTTGCGGTTTTGGCAGTTCGTATTTTGCGCCTGATAAAGTAACTCTCGTCGTCGCCACGTCGAGCGGGGCGTTCTTTTGGCAACCTAAAATAATTCCGTTTTCGGTTAAAATTAGGTTGGAGTATTTGCCCATAATTTCGCAATAGAGTTCTTTTTTTACTTTTTCCTTAAAGTCGTTTCTGCCCGTAAACGTTATTTTTATAATTCGCTCGTAACCGATTAGTTCAACGCTTTCGATAATTGCGCCCAAAAGGTGTTTTCTAAGTAGCATACAAAAGCCGAGCGCTTGCTTGGGGTTTGGTTTTTCTTCCGACGTAAACGCAACCCTTGAACTTTCGGCGTTTGAAGATAGAACTAAAGTTCTATTCCCCGTAAACGAGTGGGTTAAAAGGTACACGTCGCTATTATCGGGTTGGCTAACCCTATTTATTTTAGCCCCTTTAAGTAAAGTATTAAGTTCTTTCGCAACGTGATAAAGCGAAAAAGCGTCTTGTGCCATTTTGTGCTCCTTGCTGATAAAAGGTTGAGTTATATATGTATTATATATAAAATTTAAATAAAAGTAAAATTTATAGCGATAAAAATTTGCAAAAGAGAGTAAAATGTGCTAAAATACATATCGAACGTAAAAAATATAACTTATTTTAGGAGTTGAACTATGAAATACGTAGTAGAAAAAGGCGAAAAGAGCACCGTAAAAATTACCATTACCTTAAATGCAAAAGAGTGGGACGACGCTCAACTCGTCGCTTACAACAAAACGAAGCACAAATATCAAATTCAAGGCTTTAGAAAAGGACACGTTCCCAAGGCTGTTATCGAACAATTCTACGGCAAGGGCGTTTTCTTTGAAGACGCAATCAACGAAGCGTTCTCTAAACACTATTTTGATATTTTAGATAAAGAAACTGAAATCGAACCTATCGACAGACCTGACGTTTCTATAGACAAAATTGACGAAAAAGGTCTTAAACTCGTTGCTGAAGTGCCTGTAAAACCCGAAGTTACAATCGGCGCTTACAAAGGTATAAAGATTGATAAAGTTGAGTATAATGTAACGGAAGACGATATTCAAACCGAAATCAACAGACTTTTAGAACAAAACGTTACTGAAATCAACGTTGACGGTAGACCTGCAAAAGACGGCGACGTAACTATTATCGATTATAGCGGTTCGGTAGACGGAGTTAAGTTTGACGGCGGTACGGCTGAAAAACAAAGCCTTACTTTAGGTAGCGGAATGTTTATCCCCGGTTTTGAAGACCAAGTTGTTGGTATGAATATTGGCGAAACTAAAGATATCAACGTAAAATTCCCCGAAAACTACGGCGCTGAAGACCTTAAAGGTAAAGACGCTGTGTTTACCGTAACCCTTCACGAAATCAAGGAAAAACAAACCCCTGCTCTTACCGACGAATTCGTTAAGGAAAAGGCTCATTTCGATACTATCGACGCATATAAGGCAAGCATTAAGGAAAGACTTGAAAAGGCTAACGCTCAAAGGGCTGAAAGAGAAATTGAAGACAGTCTTATCAAGGCTATTACCGACGCGAGCGAAGTTGAAATTCCTAACTCTTTAGTAGAAAGAGAAATTGACAATATGGTACAACAAACTTCTTACAGACTTATGTATCAAGGTCTTAAGTTTGAAGATTACTTAAAGTATACCGGTCAAACTTTGGAAGCGTATAGAGAAGGATGTAAAGAGTCTGCAAAAGAACACGTTAAAACTCAACTCGTTATAGATAAAATTCTTACCGAAGAAAAGATTGAAGCAACCGACGAAGATATCGACGCTAAACTTTTAGAACAAGCAACTTCAGTTGGTAAGAGTTTAGAAGAATATAAAAAGTCTGTAAACGACAAGCAACTTTCTTACGTTGAAAATAACGTTATTATCGACAAACTCTTTAAGTTCTTAAAGGAAAACAACGAAATCGTTGCTCCTGCTAAAAAGACTACCGCTAAAAAGACCGCAACTAAAAAGGTAGCGGACGACGGCGAAGAAAAGAAAGAGCCTGCTAAAAAAACTACTACTGCTAAAAAGACCACTACCAAAAAAACTACTACTAAAAAGTCAGACTAATAATACTAACGACGGGGGTAATTGAAAAATTGCCCCCTTTTTATCACAAATCGAACGGACTTGGCGTTTTCAAGTTAAAAGGAGAGAAAAATGGCACTTATTCCTATGGTTATTGATCAAACCGACAGGGGCGAAAGATCTTACGATATTTATTCAAAACTTTTAGAAGAAAGAATAGTTTTCATTACGGGCGAAATTAACGACGCTTTGGCGAACACCGTAGTTGCGCAACTTTTATATTTAGAAGCGAAAGCCCCCAAAAAAGACATTACTATTTATATAAATAGTCCGGGCGGTAGCGTTTCTGCCGGTCTTGCGATTTACGACACTATGAACTATATTTCGTGCGACGTCGTTACTATTTGTATAGGTATGGCAGCGTCTATGGGCGCGTTTTTACTTTCGAGCGGAACGAAAGGTAAGCGTTATTCTTTGCCAAGTAGTGAAATTATGATTCATCAACCGCTTGGCGGAGCGCAAGGTCAGGCGAGCGATATTAAAATTCAAGCCGAACACATCTTAAAAACTAAAAGAAAACTCAACAAAATCTTGGCGAGCAACACGGGTAGGTCTTATGAAGAAATTGAAAAAGACACCGATAGAGATAATTATTTAAGCGCAGACGAAGCCTGCGAATACGGACTTATCGACAAGATTTTTTATAATAGAAAAGGAGACTAAATGACTGATTTTTTTGATAAAGACACCGAAACCTGCCGTTGCTTTTTTTGCGGAAAAACGAGAGAAAAGTCTATAAAAGTCGTCGCTGCGCCAAACGGCTCGTTCATTTGCGAAGAATGTATCGAAATTTGTAACGAGATTTTAGAAGCGGAGAACGAAAAGTCGGAGTGGGAAAGCGTAAACCTTTTAAAACCGCAAGAAATCAAAGCCGAACTCGATAAATATATCGTCGGTCAAGATAAGGCTAAAAAGGTGTTGTCGGTTGCCGTTTACAATCATTATAAAAGAGTAAATATGCGCGGTAAGGAAAAGGACGATACCGAGATTGAAAAGAGTAATATTCTTCTTTTAGGTCCTACGGGGTCGGGCAAGACCTTGCTTGCAAGAACTCTCGCAAAAATTTTGAACGTTCCCTTTGCTGTTGCCGACGCAACTACGCTTACCGAAGCGGGTTACGTTGGGGAAGACGTTGAAAACATTTTGCTTAAACTTATTCAAAACGCCGATTATAACGTAGAAAAAGCCCAAAAGGGAATAATTTATATAGACGAAATAGACAAGATTGCAAGAAAAACCGAAAACGTTTCGATAACTCGCGACGTTTCGGGCGAAGGCGTGCAACAAGCCCTTTTAAAAATTATAGAATCTACTATTGCGTCAGTTCCACCGCAAGGCGGAAGAAAACACCCCCAACAAGACTGTATTAGAATTGACACCACGAACATTTTATTTATTTGCGGTGGGGCGTTCGTTGGGCTTGATAAAATCGTCGGAAGAAGAAAGGATAATTCGTCTTTCGGGTTTGGCGGTAGTTTGAAAAAGGACGGCGAAGTTGAAAACGCTTACGTAGACGACGTTCAGCCCCAAGATTTAACTAAATTCGGGCTTATTCCCGAATTTGTCGGTAGAATGCCTATCGTCGTTGGACTTCACGCATTAGACGAAACGGCTCTTGTAAAAATTATGACCGAGCCTAAAAACGCAATCGTAAAGCAGTATAAAAAACTCGTTGGGTTTGACGAAGTTGAACTCGTCGTTACCGACGACGCCGTTTTAGAAGTGGCAAAGCGCGCTATCTCGCTAAAAACGGGGGCAAGGGGACTTCGTACGATTTTTGAAAACCTTATGCTTGACAGTATGTATTATATCCCAAGCGATAAAGATATCGAAAAGGTGATAATAGACAAAGACGTTGTTTTAGGACGCAAAGAGCCTGAAATTGTTAAAAAGCAATCCGCATAAATTCTTTTGGCTACGTCAAACTCGCGCTGATATTCTAAACGCTATATGCGTCGCATTACTAATGTTTTTTACGGCTTTTTGCAATTCCGATTACCGACAAGGTAATTTCCATTGTAAAAATCTCGCAAAAAACCGTCTTGCTCGCATCTAACCCTTCTCATAAAATCAGTCATACGTTGTGATGTAGCCGTTTTAAAAAAAACAAAAAAGCCGAGCAAAATGCTCGGCTTTTTAAGTGGTGGGCGCTTTAATGGAAATACCCTCAGTTCTAATGGGGAGGGGGCTTTAGTGGCGAACAGCGTTTAGTGTTATTTTTCAGTCACTCTGGAGCGTAGTGATAGAGTCTTGATATAAAGAAGTAGATTCTATCGTTTCGCTTTGCTTCACTCCAGAATGACAATAGAAAAGTGGCGTAAATTCTCAATATAAAACTTAAAGAACGATAGACTTTTAAAAGTCATTTGTGATTGTTTAAAAAACCGCTTGATAAAAAATTTGATATATGATATACTGAATACGCTCAACTAACTTAATAAATGTGAAAAGTGGGTTTATTTTTCTGTTTAAGGATAAATATGCCTTTTTTGCGATACACTTACATTATTGAATTTGATAAAATGCGGATTCCTTTTATGTAAGTGTATAAACCCATTTCACGTAAAGTTAGTTGAGCGACTAACGGAGTCTGTGTTTTTGTGCGTTGACCTCGGTTAGCGCACTTTTTTTACGCAAAGTTTAAAAACACAATAGGAAATGGAGATATTATATGGAAAAGAAAAAAATTCAAAAATGTTGGAATTGCGGTAGTTATAGGGCGTATTATACACGCAGAATTTGTTCGTATGACAAAACGGGCGTTGGTTTTTGTAATAAAAAAGACGAAATCGTTAAAAATTGCGACTGTTGCAAAGAGTGGTCGAAAAATTATAAAATGAAAGGAATTAGAAACGGGCTTAGAAAAAAAGTGTTAGAAAGAATTAGCGAAGATATATCTATGATTAAACAAATATTGACAGAAGAAGAAAGTGAAAAGTATGAATAATCAATCTATAGGCTTACTTTTTGCTTTAAAAACGCCGTTGCAATTTTGCAACGGCGTAGTTTTTTATTTTATAAGTATTCGTTTAATATTACGATTCCTTACGGTTTTTTGCCCATTCCTTCATACGCAAATCTTTCGATAAGATTTTCTTACGAAGTCTTATAGATACAGGCGTAACTTCAACGAGTTCGTCGTCGGCTATAAATTCAAGGCATTGTTCAAGTGATAAAATTGTAGGAGTTACGAGTTTTAACGCGTCGTCGCTACCTGACGCGCGGTTGTTCGTTAAATGCTTAACCTTACAAACGTTTACGGTTAAATCTTCGTCACGGCTGTTTTCGCCAACTACTTGACCTTCGTAAACTTTTTCGCCTGCTCCAAGGAAAAGCGTGCAACGCTCTTGGGCGTTGAAAAGACCGTATTGCGAAGTAACGCCAGTTTCAAAAACAACCAAACTACCGCGAGTTCTCGACGGAATATCTCCCTTATATTCTTCGTAACCTGCAAAAACGTGGCTCATAATACCAAAGCCCTTGGTGTCGGTAAGCATTTCGCTACGGTAACCGAAAAGACATCTTGCGGGAATACTGAATTGAAGTTTGGTAGTACCCCTATCGTCTGCAGTCATTTCTATAAGTTCGCCCTTTCTTGCGCCGAGTTTATTCATAATCGCGCCTACGTAGTCGTTTGGAACTTCGATAACCAAATCTTCCATAGGCTCGTGAGTTTTTCCGCTGATTTCCTTAAAAATTACCTTTGGGCGAGAAACTTGGAATTCGTAGCCCTCTCTACGCATATTTTCGATTAAAATCGAAAGGTGAAGTTCGCCACGCCCGAAAACCTTAAACGTGTCGGCGCTGTCGGTTTCTTCAACTCGCATAGAAACGTTGGTTTCAATTTCTTTAAAAAGCCTTGCTCTTAAGTGACGAGAAGTAACGTATTTACCTTCTTTGCCTGCAAACGGGCTGTTGTTTACCATAAAGAACATAGAAACGGTAGGCTCGTCGATTGCAACGAAGGGGAGTTGTTCAATACAGTCGGGTACGCAAACGGTTTCGCCGATATTGATTTTTTCAATACCCGAAATTGCTATTATATCGCCCATTTCCGCACTTTCTACTTCCGTGCGCTTTAAGCCTTGGAATTGATAGAGTTTACCAACTCTCGCATTTGTCGTAGTTTTATCGGTGTGAACTATCGTTACCGCTTGTCCGTCGGCAATTTTTCCGCGAACGATTCTTCCTATACCTATTCTGCCAACGTATTCGTCGTAGTCAACGTTACAAATTATGGCTTGAAGCGGTTTGTCAATCTCGCCGACAGGCGCAGGAATTTCTGATAAAATAGTGTCGAGAAGTGGATTCATATTGTCGCCGTGAGCGGTTGCCGAAGTCGACGCCCAACCTTGTTTTGCGCTTGCGTACACTACTTTAAAATCAAGTTGATCGTCGTTTGCGCCAAGTTCAATAAATAGGTCTATAATACCGTCAATCGTCTTATCAAGGTCTCCGCCCTTATCAATTTTGTTTATGCAAACGATAGGTTTTTTGTTGAGTGACAAAGCCTTTTTAAGAACGTATCTCGTTTGGGGCATACAGCCTTCAACCGCGTCTACGAGTAAAACTACGCCGTCTACCATCGAGAGTATGCGTTCTACTTCGCCACCGAAATCGGCGTGCCCCGGTGTATCAATAATATTTATTTTAGTGTCGTTATAAATAACGGCGGTGTTTTTCGCAAGAATAGTAATGCCCCTTTCTTTTTCGATATCTCCGCTGTCCATAACCCTATCGCCAACCGTTTCGTTAGCGCGGAAAATATTATTTTGCTTTAAAAGTCCGTCGACCAAGGTCGTTTTGCCGTGGTCTACGTGGGCAATAATTGCAATATTTCTTACGTTTTGTCTAATATCCATAATTTTTCTCCTAAAAGTCCGAAAATAAGTATAGCCCTTGTGTGAAAATTTGTCAAACAAATGAAAACCCTTTTAAAAAATAGACATTTTTTAAAGAATATGTTACAATTTTTATATGAAAAAAATACTTATGATTGCAACCGGCGGAACTATCGCGTCTAAACTTGGCGATAACGGTCTTTCTCCGCATATGAAAGGCGAAGAAATGCTTTCTTACGTTCCGCAAATAAGAGAATTGTGCGACGTTGACTGTATTCAACTTTTGAATATAGATTCGACGAATTTTACACCTGTAGAGTGGGAACTTTTGGCAAAAACCGTTCGTGAAAATTATTTTAAATACGACGGGTTCGTAATATGTCACGGTACGGATACTATGGCGTACACTTCCGCCGTTCTTTCCTATCTCATACCCAAAAGCCCCAAACCTATCGTTATCACGGGTTCGCAAAAACCTATTGATTTGGTTATTACTGACGCGAAAACCAACCTATACGATAGTTTTTTATACTGTGTTTCTAAAAAGGCGTGCGGTGTGTCTATCGTTTTTAACGGTCAAGTTATAAACGGGGCGAGAGCCAAAAAGATGTATTCTAAAAATTACAACGCTTTTTCGAGTATAAATTATCCGCTCGTGGCGATTATTCAAGACGGAAAAGTTATGAATTACCGCCAAAAAAAGTATACGGGCAAGCCTATTTTTTACGATAAGTTAAATTCGTCTGTCGGCGTATTTAAACTTATTCCGGGCGTGGACAGTAGGGTTTTAGAACTATATTTTAGTTTTTTCGACGCCGTTGTCGTAGAAAGTTTCGGTACGGGCGGTATTCCCGACGCAGAAAAGAACGGTTTTTATCCCATTATTGAAAAATGGCGTAAAAAGGGTAAAATTTTGGTTATGTGTACCCAAGTCGTGAACGACGGTAGCGATATGTCCGTTTATAAAGTTGGAAAAAGTCTTAAAGAAAAATACGGTTTTTTAGAGTCTTACGATATGACGCTCGAAGCAGTCGTGGCTAAACTTATGTGGATACTTTCCATTACGAAAACTCCGTCTAAAGTTAAAAAATTATTTTACAAAAACGTTACGGAAGATATTTTATATACAGAGGAATAAAAATGTTAAAAAAATTTGCAAGTTATTACAAACCGCATTGGAAATTGTTCTTGCTCGATATGATTTGCGCTTTGCTCGTTGCGGTGTGTAATTTGGTTTACCCAAAAGTTGCGGGGCAAATTACTGCGGTAAAAGAACTTAATTTCGTGCTTGTTTGGGGCGGTGTTTTACTCGGTATTTTCGTTTTAAAGGCGATTTTAAACTATATAATCACTTACTGGGGGCACGTAGTCGGCGTTAGAATTCAAGGCGATATGCGTAGAGATTTGTTCGCGCATCTTCAAAAACTCCCTTTTTCTTATTACGACGAAACTAAAACGGGCTCTATTATGAGTAGGCTTATAAACGACCTTTTCGAGATTTCCGAACTCGCTCACCATGGACCTGAAGATATATTTTTATCGCTCGTTACTATGATAGGCGCGCTTATTATGGTATTTACCATACATCCTATTTTATCGCTCGTAGTTATCGTAGTTTTACCTATTATTATTTTGCTCGCCGTTAAACTTCGCGGTGGGATGATGAAGTCGTTTAGACTTTCAAGGGAAAAGACGGCGGAGATAAACTCTACGGTAGAAAGTTCGGTTTCGGGCATAAGAGTTTCAAAGGCGTACACGGCTGAAGACCACGAAAGCGAAAAATTTAAGCACGCGAACGAAGGACTCCAAAGCGCAAGAGCAATGCAATATAAGGCAATGAGTAATTTCCACACGGCAATGAGTTTTTCAATGGACTTTTTGTATTTGCTTGCTTTCGTTGCGGGCGGAATACTTTATTGCGTAAACTGGATTGAAATCGACGGGCTTACCGCTTACGTTTTATATATAGCAAGTTTGATTACGCCTATCCGTACTTTCGTTGCGATATTTGAGCAAATTCAACAAGGTATGACGGGCTTTGAAAGATTTGTGCAAACGCTTGAAGAAAAACCCGAAAATGAAACGAAAACCCCCGTAGAAGTCGATAAACTCAATGGTAATATAGTTTTCGAGAACGTAAGTTTCCGATATAAAAAGGAAAAAGACGACGAAGAAAGTTTGATTTTAAACGACCTTTCTTTGAATATAAAGGCAGGCGAAACGGTTGCTCTCGTAGGTCCGTCGGGCGGTGGTAAAACCACTCTTTGCAACCTTATTCCAAGATTTTACGAGATTGACGAAGGTAGAATTACTATCGACGGTATCAATACCAAAGATATGAGATTTTTCGACCTTAGAAGAAATATCGGTATCGTCGCGCAAGACGTTTTTATCTTTAGCGGAACTGTAAAGGATAACATTGCTTACGGCGACTTTTCGGCAACCGACGAGCAAATTTACGAAGCGGCAAAACTTGCTAATATTCATGATTTTATAACTTCGCTTGACGACGGTTACGAAACTTACGTAGGCGAGCGCGGAGTAAAACTTTCGGGCGGTCAAAAGCAGAGAATAGCAATCGCAAGGGCGTTTTTGAAAAATCCGCCTATACTTATTTTAGACGAAGCGACTTCGGCGCTTGACAACGTTACCGAAATGCAAATTCAAGAGGCGCTTGAAAGACTTAGCGTTGGAAGAACGACTATCGTCGTAGCGCACAGACTTTCTACCGTTAAAAACGCCGACGAAATTATCGTAGTCGACCACGACGGAGTAAAAGAAAGGGGAACTCATAGCGAACTTTTGGGAAAGAACGGCATTTACGCAACCCTTTACAACTATCAATTTAGGAATTTGTAATATGCTTGAAATTGAGCAAATTAGAGCGCGGTTTGGCGCTGACAAAAATCATTTTGCGCTTATGGACTATCTTTTGTCTAACGGGTGCGAGATATTATACGCCGAAACCGACGGAGTGCTGTGTTTTTATTACGGCATACACGCTATCTTTGGAACGAGTGAAAACGGACTGAAAAATTGCCTTTCGCTTATAGATAATGCGAGTTGCGTGGTATGTTCTTCAAGTGAAGAAGGGGACGCCACGCTTGAAAAGTTTAAAAATCTTTCAAAGAAAAAAGCGTGCTATCAAATTTTATACGAAAAGTCTTTCGGGACTACTTTGCCAGATAATACGGTTGTCGAAGTTTTAAAACCGACTGAAGAAAACGTTGACTTCGTTACAAAAACTTACACGCTCGGATTTTCTAAAGACGAGATAAAAAGGCTAATGACAAGATTTGATTTTTACGCGACGTACACGGACGGGGAAATTTCGGGTTATATCGGCAGACACGACGAAGGCTCTATCGGTATTTTGGAGATTATGCCAAAGTTTAGAAGGCGAGGGCTCGGCGCGTATTTAGTTGATTATTCTATTAAAAAGCTTTTAGAAAAAGGCGAAATTGCATATTGTAATATAGAAACTCAAAACAAAAAGAGTTTAAAAATGCACGAAAAGATGGGTTATTATCCGTCTGACAAATTAGTATACTGGTGCGTTTAATCGACTTATAGAGCACTTTTTTGTAATACAAGAAGTTGAAAACTTGCTTGCAAGGGTTTGGAACTTCGCAGTATTTCAAACTTAAAGTGTACAAAAGTAAGTTTATAATATGGAGTAAAAATGCGAGTATTTTTAATCGTTTTAGACAGTTTTGGAATAGGCGCTTTGCCCGACGCGGAAAAATTCGGCGATAAAGATAGCAATACTTTAAAAGCGTGTTTTAATAGCGGTAAGTTAAGCCTTAAAACGATGGAAAAATTAGGGCTTTACAATATCGACGGCGTAGATTTCGGCGCAAGCGTTAAAAATCCTATCGGCTCGTTTTGTCGTTTAGCCGAAAAATCTGCGGGCAAGGACACCACCGTAGGACATTGGGAAATTGCGGGGCTTATTTCAAACGAGCCATTTCCAACTTACCCAAACGGTTTTCCGCAAGAGATTATAAGCGAGTTTGAAAAAAGAACGGGTAAAAAAGTTCTTTGCAACAAACCGTATTCGGGAACGGAAATTATAAAAGATTACGGCGCGGAACATCTAAAAACGGGCGATATTATCGTTTATACTTCGGCGGACAGCGTTTTTCAAATCGCTTGCCACGAAGAAATAGTTTCGGTTGAAAAGTTGTATGAATACTGTGAGATAGCAAGGGAAATTTTAGTTGGTAATCACGCAGTAGGCAGGGTTATTGCAAGACCGTTTGTCGGCAATGAAAAAGACGGTTTTATAAGAACTGCAAACCGCAAAGATTTTTCGGTTACACCCCCTAAAGACACTTTGCTCGACGAAATGAAAAAGAGCGGTAAAGCAGTTTTGGGCGTTGGAAAAATCTACGACATCTTTGGTGGTAAAGGTCTTACCGAAAGTTTTAAAACTAAATCTAATAGCGACGGTTTAGAAGTTGTTAATCAACTTATAGAAAGGGATTTTGACGGTTTATGCTTTGTAAATTTAGTTGATTTCGATTCTAAATACGGGCATAGAAACGACGTTTTGGGATATACGACGGCGTTAAACGAATTTGACGACTGGCTTTTTAAAGCGATAAAAAATCTAAAAGAAAGCGACGTCATAATGATTACCGCCGACCACGGATGCGATCCGTCAACTCCGTCTACCGACCACTCGAGAGAGTACGTTCCGCTTTTAATTTTTGGTAGCAACGTAAAAAAAGGCGCGAATTTGGGCGAGAGAGAAAGTTTTTCTGATATCGCTAAAACGATTGCTGAAATTTTCGGCGTTTCAAACTCGCTTGACGGCAAGTCTTTTTTCAAGGATATAGCATTGCAAAGGAATTAAATTATGAAGAAAAAATATTTAAGTTTAGTATGTTCAATACTTTCGCTCGTAATAGCGACTACCTTTTTAATTTTTACAGTCGTTTTAATTTTTAGGGTTGCAAGCGGTAACGAGTACGTTCCCGAAGTGCAAGAAGGATTATGGATAGTCGAAGTATTTTCAAGAATACAAAAGGCTGGACTTAACGTCTTTTTGTCAATTCTCGGTATCGTTTTATCGGTGGTGCTTATCGTTTATAGAATTATGATTGCTTACTTTTATTCAAAAATATATAAGTCGGACGATAAATTTTATAAAGAAAGGCTTGGCGAAAACGTATTTTTTGCAATTTTAGCAGGGGTAGCGGCAATAATATTCGGCGTTTTAAGTTTTGGAGCAAAGCCCGCTCTACCACCCGAATTTAATCCGCTTATGATTGTGTTCTTCGCTCTTTACTCTCTTGTGTTTATTATTCCGCTTGTAGAAATAGCCGTCGTGTATATAGTAAAAGCGTGTGCTAAAACTAAAAAAGTGGTAACAGCGCCGAGTAAGGACGATATTTTAGACGAACTTGACAATCTTGCGGACAAAACCGCAACGGATATCGTAAGCGAGAAGTCGCAATCTAAAGAAGAAAATCAAAACGAAACGCAAGAATAAGGGCGTTCCCCATAGGGATTTTTTAGAAACATAAAAGGATAGCAAAAATTTTGCCATCCTTTTTCTTTTTTGCATTGCAAAACACACGACTTTCTTTTGAAAGTATAGTGTGCTACACTTTTGAAAAATTTTACACAAAGATTAACAACTTGACAAATTGGAATTTGTCAGTATTTATTCCCATACAGTATTCTTGCTTTTTTAGTATATTCCTTTACGAACTCGGTTTTGGCATTTGTATAAGCATCTCTGTTATGCTCGTACTCTTTCCATAATCTTAATTTCAATTCTTCATATTGTTTTGCTATATCCGAATGTTCTATTAGATAATCCCTAAAATACAATTCACTGTTATCGCCAGTATATCTTAAGTGCAGATGGAACACTCGCTCAGCAAATCCATTTTCCGTATACCCCTTATTAAATGACATGCCGTTCTCGCTTTGTGACATACAAATATAACCGCAATTTATTATCTTTGCTTTATAATCAAGCAAATTCCCTTCTTTGGGAATCTCCACAAGAATATCCACAATGGGTTTTGCCCAAATAGAAGGAATAGCGGTGCTTCCAATATGGCTGATTTTTTCAGTTGAAGATAAGGCTCTTTTCAATAGACATTCTTCTTCAAAGTACCACTCTTTCCAACAATCTTTATGTTGTTCTAAGAAGATTGGAAACAACAACCAGAGTTCTTCTAAACACATTTCTAATAATTTCTTTCCCATTATACACTCCGCTAAATTTTTATTTATCGGTGACTTTATTATAATATAAAATTAACTTTAATTCAATCTATTTTGCGTGGGTAGAAGAAAACTATTCAATTTAATTCCCTAACAGCGACACGGTTAACCGCTTGCGTCTTTTTTTAACGTAATTTATGAAAACAATAGGCAGATTTTTTTGAAAACAATTTGTTTAAAGTTGGATTTGTCAATAAAAAACTACGATAAATTAAGGAATTTTACGTAATTTAAGAAAGGTAAAAAAATCTTTAAAAACTCGCAAAAAAACGCTTGACACATATTTTGGTTTATGATATTATATACGAGCGGTGAACGTGAGTCGACGGGGTGTAGCGCAGTTGGTAGCGCACGTGGTTTGGGACCATGGGGTCGGGAGTTCGAGTCTCTTCACCCCGACCATTACTTTAAAGACGCGGGCCTTTAGCTCAGTTGGTTAGAGCAGCCGGCTCATAACCGGCCGGTCCTAGGTTCGAGTCCTAGAAGGCCCACCAAACGTAAAAATTTAATATGGCCTGGTAGTTCAGTTGGTTAGAACGCTAGCCTGTCACGCTAGAGGTCGAGGGTTCGAGTCCCTTCCAGGTCGCCAAAAAAAGCCTTTGAGTAATCAAGGGCTTAAATATGCCCTGGTAGCTCAGTCGGTAGAGCAGCAGACTGAAAATCTGCCTGTCGGTGGTTCGATTCCGCCCTAGGGCACCATTTTTAATGGTAATGCTGGTGTAGCTCAATTGGCAGAGCAGCTGACTTGTAATCAGCAGGTTGTGGGTTCGATTCCAATCGCCAGCTCCACTGTAATCAATCGCACAGACGAAATTTAATATATATGGGTAGGTTCCCGAGCGGCCAAAGGGAGCAGACTGTAAATCTGCCGTCACTGACTTCGGTGGTCCGAATCCACCCCTGCCCACCACCAAAAAGAGCAATGCAATTTAGCATTGCTCTTTTTGGTGTGTGGCATAGGGTGGATTCTAGCAAAATGCATGGCATTTTGTCCGTTTTTCTGCCGAGAGTTCTTGCCTGCGAGAAACGGCAGTTCCACCCATGTTAAAATTTAATAACGAGCCTAAAATTAGGTTTTATAAGAAAATTGTTTTGTTAAAATATTTTAAATTATTTAAAATACAAGAACTCCTTTATTGTAAATAGCAATTGCTGAAAGGTCAAGGTCGTCGTTCCAAACTATACCGTATCCCCCCGCGTCGATTTTTGCTTGTTCGTATAAACCGTTGACGTCCACAAGTGCTTTAAATGGAGCAAGATTTTCAATTATTGGTTTTAAATCAAACTGCTTATATTCACCAGTTGAAAAACCAACTATTATAACGTAGTTTTCAAGAGTTCTTAAAGAAGTTATTCTTTTTATCATCATAAAATTCCTTTTTACTTATTATAGCAATAAATAAAATTTGATTTAAACAAGAAAAAAAGCCTTGCAACGAGATAAGTTACATAAAAGTAACTTACGACAAAGACGGAAAAATTTCAACCGTAACCGTCAAAGTCAGCAAGGCTAACAAACAGCGGTAAAACCACAAAAAAAACCGAAAGGTGGGGGCGAAAGCCCTCGCCGATTGGTTGATTTTATTATACATTATATAAAATCATTTGTCAAGGAGAGAAATAGTTGTAAAAATAAATTCTGTACTCTATAAAATATTAACTTAGTATTGACAAAAAAAGGCATATTTGCTATCATTTTATATGCGTAAAGCGTTAATGCTTGATTAAGTTTTAAGGAGATTACGTTATATGAACAAGTTGAAAACTTTAAAAGTTTTGATGATAGGCAACAGTTTTTCAGAAGATACGGTTCCGCATATGGACGGTATGGCAAAAGCGTACGGGCTTGAAGATTTTGTTATCGCTACGCTTATGATTGGCGGTTGCCCGCTCTCTTTACATTATCAAAATAGCAAAAACGGCTCAAAAACTTACGATTTCTTTTACTATGACAGTAAAAACGGCGAGTGGAGAATTGACCGTCAAAAATCTTTAGAAGAAGGAATAGGTTATACCGATTGGGACTATATTACGCTCCAACAGGTAAGTCCGCTTAGCGGAAACGAGTCTACTTATAATCACGAAATAGACGAACTGCTCGACTTTTTTAAAGAAAAAGCAACGAATAAAAACGTTAAATTCGTATGGAATATGACTTGGGCTTATCAATACGGACACCCTGCGCTCGAACTCTATGAAAACGACCAAAAGTCTATGTATAAGTCGATTATTACCACAGTTCAGAGAAAAATTGAAACGAATTGTAAGATAAACGCGGTGTCGCCTGCGGGTACTTCTATTCAAAATGCGAGAACGTCTTATTTAGGGGATAGTTTCAACAGGGACGGTATTCATTTATCTTTAGGGCTTGGGAGATATATTTCGGGGCTTACGCTATTTTGTCTACTGACAAATTGTAACCCTCACGAAATGACTTTTAAACTTGATGAAATGACTGACGGCGAATTTGAAGTGGCTAAAGAAAGCGTTGCAAACGCTCTTAAACAAAAATATTCGGTAACGAATTCTAAATTTACAAAATAACATTAAGTTTAAGCCCCATACGACGAGTATGGGGTGTTTTTATATAGGCGTAGCCTATAATGATTGCAACTTTATCCAAAAAAATAACTGTAAATAAAAAAACGATTAGTATAAATTAAAAAAAGGTCTTGACGGGCGAATAAAAAAACAGTATGATAATTGTATAATCGTGTCGTACGGCGCGTTTACGAAAGGTGAACGCAATAAGGAATAAAACCATGATAAGATTTAACCAAAAAGAACAAATTTTCCACCTTCAAACGAAAAATACGTCTTACGTATTTTGCATTTCCGACTTTAATTCGTTAGAGCATTTATATTACGGCAAAAAAATTCCCGACGACAACGTGAAACATATCGGGAATAGGCAAATTTACGGACACGTCGCTCACGAACACAGAGAAAAGAGAGAGTTTAACGCGTCCGTTCAAGGTTTTGAAATCGCGCCGTTTAACAGCGGAGATATTCGCACGCCGTCGGTTATTTACAACTGCGACGGAAATGTAGATTGCAACCGTTTGCGCTATCGCTCTCATCAAATTTACAAGGGTAGAAAGCAAATCGACGGAATGCCTTATTCGAGAGAGAGCGAAGATACCGAAACTTTGCAAATAACTCTTACCGACGACGATAATCAAGTGGAATTTACCTTGTTTTATACCGTTTTCCAAAACGTAGACGTGATTGCTCGTCATCAAACGATTAAAAACACGGGCAAAACGAACGTAACCGTTCAAAAATTTGCAAGCGCTTGCGTGGATTTTTACGGTATGGATTACGACGTTATAACCTTGGAAGGTATGTATATTTACGAACGCGCTATGGTATCTCGCAACCGTATTAAACGTGGAACGTTTAAAAACGAGAGTTTGACGGGTACGACTTCGCATTGTAAAAATCCATTTATAGCAATTTGTTCGCCCAACGCCGACGAAGAAATGGGCGAAGTTTACGGATTTAATCTCGTTTATAGCGGTAATTTTTCCGAAGAAGTGTCGGTTAGTTTTTTAGGCGATACCAGAGTTCTTTTGGGCATAAGCGACGTGGGGCTGTACTGGACTTTAAAACCTAACGAAAGTCTTTGTTCTCCCGAAGCCGTTATGACTTATTCAAACGGCGGAATAGGTCAAATGAGTAGGAATTTCCACGATCACGTTCGTCAGAGTATTATTGAAAAAGAGTTCGTTTATTCGGCTCGTCCTATCGTTATCAACTCTTGGGAAGCAAGTTATTTCGCGGTGAGCGAAGATAAGGTTTTAGAACTTGCGTCTTCTGCAAAAGATTGCGGAATAGATACCGTAGTTTTAGACGACGGATGGTTTCGTCCGCACGACAAACAGGGGCTAGGGGACTGGCGTACGGACAAAGAGAGATTTCCGTCGGGAATAAAAGGGCTTGCGGATAAAATTCATGCAATGGGCTTAAAATTCGGGCTTTGGTTAGAGCCTGAAATGGTAAATGAAAACAGCGAACTTTACAAAACTCATCCCGAATACGTTTTGACTACGTCAAAAACCCCGTTAATTTCTCGTCATCAATATATTTTAGACCTTACGAGAGACGAAGTTGTAAATTTGATTGCAGACAGAATAAGTCAAGAACTCGAAGGCGCGGAAATAGATTATATAAAATGGGATTTTAATCGCTACGCAACCGAAGCAGGTTCGTTTAAAACGGCGCAAGGCGAAGTTTATCACCGTCAAATGCTCGGCAGTTACAAATTACTTGCTATTTTAAAGCAAAGGCTTGGAAAGGCTCTGTTTGAAACTTGTTGCGGTGGGGGCGGAAGATTTGACTTGGGTATGCTATATTATTCTCCGCAAATTTGGACGAGCGACAATACCGACCCGTATGCGAGAGTGTTTATTCAAAACGGAACGAGCGTCGCTTACCCCGTATCAACCTTAAGTTGTCATTTTACAAGGGGCGATTGTACGAGCGGTAGGGAATCGACTTACGAATTTAGATACAACGTCGCGTCGTTCGGCTCTTACGGTTACGAGTTAGATTTGAGCGAATATTCAAGCGAAGATAAAAAGATGTTTAAAGGCTATTCCGAAAAATATCGTGAAATTGAAGATTTAAACTTAAAAGGCGACTTATACCGAATAATTTCGCCCGAAAGCGGTTCTTTCTGCGCGTATATGAAAGTGTCAAAGCAAAAGGATAAAGCGTATTTAACGTTTTTAGAACTTAACGCAACGGGATTTGTAGAAAGCACTACTTTGCGGTTAAAAGGGTTAGATCCCGACAAACAGTACAAAAACGAAGAAAGCGGAGTCGTTTTATACGGTTCAACTTTAATGAACGTTGGTATTCGCATAGGCGACTTATTTAGGAAAAAACGTAGCGATGGATATTCAGTTTTATTTACTGAAGTGAAAAAGTAATAGATATGTGGCTTTTGCTCGGGAAAGATTTAATTTGCCAAGCAAAAGCCATTTTTTTCTCGTATTAAAAACAAACTTAACGGTTTATTAAATAGTAAATTGATAACAAAATTAAAAGCGGAGAATTAGTGGACGCACACTAATTCTCCGCTTTGCGTTTTTTTGTTTAAATTTTCGTAAAATTTCAATTTATCAACTTATAGACCGTCTTTTTCGTCATCTTCGTCAACGTCTTGCCGTTGAATTTTATAGTTTGCCTTTTTTAAATGGCGGTAGAGCGAAGTGGCGTTGTTAAAACCGCACGCCAAACAAATTTCAATAAAACTCATTTTGTTGGTTTTATCCTGCAACAATTCTATTGCTTTTTGAAGCCTTACCGCGTTTAAAAACGACAAGAAGTTTTTATCTAACGTCTGCTTAAATTTCTTTGAAAAGTATTCTTTAGAATATCCGAAATGCTTTGCAGCTGTTTCAAGAGAAATTTCTTCGCTGTAATGTTCGTTGACGTAATTTATAAACTGTATCGCGAGGTCGTTGTTACCGCCTACTTGGTCAACCGAAATAACGCCGTAAAGCGAAATAATTTTATCGAATAGCGCGTTGGCGTACGCCGTGTCGATAAGTATCGAACGGTTTTGGCTGTTTATCCAACTTTCCATAATAGAAAAGATTTGCGCGTTTGCCTGTTTATCCCTTAAAAGATGGGGGAGTAAAGCGTTTTTATACACTTCCTTAAACGTGCGCATGTACTTTTCGCTTAAAACTACGATAATAGCCATTTTATCGTCGTCATAATTTTCGTAGTAATGCACCATTTGACTATTACTTACGAAAATTTCGCCCTCGGACAAGTCGTAAGTAGCGCCGTTTAAATGGACGGTAGTTTTGCCTTTGGTAACGCAAAGTATTTCGATTGAATCGTGATAATGCGGAACGTCCAAGAAAAAGGCGTGCTTTTGCAAGAAAATATAATACGCGTCGTCTGCAAAATGCTCGTAATGCGTTTTGTCTTTTGGATAATCTTTAATGGTTGGTATCATGTTTTTATTCTAACGCAAATCTTAAAATTTGTCAATACAAACCTAAAAATTGTTGCTTTTTTCGTTTTATCGGCTAATTTATGACAAGAATTGTAACTATCGTGATAAATTTTGATATTGACTGTACTTGCCCGTAGAGTTATAATAATAATGTGTTATATTTTTAAAAATATAAATTGATTAAAACGCGACTTTTAAATTTCAAAGGCTAGCCTTTTTTCGCCGTTGGCGAAAAATTCTTTAATAGGGAAAGCGGTGAAAAAAAGGATATGCCACAGTTAAAAAATAAGCGTTAAATCAGGAGGAAAAATGAAAAAGAAGATTTTAAGTAGTGTATGCGCGTTAGTTTTGTGTATGGCTTCGCTCTCCGGCGTGGTATCGTGTAAGAAAAAGGGCGTAAAAGGTATGATTACGGCAAAACCCCTTACGGTTGCTGAACTTGGCGCAGGCTTTGACGCAAAGTATTTGCCCGACACCGATTCTATTAGAGCGCTTACCGGAAATATTGACGTTTGTCTTGACTTTGAAGGAACTCAATCGGGTTGGCAAGCCCTTGCTGACGAATACGAAAGATTACAAGGCGGTGGCGTAACGGTTAATATTAACACGACTCACGCAGGTTCTCAATATTCTGAAAGGCTTAATCAAGAACTTACCGCTACCGATACGGACTGGGATATAGTAGAAGGTAACTTAGGTTACGGAAACACCCCAACCCGTTGCGTAGATATGTATTCAAACGTTGCGGCTGTTAACCCATATTGCGGAAAAGACGTTAAGTGGGAAGACGTTTTAAAGCCCGAAGCGTATAGAACTAAAGAAGCCGACACTTCAAAGCAAAGCATTATTATGAATACCGAAATAATGCAAACTTGTTGGTTTATAAACGACGTTGCTTTCCAAGCGGCAGTTGAAAAGGGCTATCGCAACGAAGACGGCGATAAAGATTATCCTATTACTTGGGACGACCTTATCAGTCTTTGCGAATATATGGAACAAGCAAATTATACTAATCCGCTTGGAATAACTTTATGTGACGCAAGTATCGAATCTTTGCAATTTACTTGGCTTTTACGTGTTTACGGCGATTACTATTATCGTCAATTCTACGAATTTATCCAAAGTGGAGAAGCGGGAACTTCTTGGGCAAATTACGATCCTACGGCAACCGTACCCGAAAACCTTGCAGGTTACGGACATAAGTATTCAAAAATCTTTGGTATGCTTTTTGATAGAGAATATCCTTATGAACCGGGCTACGTTGGATTTACGAGCGAAGTTTATATTGATTTTGTAACTCAACTTTCAAAGATGAAAGGTCACCTTATACAAAACCCGTCTACTACCGAATTCGGTCAATTGCGCGATCAGTTTGAAACGCAAAGTAAGGGTATGTCGTCACCTCAAATTATTCTTGACTATCAAGGCTTTGGAATAACTTACGAAAAGGCGGAAAAGAGTGGTTTTAGCGTTGGATATTTCGATTATCCCACTATGGTTTCGGAGTACGTTCCTGAAGAAACTATTACTCGCGATATAGGCGGTAACGGCGGTTTCATTTCTATCGTAAGACACGACGGAGATTCTGCACAAACCGAACTTAGTAAAGATTTCGTTAAGTTCGTATTATCTCCTTACGGACAAACTATATACTATAAAGGTTTAGCAAGCGCGAACAAAGTTCCAAAGGGACTTTCTACCGTTAAAAACGAACTCGTAGTTATTCCTTCTGAATGGATTTCGTTCTTTACCGAAAGTAACAAAACTATTAAGTTCTCGGGCGACGTAGACGCTAACGTATTCTTATCTTGGGGCGTTAGATATACTTGCGGTGAAATGAGAGTTCAAGCGATCATTTGTGAAAACTGGCGTAAACTTTTGATAGGTGGAACGGGTAACGACCTTACCGTTGCCGCGTTTGCGTCTTATTGGTCGACCGCCGTTGAAGAAGACGCTCATACTTTGGCTACTAAATCTAAATGGACTAACGACGTTTGGGAAAATCCAAATTACAACTTATAAAACGTAACGTATAAAAATAAACCTTGCTCCGCCTAATTAGGTGGGGCAAGGAAATAAGTTATAAGAGAAAATTCTCTTATGGGGTATACTGATGAGCATAAAAATAACTCAACAAGATAGAAAACGAGTAAAAAGTACAGCGCTCGTATTTTTTGTAATTTTTATAGTGAGCGCGTTACTCGCCACGCTATTTATTTGTTTAACTCCAAGGGCAAATCAAATAAAAAGGCTTTCTAAAGACGAAGAATACATAGAAGAAATTATGGCTGGGTTTGACGAAAAAACCTATTATCTTAGTTCAAAAAACTGGATTTACGGGTTGGACACGGCTACCGACGAAGTAATTTCTGAGAATAACGTTACCGCCGAAATTAAAGAAATGCTTGAAAGAAAGGGCGAAAAAAACGTTGACAGATGCACTTTCGATCAATGGCAATATCATACTTTAAAAACGGAAAGCGAAAATTTTTACGTCGTTAACGACGGTAACGGAAACCTTTTCAAATATAAAGAAAACCAAAACGGACAATTAGAACTTACCGAAGATTACTTTATTTTAGGCGCAAACGGCGAAACCGTGCAAAAAAGAGATTGTGGAGCGTCGGATAATCAAGGGAACGACTTTTATATGTTCGTTGAAGAAGGCGGTTTTTGTTACGTTTTAAAATACGACCTTCAAAATTTAAGCGCAGGCGAGCAAAATCGCAAGTTTTTGTGGGATATCGGCACGGGTGCGGATAGCGGTTATAACAAAGTCGAAGCGTTAGCAATCGGCGCGGGAATAATAGGCTTCTACGTTCAAGACGACTATATTTTAATGTGCAAAAAAGACGGCGGAATAATTCGTTTAAGCACCGAATTTGTCGACTCTGACGACATAAGCGATTTTTTTGCAAAAGCAGAACAAGAATCTGTAAAAGACCCTGAAATTGAAGCAAAATGGCAAGCGGAATACGACAAGGTATACAAGGAATATCTCGTAGCCGACTTAATCGAACGTAGGGCAAGCCGAATTGCAGACGGTAAAGAGTTTACGGTAACCGAAGAACAAATCCGCTCGGCAACGGTTGAACAAATTTTACAGTACTATAAAGATAACGACTATAAAGATAGAACTATAAACAACCAAAAGAATTCGGCTGCGGAAAGCGCAAAAACTTCTGCCGACGCTAAATATCCGATGACTTCTTCTTGGCAACAAAAATACGACAAAGACGAAATGCATTTGCAAGTCAAGTCGGAATATTTAGATAAAGCAAAATATCAAGTATTGTATGCGGGTGAAAGTACCATTTACGGTATGGTTTACTCAAAAAAGAACAGGGCGTTATATTACGCGAACGCGTCGGACGGTTATCTTTACGTTGCGACGGCAAGCGACTTGTTTAAGGCGGAAACGAATACCGCAATTAGTTTGGTTTCAACAAAAATTGAAAGCGTGCATTGTAAGAAAGGACAAACTTTTAGTAATTTCGGAAACGGAATGAACTACAACGAACACGCAAACACTTTATATTTAAAATTTGCAAACGAAAAAACCGTTTCGATAGTGGATATAAACGATATGCAAAATTATCAAGTTTTATACACTTTTGAAGGTAATTTCGATATGGTTAATTTGGTTGGCGACAGTAAAAATACGGTTACTCATTGTCTTCGTCAAATAACTAAAGTAAATTTAAAGGGTATCGACTCTCCGGAGCGTGTCGCTTGTACTTACAATCCCGCTCGTTTTGAAACGAAAACGCTTACAAAAGTGGTGTTTATCGCTTTTATCGCAATAGCGGTAATCACGGGAATTTTTGCTCTTTATTTTGCGGTTGCGTCAAAGAGCGAAAAATCTTTGCTTAAAATTAAGTTTATAGCAAAGGATTCCAAAAAGAATAAATTCGTATATCTTGCGCTCGTACCGTTTATAGCAATGCTCATAACGTTCTGTTATTACGAAGCAGTCGGCGCGATTTCAATGTCGTTCTTTAGTTATACTAAAGAAAGTCCTGCGTGGATATGGAATAACTTTGCAAACTACATAAAGATTTTTAACGAACCTAACATTTTAAGGTCAGTCTTTAATATGTTGTTCTTCCTTGTGTTTGACTTGATTTTATCAATCGTTCCACCCGTAATATTTGCAATATTACTCATACTCATAAGGAACAAGGTTACGTCGAACTGGATAAGGGCGCTTATGTTCATACCCGGAATTATTCCAAGTATTGCTACGATGCTTATTTGGCGTCAAGGAATCTACGGCGATACGGGTATTTTAAACCAAATGATAATGAGCATGGGCGGAGAAAAGGTACAATGGTTCTTAAATGAAAGCATTTCAAGATGGTCGCTTATTTTAATGGGTTTCCCGTTCATAGGCGGATACTTGATTTTCTACGGCGGTATGATAAATATTCCAAAAGAATATCACGAAGCGGGAAGATTGGAAGGATTAGGAACTATAAAACGGTTCTTATCTATTGACATACCGCTTATAATGCCACAAATTAAGTATATTTTTATAACGACGTTCATAGGTTCCGTTCAAAACTTTGCAAGAACGCACGTTTTAAGGTCAAAGGCTGTTTCAACGCCCGTACAATCTATGTACGAATATATGACGGCGGGTAACTACGGTATGTCGAGCGCGTACGCAACGCTCATATTCATTTTCTTGTTCGCGGCGATAGCAACGAACTTTAAAATGCAGAAAAAAGACGCGATGGGGGCTGATTTATGATGGAAGATAACAACGTAAAAATGGTTACTCCTACCGTAAAACCAAGGAGAAGCACTCTTTTACTCCCACACGAAAAAACTCCCGTTCAAGTAGTAATTTTAACGGTTATAATCATTTGTTTAGTATTTTCGTTCTTACCGCTTTTCTTGACGGTTATGAATACGTTTAAAACGGACGAGCAAGTGCAGTTTAACGCCTTTTCGTTCCCTGCTTTTAATACGCTTGGTCAAGCGATAAGCGAAAACTTTTCAAGGGCTTGGGGAGCAATAGGAAAATTTTATTTTAGAACTATTATCGTCGCGCTTATCGGCGCGGTGTGCGAAACGATAGTCGGCGCAATACTTGCGTATATTCTCTCGTTTAAGGATTTTTATTTTAAAGATTTCGTATTCTTACTTTTTATCTCCGTTCTTTTAGTTCCGTCGATTATTGGATATCCGATTCTCGTTCCGCTCGTTAGCGAAACGTTTGGGCTTGGAGATAATTACGCAGGTTATCTTATAGCGATGATAGGTGGCGCGCAAGTATCGGGAATGTTTTTATTTAAAACTTTCTTCAGTCAGCAACCCAAATCTATATACGAAAGCGCAAGTTTAGACGGGGCAAACGATTTCGTTGTTTTAACGAGAATTACCGTTCCGCTTGCATTTCCTATTATATTATACTACTTCGTGGGATGTTTCTCGGGTATTTATAACGAATATCTCTGGGCAAGCCTTATCTTGTCAAAGAATTTAACTTTGACGTACGCAATGTTTTCTGCGGTTGATACGGGCGCTATTGAATACGGCGCAATGTACGCAATGTACTTCTTGGCGTCAATTCCACTTATTATAACGACCGTTATATCTATGAAATATTTCAAGAGCGGTGAATTCGCTGCGGGATTGAAATTGTAAGGAGAAAAATGATATGCGTAAAAAGAAATTACTAATTATACTCATTTCTGCCGTGTTAGCGGTGGTTTTGGCAGTTGCAGGTACTGTCGTTATCGTTCAATTAGTAAATAGAACGCCAGCGGATACGGCGGTGGTTAAATTTGACGTTAACACAGAACTTGAAACTAACGTGATTCAAGAGAGAGAAATAAAGATAGGAAGAAGGGTATCTCAACCAAAGGCGTTCATTAAGGGCGATAATCCAACCAACTTACAAGTTTACGGCTGGTACACTACGAAAGATTGTAAAGCGGATAGCAAATGGGATTTTAAAAACGGTAGAGTTTCCGGTAATATGACCTTATACGCAAAGTGGGTTGAACTCTACGACGTAAATTATTACGTAAACGGCGAAATGCACTCTACGGTAAACGTTTTTAACGGAGACCTTTTAGAAGAAACGGCAGAACTCGTAAAGGGTTATAAATATTTAGGTTCGTTTACGGACGTAGAGCATACTCAACAGTTCGATTTTACCGCGCCTATTACCAAAAATACCAACGTTTACGTAAAGCGTAGTCAAGGTATATATTTAAGCGACAGCGTTGAAGAAAACTTACTTTCTTCGGGTACTCTCACAAATTATTTGACCGCCGCTTGCGGTTCTTATCCAACGGGTACGGAAGAAGGTTGGGTTGAAGAATACGTCATAGAGTCTACGGGCGAAAAGTGTACTTACGTCAATTTTGGTTTTACGCCTATTATTCCCGACGGATTCGTAGAACTTAGTTTAAACCTTGATATTTCGCAATCTCAAATTATAAGAATAACTTATAAAAATTTAGGCCCTGCAACCGAAATGACTTGTTACTTTACCGCAATGCTCGACGAGAATACTTATTCTGAAACGGGCGCATGGTATAACGCTAATTTCTGTTGGCCTAACTGGGCTGGCTCGAATAGTCATCCTATCGCGATTGAAAGCGAAATGAGCGAAGACGACGAGTGGGTAACCGTTGACCTTAACTTGTATGAAGTTTACAAAAACGGATATTCTATCTGGGGAACTTCTCCGTATCTCGGCGCTCTCCGTATAGAAGTAGGATACACCAACTTTGGCGACGACGACTGGTCTAACGAAATGCTTATAAAGTCAATCGAAGGTGTTCCGCACGAAATCGTCGTTGACGATACGGATGAAATAAAAGATAAAATGGTAAGCGCAACCGACGCTGAACTTCAAAGCGCGGGTTCGAGCATTACTATAAATAACGGCGTATCTTTTGTAAAAGATCACGCAAACGTCAGTCAAGTAACTAAAAACGCTCAAGTATTTAAAACGACTAAAGGCGTATTGTTCTTCGCTGAAAACGAAGTAGAAGCCCGTAAAACTGGCGGTGAATCGGCAGGATTTACAATTACTTGTCCTGAAAACAGGGTAATTGATATGGGCAACCTTACTACGCTTAACGTAACCTTACAAAACTTTGGGTATGCCGAAGAACTTATTGTTTACGTTTATAACGACCAAGGCGTTCCCGTAAAGGCTACGATTGAAATTGCTCAAAAAATGCCGAGCAAAAACGTATATACCGTAAATATGTACGGGCTATACGGTATGGAAGGAAAGTTTGAAAAGGTTGAGTTCGTTTATAAAGCGGTAGGCGTAGATAACTTAATTTTATTTGAAGACGTTTACTTTACTGAATTCGTTCCGTACGACAGCGTAGGTATTAACTTTAACGATAAAAACAGTTACGGATTTGAATCTAATCAAAAAGTTGAAGTTGAGTTCAAGAGTAAAGATAAGGGTATACAATTTAACGTTTTAGAAAGTGGCGCTGTCGTAGCGTCTCCTGATAAGAGTTACGACGCTACCAACGAAGGTTATGCGTATATTGCGCTTAAATATAATTTACCGAGCAACTCTAACGTTACTAAAGTAAAGGTCGAATTAAAAGTTGACGGAGAATACAGAACCCCGTACGAATTTGAATTAACCGTTAAAGGTAAAGTGGCAACGACGGAAGCAGTTGCGCTTGTGCAAAGCGAAAGCGGTTTCGTAAAATCCGTAAGACTTACTTTTGAAGGAACGGGTACAGTAGTCTTAAACGAAATTATTTATACTGTAAACGAAACGAGTTTGCCGTTCTACGGTTCGTACAAACTCGTATATGAAGCGAATAACGACTGGAAAGGCGTTGAAAACTTCTACGAGTACGATTCTAAAGAAAAGAAATCAACCTTTATAAAGGGTGTAAACCAACCGTATTTGTCTTCGTCAATTTATATAGGTTTCTCTCAAGCGGCAACCTATTTAAGCACTCCGCACACTACCAAAAACGTACTTATTACGGGTAGAACGGTAGTAACGCTTATCTATCAAAATAGAACTGATACAGACGAGATAGGATTACATTTATCGTTTGATAAAGACGATTATAACCCCGGCGACGGTAGTGGGCTTCCCGTAATGCAAAAACATGCTCTTGACATAGACTCGAATATGGGCGATTACGAGTGGTCGGCTGTATCGGTAGTAATCGAAGGCGCGGACCTTGCAACCTATCTTAACAAATATCTTGCAAAAGTTGCGTTTGAGTTCCACGGCGAACAAATAAGCATAAGAGCGATTTCAATAACCGTTGAAGCGTAAAAGGAGAGATTATGAAAAATATTTTTAAAAGAATATCCTGTTTTATTCTCGCTGGAATTTTTATGACGCTTTGCTTTAGTTGTAAACAAAGGAATAACGATAGCGACAAGGTGGAAACTCCTAATTACACGCTTGACAGTTACGCGTTTACAAACGTTTTTACGGACGGAAATCAAAAGACTTTAGAAAAGTACGTCGAAACTACTTCTCACGAAGACGGATGCGTAAAATACGACGTTTATGCGAAGATAAACGATAAAGATTACGTTAAGTTTGATATTGAAACCGACGTAAACTTGGTAGGTTATATCAATTATTATAACGCTGATAAACCTACCGAGACGAACTCGGAAAAGTTCTTTATCAAAGCGGGAAGCAAACAGTTTACTACCTTTTTGGACTCGTTTAGAGTTGGCGCTCGCGGAGCGTTTAATAAGGTTATAAGTACGATTACTTTCCAAAGCGTTGACGATACCAAAGAAGGTACGTTCACTTTTAATTCTTTAGGCGTTTCGGATAGAAAAATCGTAACTAAAGAAGAATGGCGTATTTCAAACGGCGATACGGTTTTGGGAACTTCGCCATTTTACGGCGGATGTATAACTTATCTTGAAAAACTTGGGCAAGACGTTTACGAGTATATGGATTTTGACGGAAACATCACTATTGACCGTTACGTAGACCCCGATTACGACGCTTTAAAAGTTGTAAGCGACAGCGTTAACCTTATAAATATTTACGACTTAGGTCGTGAAGTTCAACCGTCTTATTATTCGGACGTTACCCAAGCAAACGGTTACAACCCGGATTACGATCCCGAAGATACCGATTCTTATTACGAAGGTCTTGGCGGTAGAGTAATGTACAACCCGATTCAATGTGGGGACTTCGGCGGTCATACTCCGCAAATTATTGATTACGTTTGGAAAGAAAACTACCTTTATATAATTATGAAGGCGCAAGAGTGGTTCTTCTATACTAATATTCAATCTAACGGCTATATCGAAGTTACCTATTATTTCGACGAGGGCGGAGCATTGATGGTCGATAACGTGTACACCGATTTCTCTTGTTTCGTCGGAGAAAGCGAACTTAAGGTTATGGGACAAGAAACTCCTGCAACTTACTTCGCATATCCGCTCAATTATTTCTATTGCGAAACGAAACAAGGCGTTATATTCGATCCTAATCTTGCAGAGCAAAACGGTATAAATCAACCTAAAGCAAGTCTTAAGTCTAGCGTATCTTCTGCAGAATACTTCTACGGAATTAACGAAAAGTATATGATTAACGACTGGTGCGCTTTTGTAAATGCTAATAAGTTCGGCGTTGGTATATTTATGCCAAATGCAGACACTTATATCGCGTCAAGGGGTAGAAAATCAAACAACTACTATAGCGAAGAATGTAACAGGCTTTATCATAGTGGATTTTACACCTTTGCAGACGGAGAAATAACTCCAAGTTACGCGGCAATGAATTACGGTTATATAAATCCGCAACTTAAACGTAAGATGGTTGACTTTGTTCCGCTTGAATATTCGTACGCGCTCTTTGTTGGCGATACCGACGAAATGAGTTCGGTTTTCGGTAAACTTAAAGACGATAAAATTTTAACAAACGAACATCTTTTAGACGAAACTAAAGGTTGGCCAAGAAGTTAAAACTATTCCTACTGTAAGTTTTTTGCAGTAGGAAACAAAAATTTTTCATTTAGGAATTATAGCCGAAAGGCTAAATAAAAATAAGGAAAAGGAAAAGAAAATGAGGAAAATCAAGAAAACGTTAATTGCATGTTTGTTGGCGCTCTTTGCCGTAACTATCGGCTTTGGCTTTTCAACTATGCAAAGCAACAACACGGCGAAAGCCGAAACCCCAACTTACGTTACTAAAGACGTAGCATTTCTCGGTAGAGTTGCTGGTTGGCACGGTAATGGTAACTTTGAAATTACTATTACGTTAGGCGAAGTAGACTGGGCAAGAACCGACGCAGGTGAAAAATCATTTAATACGGATTTGTATGGTACTGATTTGGCAGGCGTGCTTAAAAGTTTAGATTTCTTTAACAAAATTAAGTTAGGCGAAAAGACTTTGGCTGAGTGGGGCTGTTCCGCGTGTTATGCCAACAGTTACTGGATAAATGCAGGCGAGCCTTTGCATACGCTTAGAATTCCGCTTAGGATGAGCGAAGAAGATATGACGACTGCAAGCGCCGCAGGCGTAGGTCATGCATATCCTATAACCGTTTTAGAAGGCGCTTTAATTCCAAGTTACGGTTATTTACAAGGCACTTCTACAACCGTATTTAGAGCAGGATGTGAATTCGTTTCTTCAACGTCTACCGTTGCATACGGTATTATGTCTGTTGGTAAGACCGACGTAGAAAGCGTTAAATACGTTCAAGGACACGACGGTTCTGCCGGATATTTTGGAGTATCGCTTAAAGGCGACGACTATGCTGGAGATACTCTTGAAGTAAACCAAAATTACGAAGATCCTGTTTTTAATACAACAAGATATGAGAAAAATATACAAATAAACGGTACCGTTGGTAGCGTTGAAGAATACGGTTTGTTTGGTCTTGGAACTAAAGGACAAGGATATTTTGCTTTCTGTAACCGCGTTGCAGAAGAAAATATGCAAAGCATTACTATTCCTGCAGGAACTACTTTCCCATCGCGTGCTATGGCTCCGCTTTGGGCAACTTACGGCAACCCAGTATATATCTTCTATCAAACTCAAACTGACGTAACTTTCTATAAGACGAGCGCAGGCGAATGGGTTAAACTCGACGAGTTCAAAGCAACTGCTAAGGCTGAAATTGACTCTTATAGAGCAGGTAAAGCAGACGCTGATTATTTTACTGCTGACGTTACCGTTATGGACACCGCAGTTTCTACTGCAAAGACGGCTATTGATTCTGCTGAAAACGTTGCAACCGTTGAAGGCGCAGTTACCGCTGCAAAGAGCGCGATAGACCAAGTAACTCCAAAAGCAGACGTTATCAATCCTGCAAAAGAAGAAGTTGCAAACTATAAAGCAGGTTTATTCCGCCAAGTAGAAGAAGCGCAAAGATTAGTAATCGTTGAAAACGCGCAAGGTCTTTTAGACGAAGCGACTGCAAGCGATGCAGTTAGCACAATCGTTGCAAACGCTAAAGAAGCAATCGACGCATTAAAGACTGCCGCGCAGTACGCTGACGAAGAACTCGCTCAAGCAAAAGCAGACGCAAAATCAGAAATTTCTAACTATTTAGATAAGGCAAATTATTACGAAGAACAACATCAAGCAATCGACGACGCTATCGCAGGCGGACATGAAGGCGTTAATAACGCTGCCGACGAAACTGCAATCAACCAAGCGGTTGTTGACGCGCAAGCAGTTCTTGATGAAATCGCTACTAAAGAAGAAGTAGTTGCATCTTTAGAATCAGACCTTAACTCTTACAAGGCAGACGCAGACTTATTCCGCGCCGAACAAAAGGCAAGCAGAGATTCTATCGTTGCTACTGCAATCGAAGCAATCGACGCAAGCAAAACTTATGAGGAAAACAGCGCGCTCGTTGCAGACGCTAAAGAAGATATCGACGCTTTAAAGACCGACGCTGAACTTACCGCTGAAGAACTTGCAGTTGCAAAGTCTGACGCTAAAGCAGACCTCGACGCTTACAAAGCAGACGCTGATTTATATCGCGACGAACAAGCAACTGAAAGAGCAACTATTATAACTGAAGCAAACGCAGATATCGACGAAGCAACTGAAGAAAGCGAAATCGCTACTATCGTTGCAAACGCTAAAGAAGCAATCGACGCATTAAAGACGGACGCTGAACTTGACGCTGAAGAAGCGTTAGCAAGCGCTAAAGAAGCAGGTTTAGCCCAAATCAACCAAAAGAAAGCGTCTTTAGACCTTACTCTTTACACCGACGAAAACGTAGAAGTTATCAACGGTCATTACAATGATGCAAAAACAGCGATTGAAAACGCAACTACTGAAGAAGAAATTAATACTGCAGTAAGCGCGTTCAATACTGCTGTTGACGCCGTTCCTACGGTTAGCGCTGATCCACAAGATAGTAATACCGGTAGCGGATGTGGCGGAAACGTAAACGGAGCAAGCGGTGTATTTGCTCTCCTTACTCTTTGCTCAGTTGTTTTCGTTGCAAGAAAGAGAAAGTAAAATAATACTAAAAACTAATAACTAATAACTAAATTTTGCTTGCAGGGAAATCTTTATTGATTTTCCTGCAAGCGATAAAAAGCGGGTAAACGTAAAATGAGAAAGATAAAAATAGCAATAGTCGGGTACGGCAACCGAGGACAAGTTTATGCCGATTATTCTTTAGACGAACCAAACGAAGTTGAAATTGTGGCGGTTATCGACCCTAACGTGTACAAATTACAAGTTGCAAGGGATAGATATTCGCTTAGTGAAGGTCAAACTTTTACGCGTTACGCAGATTTTATTAAGTCTAATATCGACGTCGATATAGTCGTAAACGCTACGATGGAACAACAACACTATCATACGGCAATCGAAATATTAAAATCGGGACACGATATGCTTATCGAAAAGCCTATCGTTTCTAAAAGAGAAGAATTAGACGAGATAGTAAGGCTTGCAAATGAAAAAAATTGCAAGGTGTTCGTATGTCACGTTTTGCGCTATAGCCCTTTCTATAAGTCGATTAAAGCCTTAATTGACCAAGGTGAAATAGGTAAAATCGTTTCTATGGAAATGAACGAACACGTTTGGGTACCCCATTTCCTTACGAGTTACGTAAGGGGTAAATGGAATAGCGAAAAGGTGTGCGGAAGCCCTATCTTGCTTGCTAAATGCTGTCATGATATGGACCTTATTTGTTGGCTTAATCCGTCAAAGCCTGAATCGGTTTCTTGCTTTGGACACAGGAGTTATTTCGTTAAGGAAAACAAGCCCGAAAACGCTACTGAGTTTTGCTATAATTGCCCGCGTGAAAAAGAATGTAAATACAGCGCAATCGCGCATTATATAAGACAAGACGTAATGCCGTTTTTGGTTTGGGATTCGCTCGACAAACCTTACGACCAAATTACTCTTGAAGAAAAAATGGAATTTTTAAAGACGAGCGATTACGGAAGATGCGCTTATTCGGCAGGCGGAGACGTTATGGATAGGCAAAATCTTATCGTTGATTTTGAAGATAAATCCGTCGTTGCGTTTACCCTTTCTTGCGGAACGAGTAAGCCCGACAGATATATACATATAGTAGGAACAGACGGCGAAATCGAAGGTAAACTTGAAGAAAATAAATTTATCGTAAGAAAATACGACGAAACTACGATAAGTTTTAAAGAAGAAATCGTCGACCTTACAACACAAATTATAAACAAGGCTAAATACGGCGGACACAGCGGTGGCGACTACGGTATTATGAACGATTTAGTTAGGTATTTAAACGGCGAACGCGCTTCGCTTTCAATTACTCATTTACACGATTCGGTTGCAAGCCATTTGCTCGTTTACGGCGCTGAAGAAAGTCGTAAAACTCAAAGACCTGCAAAGGTGTAAGGATAGTCTGCACGCTCATCAAAATTTTTAAAATACGGTTGACAAAGGTCTTTTAGTAAGAGATAATAAAAGCGATAAGAAAATCTTATCGCTTTTGATATAAATTGCAACAGGGAGAACAAGGATGAAAAATCAAAAGACGGCGTACGTAGTTTCACACAGCCATTGGGACAGAGAGTGGTATTTAAGCCACGCAAAACATAATTTTAATCTCGTTCAATTTATGGACAGACTTATTTCGGTTTTAGAAAACGACGAAGAATTTAAGTCTTTTCATTTAGACGGACAAATTATTCTTTTGGACGACTATATTGCAGTTCGTCCTAATATGAAAGACAGAATAAAAAAATTGATAGACAGCGGAAAACTTAAAGTAGGTCCGTTTTACATTTTGCAAGACGACTATCTTTTGAGCGGAGAAGCAAACGTAAGAAACGTTTTGGTAGGCCTAAGAGAAACTGCAAAATACGGCAAACCTACTTTAATCGGGTATTTCCCCGATACTTTTGGAAATATCGGTCAAATGCCACAAATTCTCCGCTCTTGCGGTATCGACAACGTGTTTATGGGTAGGGGAACGGTCATTTCAGATCCGCCGAGACTTATAGGTTCTTCGGAAAAATATTTTTCCGAATTTAATTGGCAAGCGCCCGACGGTAGCGTGGTTTTAACCGAACAATTTATCTTGTGGTATTCAAACGGTATGGAACTTCCAACCGATAAAAACGCTTTACAGTCAAGGCTTACCGATCTTCACAACAATATGGATAGATGTACCGTAACCGACGGCATTTTGCTTATGAACGGTTGCGACCACCAGCCCGTTCAAGCCGACCTTTCTACTGCTATCAAAAACGCAAAGGAACTCGGTTTTAAAATAGAACATACGACTTTTGAAGATTTCCTTAAGACTTTGAAACCACGTCAAGACGAATATTACACGGTGGTTGGCGAGATTGACCAAGAAGAAAGCAACGGTTTTAGAACTTTAAGAGAAACGGCAAGTTCGCGCGTATACCTTAAACAATCGAGTTATAAGGCGGGATATTTGCTTGAAAGCGTTGCAGAGCCTTTAGGTCTTATCGCCGATTCGTACGGAATTAAAAACGACGACGATATTTTGCATTACTCTTGGAAATGTCTTTTAGAAAATTATCCGCACGACAGTATTTGCGGTTGTAGCGTTGACGAAGTTCATAGAAAAATGGAAGTTCGCTTTGCTGAAACTATCGACACGATTCAAAGTCTTATTGATATAACGGGCAGGAGATTAACTGCAAAAGTTTGTAAGAGTCAAAGGTCGATAGCCGTAATTAACAGTTATCCAAAAGCAGTTTCAGATTACGTTACTTGCATAGTAGATTTTAAAGACGGCGAAAAAATCCCTGCAAATCCTTTAGTCGTTGACCAAAACGGAAAGGCGTATTCGCTCGTCGTTGAAGATTTGGGCGTAATGCAAAATTACGAACTTCCCGAAGATAGATTTAGACAAGTATTTACCGTTCATAGATTTATCTATAAAATTTACGGTGAGTTTGCCCCAACCGCTTGTACTTTGCTTTGTATTAAAGAGGGTGGCAAGCAGGCTGAAAACGGCGTAACATACGGCGATAATTTTATGGATAATCGACTTATACGCGTAGATTTTAACAAAAACGGCTCTTTTAACGTAACTGATAAAGTTACTGGAAAGGTTGTAAAAGATCAAAACGTTTACTGTGAAATCGGCGATAGGGGTAACGAATACGAATTTATGCCGATAGGCGAGCATAACGATACTACGGCAGATTTGGCAAAAGTTGAATTTGAAAAAGCCGACGCGCATTCGGTTACCTTTAAAGTTGAAAACTCGCTTAATCAACAAAACGGCGAAAAGGTAACTATATACACTCAAGTTACTTTATATGCGGGCAAGAAAAACGTAGACGTTAAAGTTAAGTTTGTAAACGCTTGTAAAGACCATAGAATAAGAGCAGATTTTGCTTGGAATTTAGATGTTGCGACGCACAACTCGTCTGGGCAGTTTGATTTGACCGAAAGAGTAAACCTTACGCACGATAGGTGGACTGCGCCACATCACCCAAGAAGAACTTTCGAGTTCGTTGAAAGAACGGATAAAGACGGAAGCGGTCAAATAATCGCCCTTCGCGGAAACAACGAATACGAAGTATGCGCTCATAACGGACACACTCAAATTACGCTCGTACGCGGTGTTGGAATACTCGGCGACTGGTTTGATTTTTATACTTACGAATCACAATGTTTAAGGGAAATTACCGCTGAATATTCGGTAGGTTTTTATGGCGCGTGCGAAAGAGAAAACGCAATAGACTGGGCGTATTCTTATCATCATCCAAGACTTTACGCATTTTCGGGCGTAGGCGCAGGCGAAGACGTAAAGCCGAGCGAAATTTCTCTTACGGGCGACGTGGTTACGACATGCGTTAGAAAAAATGCCGACGGGGAGAGCGTTTTAAGATTTTTCAATCCGTACGAAACTGCTAAAAAGGTTAAATTCTCAAAGCAAGTTACCTTAACCGATATGCTTGAAAAAGAAAACGGCGAAAAGGTTTGCGAACTTACCGTTGCTCCAAAGAAAATTATAACCGTAAAATTTTAACGACTAAAAAGCCTTTTCAAAAGGCTTTTTTAATTTGTAGTCTTTAGAAAAAATTAACCATCACTTGAGTTGGATGTGCAAAAATCTTTTGATAAAGCCTTAAGGAGAAGCCTTAAATTTTATAAAAATATAGCCACTTATAATAACTTTTTTGAAAATTGTTTTATAGATACGTTTTAACGTTGAAAAAACGTTTTGAATTATTCTTGACAAGTGGTAGAATATAATAAGTTAAACTTGTATTATTAAGGCTCTGTCACAACTCGTGGCTGATATTTAAAGGCTTATACGCTTCGCGATACTAGTCTTTTTACGGTTTTTTGCAATTCTGATTTTGAGCAAGGTGATTCCCTTGCAAAAATCTCGTAAAAAATCCCGTCTTGCTCGTATCTAACCCTTTAAATTTTATCAGTCATATATTATGGCATAGCCATTATTAAAAAGGCGGTAAAAATGAAAATAAATTTTTTGGGAGATAGTATAACTAACGGCTCGTGCGCAACCTGTCGAGAAAACACATACGCGACAATCGTATGCAAGCATTTTTGCGCGGAAGAATTAAATTTTGGTATAGGCGGAACGAGAATTGCCGACCAAAAGGATAAAAAAGAACCGCACGATTTTCTTCGGTTTTACGATAGAGCGGTAAAGATGGATAAAAGCGCCGACTTTACTTTCGTATTCGGTGGAACTAACGATTACGGACACGGCGACGCTCCGCTCGGCGATAAAAACTGTTTTGGAAAAGATACTTTTTACGGCGCAATGAGAGAACTTGCCGATTATATCAGTAAGAATTTCGACGTAAACAAGGTGTGTTTTATATTGCCTATTCCAAGATACGATCAAGACAATTTATACGGCGACGGCACGAAGAATCAACCTATAGCCCCACTTTCAAAGTATATTGATATAGAAAAGGAAGTGTTAAACGAGTATAAACTCGAATATTTAGACTTATCGGATAAGTTTTACGTTCCAAAGACCAATTTAAGCGAAGGGATTTATCAAGACGGGCTTCATCCAAACGACGAAGGTCATAGGTTGCTCGCAACCCTTTTGATTGAATATTTGGAGAAAAAGTTAGGTTAATGTGATAGTCAAATATAAGAAAAATATTTTTAAAGAAAAACAGCGAGCGGACGGAAAGTTTGCTCGCTAAATCATTATTTTACCATCAGATAATTAAAAAAGCGTTAAAATAGATTATAAAAAGAGTAGTTTTTACCTTGAAATTCAATCGCGCTTGATGTATAATATTGTTATAAAAATAATTTCGGAGCGTCGTTATGCAATCTAAAAAACTCGTAGTTTTCGGGCTTGGAGCAAGGGGAAATATTTACGCTACTTACGCTAAAACTTATCCTGAAAAATTCAACCTTGTTGCAATAATCGAAAATAATCCCGATAGAATTGAATACGCTAAAAACAACTATCCGTCGGCAAAGGTTTTCTCAAATTATAAAGATTTTTTAAAAGAAGATATACAGGCGGATATCGTCGCCGTTGCCACACAAGATAAAGACCACAAAGAGCATTCTATTGCGCTTATGGAAAAGGGTTACGACTTATTGCTTGAAAAACCGATTGCAAACAATAAGCAAGATTGTATTGATATTTATAATGCAAGCAAAACTTATGGCAGAAAGGTTATAATTTGCCACGTTCTTCGTTACACTCCTTTTTATTCGACTGTTAAAAGGATAATAGACAGCGGAAAACTCGGCGAAGTAATCACTATCCATGCGAGCGAAAACGTTGGATATTATCATCAAGCGCACAGTTTCGTACGCGGACCGTGGCAAAATTCAAAAGAGTCAAGTCCGATGATACTTGCAAAATGCTGTCATGATATGGATATTATTCGCTATCTTATGGGCGAAGAATGTAAAAAAGTCAGTTCGTTTGGCGACTTATACTATTTTAGAAATGAACACGCGCCAAAAAACAGCGCCGAGTATTGTTCCGATTGCCCAGTTAAAGACTGCGTTTTTAACGCTCAAAAAATTTACACCGAGCAAGGCAGGAGTTTTGCGTCTTATTTCACGACTAAAGAACTTACTGACGAAAACGTTTTGTTAGACCTTAAGCATACTCAATACGATAAGTGCGTCTATAAGTCGAATAACGACGTAGTTGACCATCAAGTAACCGTTATGCAATTTGCAAAAGGTAAAACGGCAAGTCACTCGATGACCGCGTTTAGCAAAGAAATTTACAGAGATTTGAAAGTTCACGGAACTAAAGCCGAACTCGTAGGCGTTATCGAAGAAAACTGGTTAGAAATAAGACCTTACGGCGAAAAAGTAGAAAGAATTGAAATCGACGTTTCAAATGCTACGGTAGGCGGACATATGGGCGGTGATTTTTATATGATGGACGGAATTTATAAAGATTTAAACGGCGAAAAAGCCGACGGAATAACCTATTTAGACGTGTCTATCGAAAGCCATCTTATGAGTTTTGGCGCTGAACAGTCAAGGCTTAACGGCGGTACGCCCGTAGAAATAGTGAAATAGTTGAATAATGATCTGTTATAGCGTAGGGCAAATATTCAAAGAGTTACCATAGGGGAGTGGATTGCCACTCCCTTTTAATTTGTAAAGATAGTCGCTCGGTTAGTTATATTGTTGTTTATTACATAAACAGACAAAAAGATGGTATTTATTTTAGGGTTAGATTGTAAATTCGCCGTCCCGTCTATTAGCATAGGTTGATTTCTACGCCGATATATGATATAATCTTATAAAATAAGGAGAAAGTTATGAAACAAACTACTATTTTTGATTCTTTTACTAAACTAAAAAATTCTTTTGACAAATTAAAAATGACTAAAAAGAAATTATTTATAATTTTAGGAGTAGTTACGGCGTTAATTTTGGGCGTTGGCGTATATTTTGCTCTCGTTCCGATTAACTTTTGTAGCGAGGGTTTTAGAACTTTTATATTCTTGCTTTTAGGGGTTTGGTGTATACCGCTTATCGTTTTACCCCAGGTTTTTGGCAAGGATAAAAAACGCAAAAAGAGTCTTTGGCAAATTCCCGTGTACGTTTTGGGCGCGTTCGTTTTGGTAAACACTATTTTCGATATTGCAACCGCTCCGCTTTTTATGTCGGGTAGATATAGGGGGCTTATAAGCGTCGTTGACAATCACTCGTTTACCGAAGATATCGAAGATTATCAAGATATGCAAATTCCCGTGGTAGATAAATATTTAGCCGAAAAACTCGGAGATAAAAAACTCGGCGAAGATAATTTAGGCTCGCAATTTAGCGTTGGCGAATACTATATGATATTCCATAAAACCAACTTGTTTTGGATTGCGCCTATCGAATTCAACGGCTTTTTCCCTTGGGTAAACAGACAGGTTTCGCCCGGTTACGTTTTGATAAACGCGCTTGACCCTGCCGACGTTAAAATTATAAAACATCCGTTAAGGTACGTTGAATCGGCGTTTTTCCACACCGACTTAAACAGGGAAAATTATTTCCGTAATATGACCGCTTGGCGAGCGAACGACGCGCATTTAGAACTTACCGACGAGGGCGAACCGCGTTTTGTCGAGACTGTGTATACTAACACTATCGGTTATACGAGCGGTAGAGATATCAAGGGAATAATCGTAACAAACCCCGATACAGGCGAGAGCGAGTATTACGATTATTTAAACGCTCCAAAGTGGATAAACCACGTTTTGACCGAAGAACTTGTTGTTGAACAACTCAATTACTGGGGCGAATACGTCAACGGCTTTTTCAATTCGATTTTTGCAAAAAGCGAAGTTTTAAACGTAAGTACGGGCATAAACTACGTTTATTCAAACGGCGATATGTATCTTCAAACGGGTATGACGTCGGTTGGTAGCGACGAGTCGATAGTAGGCGTTATGATGGTAAATATGCGTACGAAAGAGAGTTTCTTTTATAGAATAGGAGGAGCAACCGAGTACGCTGCCGCGCAATCGGCAATAGGTAAAGATCAAGAAAAGAGATATTCCGCAACCGACCCGATTATGATAAATTTAAGCGGTGTTCCAACGTACTTTTTAATGCTTAAAGACGACGAAGGTCTTGTAAAGCGTTACGCGTACGTCAACGTTAGCGATTATAGAATCGTAACGACAGCCGACACTATGCAAGAAGCCTTGTCCGAATATAAAAAGAGTATAAACGTCGTAGAAGAAGACCGTCTTGAAGAAAGGGTAATAAAGAGTATCGAGCACGTGCTTATTGACGGCAATTCTTATTATTATATTCTTTTTGAAAGACAAGATGGGGACGAAGTTGGTTTTGAAAATATAGTGTTTAAAGTCGCTTTAGAAACTAACGATTACTTGCCGTTTATAAAGGCTGGCGATAAGGTTAAAGTCGTTTACGAACAAAACGGCAACGCTTATTTAATAAGCCATCTCGAAACTGTAAATTAAAATTCAGTTCATTGTGAATAAACAATAGATAAGGGGCTACAAAAGTAGCCCCTTAAAGTATAATAATAAGAAAATTTTGCGCGGACTATCCACCGAAACCCTTTGGCTAAACGATAAAATACAAGTAAAAACTCATTTTAAAAACTGCGTAAACCTAACTTGTTATCCCAAGGGCACTCTCGGTGGGCTTGCCTTTGGCAAGTGATTCAAAATTTATGCTAAATTTTGTCTCAGCGTGAAGAAACCAAAAGAAAGGGGCTACAAAAGTAGCCCCTTTCTTTTGGTGCGGACGATGAGATTTGAACTCACACGGTTGCCCACAGGCGTCTGAAACCTGCGCGTCTGCCATTCCGCCACGTCCGCAAAATATTAAGCGGTGTTCGCTATTTTAACAACCGCTTTAGTTTAAAAATTCGTAGCAATAACTACTGTTACAAAACAATGTAAGAGTATTGCAGTTACGTTTATTACCGTAAAATGCCAACGCTTTGTCTTGTGGCGCAAGGCGTAGGTTGCTATAAGTCCGCCGAACGCTCCGCCTATTACCGATAGCAAAATCAACGTTTTTTCGGGTACGCGCCACGCGTTAGATATAGCCTTTAACTTATCAATAAAATACGTTAAAAAGGTTATCGTGCTAATTATTATCAAATATATTATATAAAATTGATAAAGTTCCATAAATTAGGCTATAAGGCGACTATTCGCTAACTTTTTCTGAATTTTCGGTTGGTTGTTGCTTGGTTTTTAAGGGTTTTATGCTTATAATTCCGTAACTCATCAAAACTATTATTTGCGACGGAACGCCAACTAAAAACAGCAGAGGATAAGTATTGCTCGTCGCAAGATAAATAATACAAAAAACCGTTAACAGTAACGACCAAATAAATGCCGATAAAAAAGTAATTCTCCATTGCTTTTTTCCAGCCCATATTGAACTGAAAATAAACAAAACTAAAAAACAAATCGGCAACGGACAAACGAAACAAAGTTGTAAGTTAATAAAAATATTTTGTGGCAATGCCGACTGTAAGCAAACGAACACGGTAAGCATACAAACTGCGAGCGCAACTACGGTTATTGCCGAAATTAACGCGCGGTTTTGTGTTTTTACCTTTTTTTCGTATTTTGTCGTTTGGGTTTGTTTCGGTTCTAACTCGTGTTTCGTTACTAAAAAATCAATAGTAACGCCAAAAAAATCGGCAATACCCTTAAGTACCGAAACGTCGGGAATAGACTCTCCGCGCTCCCACTTTGAAACCGCTTTATCAGAATAATTTATTTTTTCGGCAAATTCAACTTGGGTTAATTTCATTTGCTTTCTTAAATTTGCTAAATTTTGAGCAAATATGACTTTTAATTCTTCCAAATTAAAACCTCAGTAATATTTTTTCTTATTATAACACGATAATACTCTAAAATCAACCTATTTCACCTAAAAATTATAAATTCTACCGTGAGTAGAATTAAAATTTTTGCAATTCTACCGCCAGTTACCAAGTCGTAGGGCTTTAAATATAAGGAGTAGGTTGTAAAAAGCGTTCGTTTTGGGTACACTAAAACCGTAAATAACGCAAAAAGGAGCGCTTTATGAAAAACTTAAAAGATTTAAAAATTACAATTTTCGGCGACTCGATAGGTAAAGGCGTTGCAACCGACAACGGCAAAATAGAAGTTTTAAAAGATAACGCCGTTGAACTTTTTGAAAAAACTTATTCGGTTAAGGTGGACAACCGTTCTGTTTTCGGTCAGTCTTTAAAAAGAATAATGCAACGGGGCGTCATAGATAAATATATACAAAATTTAAACCCAAATGAAAATAGCGTAGCAGTTTTGGAAATAGGCGGAAACGACTCCGACTTTAACTGGAGGGAAGTGTCTAATTCGCCTCAAACGAGTCATCAGCCAAACACTCCGATAGACGAGTTTTCTTTTCTTTATTCGTCGGCTATCGACAAACTTAAAAACGCGGGAGTAAAGGTCGTAGTTTGTACAATCGTACCTATAGATTCAAAGCGGTTTTTTGATAATTTTATTAGCAAGCAAGCCGACAAAGACAAAATTTTGCAATTTTTCAAAGGCGATTATAACACTATTCACCGCCATCAAGAAATGTTCAATAACGAAATTATCAAAAACGCATATCAAAAGGGTTGTAAAATAATTGATTTAAGAAAGAAATTTTTAGATACTAACGTTTTTGACGACCTTATGTGTTTAGACGGTATTCACCCAAACGGCGACGGGCACGCCGAAATTTACAGCGCTATAAGCGATTTTTTAGTAACGGCTTAAATTTGTTGACCTTTTTAGTTTTTAAATATATAATTGAAATATGTGGAACAAACTAAAAAGTTTAATTATAAAACTTTATAACGACAAAAGAATAAGGTTTTTGTTCGTCGGGTGCTTGAATACTTTAGTCGGAACGGGCACTACGCTTATTTGCTATCTTGCAATGGGCTACGGGATTTTTGAACAGGCCAACGTTACGGACTTGCAAAACTTTATCGCTACCGTTATAGGATATGCGGTGGGAACGGTGCACAGTTATATTTGGAATAAGTTTTTCACTTTTAAGTCGAAAGAAAAGTCGGTGTGGGAGTTTTTCCGTTTCGTTCTCGTTTGCTTGGTACAGTACGGAGTAAATTTCGGGCTTACTTTAATAGCAAAACAGTTTATTTCAATGCACTTTATTTACACTATTTTAGTAACGCTCGTTTGTATGGTAGTATCTTTTATCGGGCACAGCCTTTTTTCGTTTGGTAAAGGTTATGTAAAAAAAGAAAATAAAACTCAAGAATAAAACTACGGCGAACGCGTTTAAAGCGTTTGCCGTAGTTTTATAACGATAACGACGGTTTTTTATTGCAAAGGTTTTTTATTTATGTTAAAATTGTTTTATCAAAAACAAAGGTGATAAAATGAAATTTATCGAATTTACAATTTCAACTTCTTCCGAGGCGCAAGAACTCGTCGCCGATATTTTGTGGCAGTATACGTCGTACGGCGTTGCTATAAGCGACGCGTTAGACGTTGTTGAACTTATAAACGACAGAAAATCTACTTGGGACTATCTTGACGACGCCGTGCTTAAAGAACTTAATTCTACCGTTACCTTCGTAAAGGCGTACGTTGTCGTTGATATTGCCGACGAAACTTTGGTAAAAATAGAAAACGACCTTGCCCTTTTAAAAGAAAATTGTAAGGGCTTTACCGAAACCGGCAGTTTAGAAATCGTCAAAAGAGTGGTTGACGGCGACGACTGGATAGAAATTTGGCGTAAGCATTATCGTCCGATAGAACTCGGCAAGGTCGTAGTTTGTCCCGCTTGGATAGAACGCAAGGTTAATCCCGACCAAGTTGAAGTTTTAATTGATTCAAATATGGCTTTCGGCACGGGCGAACACGAAACGACTTCAATGGTTATAGAACTTATGCAAGACTATATTCAAAGCGCGAATACGGTAATCGACGTGGGAACGGGTAGTGGCATACTCGGCATTTCCGCCGCTAAACTCGGCGCGAAAAAAGTCGTTATGACGGATATTGATTACGTAGCCGTTAAATCTGCAACGCACAACTGCGAACTCAACGGAGTTTCCGATAAATGCGAAGTCGCGCTTAATAATTTATTAGACGACAAAAACGTTCAAGGCGAACTCGTACTTGCAAATATTACGGCGGACGTCTTGTTGATTTTGTCAAATACTATAACGGGCAACGTTTGTCAAAACGGCGTTATGGTTATGAGCGGAATTATTAAATCGCGCGAAAATGAAGTTATAGACAGGTATTCGTCGCTCGGGTTTAAACTCGAAAGGCGTGTGAATAAGGGCGAGTGGGTGGCAATCGCCATGAGAAAAGTATGAAAGCGGTAGTTTTTACTTTAGGATGCAAGGTCAATTCTTGCGAGAGCGCGTCGCTTATGACGGGGCTTAAAAATTTAGGCTTTGAAGTCAGCGAAGAACTCGGTTTTGCAGACCTTTATATCATAAATACTTGCGCTGTAACAGCCGAAGCCGAAAAAAAATCAAGGCAAACGATATCCCGCGTTAAAAAGTTTAATCAAAACGCTAAAATAATAGTTACGGGTTGCGCTTCGCAAAAATCTCCCCAAGATTTTTTAAAAAAAGAAGGGGTTACTTTGGTTACGGGTACTAATTCTAAAGATAGAATAATCGACTGCTTGGAAAAGGTCGGAAATATCGTTTGGGACGAGAGCGAGTATTACGAAAAATATTTGCCGACTAACCCCGAAAAAACGAGAGCCTATATAAAGGTGCAAGACGGTTGCAATAACTTTTGCAGTTATTGTATCATACCTTACTTAAGGGGGCGTTCAAGGTCGAGAAACCCTGAAAGAGTTTTAGAAGAAATACGGGCTTTATCCCCTATCGAAGCGGTTATAACGGGTATCAATTTGTCGGCTTATAATTATCAAAATATAGGGCTTAAAGGGCTTATAGACAAACTTTCGGGGGTGGATTGCCGTATTAGGCTCGGGTCTTTAGAAGTTGGCGTAATAACTGAAGAATTTTTAATGGCGTTAAAAAATCTTAAAAATTTTGCTCCGCATTTTCATCTCTCTTTGCAGTCGGGCTCGAACGCAGTTTTAAAGAGTATGAATAGGCGATACACCCGTGAAGAATTTTTAAGTAGGTGCGAGTTGATAAGGAAACATTTCCCCGATTGCGCAATAACTACCGACGTTATCGTAGGATATTCAACCGAAACGGAGCAGGACTTTTTGGATAGTATCGACCTTTGTAAAAGGGTTGAATTTGCCGATATTCATTGTTTCCCTTATTCTAAAAGAGAAGGTACTGTGGGCGCAAAACTCAAAGAGTTACCGCATAGCGTAAAAGACGAGCGTATGAGCGTTATTTTAGCCCTTAAAAAGCAACTTAAAGACAATTTTATAAATAAAAATTTGGGTAAAGTTTTTGAAGTTATCCCCGAAGATAAAGAGGGGGATTTTACAGTCGGTTACACCGAAAATTATATAAAAGTCTATTTGCAAAGCGACGACGAATCGGGCGTTTTAAAAGTAAAACTTTTAAAGGCGTTTGAAGACGGGGCGCAAGGCGAAATAGTTTAAGGAGATTTTATGGAAAACTGTTTATTTTGTAAATTCGTAAGCAAGGAATTTAAAACTGAAATCGTGTTTGAAAACGACGATTTTATTATTATAAAAGACATCGCTCCAAAAGCGAAAAATCATTATTTGGCAATACCTAAAAAACATTTTAAGTTGCTTGCTGATATGACGGCGGACGACGCTTGCTTGCTCGGAAGAATTTTAAAAACTATTCCCACCCTTTGCAACCTTTTACGCCTTGAAAACGGTTATAGGCTCGTAGTAAATCAGGGCGACGACGCGGGTCAAACCGTACCCCACCTTCACGTTCATATCTTGTCGGGACAAAAAATGGAGTGGAATCCCGCGTAAAGTGGTTAAAATTGCTTGACACGGTTTTTACCGTTTGGTATAATGTGTAGGCTTTATCGAAACGCCTAAGGGCAAAGGAGGGTTGAAAAATGTCTACTGTTAGAGTTGGTGAAAGCGAATCTTTAGATAACGCTCTCAGAAGATTTAAGAGAAAGTGTTCAAGAGACGGTATTATTGGCGACTTGCGTAAGAAGGAACATTATGAAAAGCCTTCCGTAAGAAGAAAGAAAAAGGCTGAAGCGGCTAGAAAGCGTTCTTCTAAGAACTAATTTTTAAAGGTTTATATACTTCGTTAGCCTGCGTTAACTGTTTCACTCTCAAAACCTTGGTGACCGACAAGGTCTACCAAGTCTTTTCGAGTTCACGAGCCTTGGCTAACTCGCATCTAACCCTTTATTTTAAAGGCTTATATACAGCGTTATGCGGTGTTTCTGTAAAACAAAACCGACTGGGATGACCGATAAGGTCTATCCCACCCGATTTTATTTTACGAGCCTTG